>CALKVG010000706.1 GCA_937998045.1 uncultured Myxococcales bacterium
GGTCAGCCGCGTTTCGAGCTTCTCGCGCACGCGCGCCCGGTCGGCGGCGCTCGGCTTCCCCCCGTGCCTCGCGGCCTGGAACAAGCGGTCCGAGGGCTTGCCGACGCTCATGAGCCCCCCTGGTGGGTTCGTGCCTGGCGCGCCCGGTAGCGCGCGTAAGCCTCGTCGAATGCCTTTCGCGCCATCCGCAAGCGCGAATAGATCGTCTGCACGTTGACGCCGAGGACCTGCGCGATCTCCGGCGCCGTCATCTCTTCGAGCTCGCTGAGCACCAGGAGCTCCCGCTTGTCCTGATCGAGCTCGTCGAGCAGCGCGCAGAGATGAGCGAACGCCTCGTTCCGCTCGGCGACCTCGGACGGAGCCGGCGCGGCGGACGGTACCGGCGCTTCGTCGCCTACGTCCGGCGCAAGGGGGACGCAGCAAGCCCGCTTGCGACGGAAGGTGCGCCGGTGGTTGCGGACGACCCGCAAGACGATGCCGTAGATCCAGCTTCGCAACGAGGCGTGCCCGCCCCGGAAATCCGGCAGCCGCCGGTGCAGCACGAGGAACACGTCCTGCGCCACGTCGTCGATACTTGACTCCGGCGCGCCGAGGCGCCTCGCCGCACACCACACCATGTCGAAATATTCCGCGTAGATACCGTCGAACGTCGCGACCGGAGCCGCCGCGTTCTCCTGCGGCGCGGCAAGCATTGTGACGGCGGAGACGACGGGCATCGAGGGAGACGCGGGGGGCTCCGGACCGTCCGGAGCCTTCGTCGGGCAGTGGCCGGGGGCGGGCGAAGTTATGATCAAAACGTCGCCTCGAGGCTCAGGGCCAGGCGAGCCGTGGCGGCGGCCGTCCGGTGGACGTTGCCGTCCAGCCCGAGGACGACGAAGGCCTGGCGCCGCAGCGGAACGTCCGCCTCGGCGAGGAGCCGTGCGCCCAGCCAGTCGGTGAAGGCGAACCGGGCGCTGCCGGCGGCGAGCGGGCCCCCATAGACGGAGGTCTGGTGCGCCTGGGCGGGAGGTAGCGCCGTCCCGAAGCCGCGCCCCTCGAGCCAGTCGACGAAGAATCCGGCGCACGCCCCGAGGTCGAGGCCGAGTCGCCGCTCGTAACAGCCGCGCAGGGAAGCGTCGACGAGGTCGAAGTGGCCGCCGATGGTGCTCGTCGCCATCGCGGTCTGCGTCGGCCAGTACGTGCCCGAGAGGTCGATGGAAAGGACGTCCAGAGGACGCGCCGATAGCGTCACGGTCGGGCCGATGGCCGGTTGCGGGAGAGAAGCCGTGTCGGCGGTGGCGCCCGCGCCGGCCCGGAACCGTCGCGGACGGCCCGCGCCGTCTTCGACCCCTGGCGGCGCGGGGGCGGCCGGTCGGTCGGGTGCGGTCGGCGTGGAGGGCGTGACGGGATCGCCGGGCTTCGCCGACTCCGCGGGAGTTGCCAGCGCGGCGCCTCCGGAGGAAGGGGTACTCGCGATCGCCGGTTGGGTCGCGACCGCCGCTGCTGCAGGGGGGGTCACCGCGGGCGTCTGCGCGACGGCAGCGGGAGCGGCAGCAGCGGGGCGCGACGCGCTCGCCTCCGCGCCTGCCGCAGAAAACGGCGCGCCCGGTGCCGCGCTCATCGCGATGACGAGCGCGCTCGCCTCCGCGGCGGCTGCGCAGCTGGCGGTGTCCAGCACCCGTTCGCCCTGCCCGCGCTCGGTCCGGACGCGCACGACTGTGCGATAGCCGGTGGCGCTCCTCGTCACGCGTACCTGCGCGTCCACGACCGTGTCGGCCCTTCCGGCGAGCAGCACTTCGACGCGGTGCGCGACCTCCGCGGCATCAGGGCACTCCGCGGGAGACTCCCAGGCGAGCGACGGCAGGGGTCCCGCCGCTCGCGCGCCACTCGAAGCCGCGAGCACCGTTCCCGCCGCGACCAGGCTGCGCCGCGCTCCCTTCACGGCGAGTGTTCTACGGCGGCAACGTGCCCTCGTCGACGAGAACCGCGCTCGTCGCGCGCCGGGCGTCTTCCTGAGTGCTACCGTCCTGCGCCGTCATGAGCCTCGCCAACGACGCCATCGCCGTGCGCCCGCTCGTCGAGAGCGACGTTCCCGCCGTGGCGGCCCTCCTTGCCGCGCAGCTTCGCGAGCACGAGATTCCCGTTCGGCAGGAGCGCCTCGTAACGGCCCTGAAGGGTATCCTCTCGCACGGAGAGCAAGGGATCGTGCTCGTCGCCGCGAGAGCCTCCCGGCACATGGGTGTGGCCTACGTGTCCTTCGCACGTCCACTCGAGCACGACGGGGAAGTCGCGTGGCTCGAGGAGCTGTACGTCTCTCCCGAGAGCCGCGAGCTCGGCGTCGGCACGCGCTTGCTGCGGGAGGTCGTGGCGCGCGCCGAGGCGCGCGGGTGTCTGTCGGTGGAGCTCGAGGTCAAACGCGGGCACGAGCGTGTCCTCAGCCTCTACGGCCGCGAGGGATTCCAGGATCTCGGACGCAAGCATCTGGCGAAGCCGCTGAAAGGTTGGGACTGGCAGTGATCGCGTGGAGCCCTACTCACGGGGGGGCTTCACGCCCTGGCAGGTCAGATGAAACCCGGGCAGCCCCTCGGTGACCATCGGTCCGCAAAAACTGAGGCACGCAGTGTGCGGAGGGAAGCAGTCACACGTCTTGCGCACGCTGCCGTCGCCCGGCAAGCAGCTCGGAGGCAGCGGGCGGCAGAAGTAGTCCGTGGGCAAGTCGAAGACGTCGCTCAGATAGATGGCGCAATAGTCCTCGCGCACGTCGCAGAACCGCTTGCCGCACGGGATAAAGTTCGCCAATTTGCCGCCGCAGCGGCCCATCACGGCGAGGTCGACGCCGGCGGTGTGCGCGGCGCACTCGTTGTCGTAGATGTTCCGATCGCAGCCGCACACCGGCTCGTACGCGAGCCCCGCGCAGGTCGACGGCTTCGGGCGGCATGTGCCCGGCTTCTGCCCCTTGCCGCAAAGCCCGGGATCGAACGCACAATACTCGCCGGATCCACATCCGGTGTTGTCGTGGCAGACGTTCGCGGCGTCCGTGGCAACGACGAGTGCGCGTGGACCGGCGTCGGAAGCCGCAGTGGGGGTCGCGCTCCTCGTGCACGCGCACGCGCCCGTCGTCGCGATCGCGACGAAGGCACGCGCCGCTGCTCGAAACGATCGGCCCACGCCGCGGATCATCGCTTAACGGCGGTCCGAGTCATAACGCCCCGTCCGACGGCGGGTCACGCCCGCGTTCCGACGCCGAGCGGAGGCAGGCCTGCGACGAACCACGCGGCGCCGTGGCGTGCCGCCATGCGAGGTGCAGGGCCGCCGCACCGACCGCCCGACTCAGCCGTCGCGCGATATACGCGGCGACCTCCGTGGCGTCGTGCGTGGCGGCCGCGCGCCCCAGTGTTTTCGCGATGATGGATCTTCGATGTTCGGCGACGCGTGTTCTCGTCGATCGAGGCACGTCGGATGCTCTTGCCCGGCGTGCATGCGACTCCACCGAGCCTCGTTTCGTGCGCTTGCTTTGACGTCCATCGCCGCCGCCTTCGCCTGCAGCAGCGCGCCGCAAACCGTCGCATCGCACGTCGGTTCGAGTTCGCGTCAAGCCGACAGCGTCCCGAACGTCCCTCTCTTCTTTGCGCAGGTCACCGACCTCGCGGCGGGGGCGGAAGAGGTCGACGGCTCGGGCAACACGTACGTCGCGGGCATCGCGTCGGCGACCGCCTACGTCGACGTCTTCGACGTCAACGGCAAGGAGACCGCGCACCGGCGCGTGCGCTCCGGCCAGGCCCTCACCGCAACCGCCGTTCGCGTCAACGACCCCGGGTACATCGTCGGCGGCCAGTTCGGCACCGACAACAACCCAGAGGGAGCCATCCAGCCGCACGGGTGGGTCTGGCGCTACGACATCGACGGGAACCTCCTCTTCGAGTTCAACGGCGACGTCGAGACCACGTTCGGCGGCGCCGATCTGTGCGAGGACGGCACGACCGTCGCCGTCGTCGGCACGCTCCTGTACGACTTCGACGCGTCCGGCAACGTCAACTGGTCCGTCACGCCGCCGGGCCTCGTCGCGTCGACCAAGGTCCGGTGCCTGGGAGACGGCGCGGTCCTCGTTGCCGGAAGGAGCGGAGCGAGCAACGCCGCGCACGCGTTCGCCGCGCAGTACGAGAGCGACGGCACGCAAGATTTCGCGTGGACGGGACCCGACACGGTGGACCCCTTCGGCGCGGTCCTCTTCGACATCGACAACAACGGCGCGCCGTACTTCGGAGCGACGACGACGAACTCCGGCGGCAAAGCGATCACCGTGTACGCGCTCGACACGAGCGGCAACGTCCTCTGGTCGGCCGGCTCCGGCGGCACGGCGGACACCTTCTCCGGCATCTCCGTCAGCGACGTCGTCGCCGTCACGGGCACGCGCATCGTCTCGTCGACGGAGACGCACTACCTCACGAACATGCTCGATACGTCGGGCAACGCGCTCTGGACGCGCGAGGACGCCGTGGGCGGCTCGACGCCGGCCTCGGCGCAAGGCGTCTTCCTCGACGACGCCGACAACCCGTTCGTCTGCGGGATGTTGGCGACGACCGACACCGGCGCGCTCCTCTACGCGGCGGGCGACGGGAGCACGATGCTCGAGTACGACATGGAAGACATCGCCGCGCGCTGGGCGGACGTGACCAACGGCGTCGGCCGCTGCATCGGCCGCCTCGCCAACGGGCAGGGCACCGGGATCGTCGCCTTCCAGGTCGAGTGATCGCAATCGCGGTGCTACCTCGGCGCGTACCCATCGCGTGGCGGCGGGCACCGATGGCGCTTTTCGATCTTGTCGCGACAGGCACCTCGGACTAATCGAGCCCGTGCGTGGATCGGAGGAACTCACGCCCTTCGTCCACGTTTGCCTGCTTGCGCCGCCCTCCGTTCGCGGGAGCTTTCGAAGTCATGGTGTCGGCCGGTAGTCGATCCCGCGCAACCAGTCTTGAAAGCAGCCGATAGGGAGAGCAAAGGGAGCGGTTCGGTTTCAGGGGACCGTGAGCCGCGCGCAAGGGACGCGCGCGAGAGGCGGCACTAGCGACGCCCTGGGAAGGATGGAGAGACATCGGATGGCGCACTGGCAGCATCCACCTGAGACTCGCGTTGGCATCTCCACCGCCGCAGGCGCGCGCAATGGGATGCGATCCCAGCGCCGGGCAGCGGCGGCGGAGCTCGCGATCGTGAGATTGCTGCTGCTCGCGTGCGTCTTCGTCCTCTCTTGCGCGAGCGGCCTCGCCTCCCGCGGCGGCGGGGCATCCCCCACCGCTCAGTTCCGCCTGCGCGACTTTCGGCTTCGCAGCGGCTTGCGCGTCCTCGTCGAGGAAGACCACACGGCCCCCATCGTGGGCATCGTCAACGTCGTCGGCGCGGGATCGACGAGCGATCCGCCGGGGAAGGAGGGACTCGCCCATCTCGTCGAGCACCTCACGTTCCGCGCCCAGGCGACGCCTGGACGCACGATGTGGAGCCTCTTCGAGCAGGCCGGCGCGGGCACAATCAATGGACACACCAGCTGGGACTCGACCATCTATTACGAATACGGTCCGCGCGATGCCCTGGCCGACATGTTGACGCTCGAGGGTCTGCGAATCCTGGATCCGCTCGCGCGCGTCGATCAGGCGGCATTCGACGTAGAACGAGAGGTGGTACGGAACGAGCTACGCCAGACGGGAGAGACCAGCGTCGCCGGCGCCGTGTATGGGGAGCTGCAGCGAATGGTTTTCCCGGCCGGGGACCCATACGCGCGCGGAGTCGTCGGCACGCACGAGAGCCTGTCTTCGCTGTCGCTCGAAGATGCGCGCGCATTCGTGAGGACGCAATATCGCCCTTCCGACATGACGCTTCTCGTCATCGGCGATGTCCCCCTCGATTCGATCGAACGGATTTTCGAGAAGACGCTCTCGGGGTCGCTGAACGAGAACCAGCCTGGCGAGGTCGCGGCCAGGCCTGCGACGCGGATTCCTGCGCAGGCGCCCGATCCACCCGCGCCTCCCGCGTTCCGCGGAATCGACGAGATCGATGGCCGGGTCACTTCTCCCGAGCTCTACTTCGCGTGGTCGCTGCCCCGCGGCTTCGCCGACGCGAGCGACATGGGGCGCCTCGCGCTGGGCGGCATCCGCGGCGCGCTCGCCGGCGCAAACCGGGAGGACGCCGACATCGTGGGATCTTCGGCCGGGCTCGATTCGGGTCGGCAGGCGTCGCTCCTCTGGGCGAGGGTCGTGCTGCGTGACGGCGCCAATCCCGAGCGCTCCTCGGAGCACGTCCTCAACCAGCTTTATCGCGCCTGGTTCGGGAGCGAGGGGGAGCCCGTCAACCTGGCGGAGCTCCGGTTTGCGCAGCAGAAAGCCGCGATCCTCACGATGACGGCGGTCGAAGTGCAGGACATCGAGCAGCGCGGCGTGGGACGCGCTCGGTATGCGCACTTCTCGGGCGACGCCACGCTCTACATACGGAGCCTTCAGGCGCTGAAAGACGTCGGCCGGGGCGACCTGGCCCACTTTCACGAGACCTATCTCAATCGCGAGCGCGCGCGCATCGTCCTCGTCCGGCCGACTCCGTCGGAGCGCCGTGCGCCCGAGGGGAGGACAGGAATCGGTTCGCGGGGCGAGGCAGACGCGGGTCCGATCCAATATGACCTCGCATCGATCCCGCGCGTCGCGGTTCCGGTGGGATTCGCCAAGAGCTTTCGGCGCCAGACATTGGATAACGGACTGACGATCGAGTCGGCGAGGCGAGGCATCGCCGGATTGGTGTCCGTGGGGCTCATTCTGCGGCAAGGAACGGCGGAGGAGGAGCAGCCAGGAGCCGCGGGTCTCGCGCTCGCAACGGCGACCGGCCGTTCCGTCCACGGCGAGCTTCGAAATTACGGTGCGGTCATGAGTCGATACGCCGATCGCGACGAGCTGGCGTTCCGGGTCCACACGATCGCCTCCCGCCTCGGTTCCGTCCTCACGATCCTGGCGGACCAGGTCGCGTCGCTCCGCGTGCACAACGACGTGATGCGCGAATTCGAACGCTACTACCGCGACTACGCGAAGAAGCAAGCCATGCAGCCCGAGCGCGTCGCCGATCGCGCGTTTCGGCGTGCGCTCTTCGGGCACCATACGTACGCGAACACCACCGACTGGCCAGAGGACAGAGACCCCGACCAGGGCGGCGCGAACGACTGGCTCGAGGGCGCGCTTCGCCCGTCGAACGCGACGCTCGTCATCGTGGGCGACATGGACCCCGCCGAGGCGCTCCGGCTCGCGAAGAGCGCGTTCGACGGGTGGGGCGGAGGTCCGATGAACAAGTCGCCGGAGGCCCTGGACGAGCAAGGAGAGCACGCGGCCATCGTCGTTCACCGGCCGGGAGCGACCCAGGCGGAGATTCGAGTCGGATGCCGGCTGTCGCCGGCGGACGCCGACGAGTCTTTGCGGCAAGACGTCCTGGCGCACGTCATCGGCGATCGACTCGACGCGGTCATTCGCAAGAGCCTCGGTGTGAGCTACGGCTTTCGTGGCAGCGCGGAGACGCTCCGGGGCGGCAGTTCCGTCCTCTATCTGTCGGGCGCAGTCGAAAACGGCGGGCTCGAAGCCGCCCTGCGCATCGTTCGAAGCGAGTTGACCGGCGCGGGTCGTCTGACGGCGGCCGATTTCGACCGAGGCCGATGGGCCGTCGCGCGGACATACGACCTGAGCCTGGCGACGCCCGATGCGTGGGTCTCCCGAGCGCTCGCGCTCGCGAACGCCCAATGGCCGCTCGAGAGCATCGACGCACAACCCTCCGTCCTCGCGTCGTTCGATCGCGCGCCTTTGGTCCAAGCGCTACGGCGGTGCGCGACCGAAGGCGTCGTATCGATCGTCGGCGACGAGACGATCGCGCGACGGGCGGTCGCGAAGGTTTGGCCGTAGGCGGCGCGTTCGGGAGCCATAGCGAAAAAACACCTCCTTGGAGTGAATTGGCAACCGAAACAAACGATGATCAGGAAGGAAAGGCCCAGTCGGAGCGATTCGATCATGGAGCTCGTTTTTATTTGTCTAAGCCACCGATAGCCACGGTATTGGCGGCATTACGCTGGCTTCCTGCTGATCAGCTGCCTTGCATCAATCTCCTGCAGCATCGGCAACACAGACCACGCGTTTACGGCGTGCGACCGCCACGTGTCGGCCGCGGTTCTAGGCATCGGTTGCCCTGGCCCCGGATCTCCCGCCGAGGACGTTGCACGCGTTCAGGCCGAGTATGCACCGATATGCCAGAACGCATTCAATGCCCCTGGCTCGACGCTGACGCCAGCAAAGCTCGACGCGTGCACCGCGGCTTTCCGGTCGACGCAGGGTCTCCCGTCGCCCTCGGTTCCAACTGCGGCCCAGTGCGTTGCGCCGGGGGCTAGTAGTCAGCCGTGCGTCTTTGGTCAATGCGAGCAGGGGGACGGCCACGGCGATTGTTGTCCCTTCACCACGGAAGGGCAAGAGTGCGGCGTCGGGTTGATCTGCACCCTCACGGAGGGAGGGACCAACACCGCTTGCGAACCGCCCCAGTGGGTCGACAGCGGGCAGGCGTGCACGCCGGAGTCGACCTGCAAATTCGGGGGCTGCCCTTCGGCCGCATCCCCTCAGGAGATCGGAATGACGCCCGAGTGTCCCTCGATGATCCCCGACCGGCAGCCGTGCGACCTGACCTCGGTGACCGCATTTTGCGACTACGGGTCGTACTGCGTGAACGGATACTGTCAGAAGAGCGACGAGCACCTGACGTGCTACGGCCTCCCGTAGTGGTCCAGGCGTCTGGGCGAAGCCCTCGTCTCGGATGTAACGGGCGCTGCCAGGCACGAAGCGCTTACAGCGCGTAAACACCAAACGCCTTGAGAGTCCGACACGGGGGCGCTACGGTCGCACTCGTCTGCGTCGCCCTTTTGTTTGTTTCGCGTGTGAGAGCCGCGGCGTGGTGGCGCGCTCGCGTGCATCGCGGCGGCCCGCGCTCGCGGGAACTCAAGAAGCGACGGCGTCGTGAAGCCGTCGATCCGACGCAACAGTCTTGGGAGGGAGCCGAAAGGGGAGCAACGGGGAAGGTTCGGTCCAGGGGACCGTAAGTCAGTGTCGCGGGGAGACGCTCGAGCTGGCGATACCCGAGGGAGGCGAGCGATTGGCGTCACCCAGCACTTCGCGATGGTGGATTCGTCGGAGGGTTTGATGGAGACGCGCTGGACATTGCCGGTTCCTTCGACCGCGCTGCTCGAGGGCGGAGCGACGCTCGAGAAGCGACTCGGACACGCAGTAGCTCTTCGGTTCTCGTACGAGGCCGAGGGCGCCACACGGCGGACTGGGGCCCTCGTCCTCCAGGGTGTCGAGGCGTTCAAGTGGACATACATGGGAGCGCTCGACGCCTCGATGCTCGAAGCCTACGACCGGCTCGTGGACCGTGGGTCGAGCCCCTGGCTCCGGGAGGTTTCCGCCAACCTGACGCAGAAGGGTCGGAAGGCGTACGGGCTCGTCCACCTGATGATCACCTTCGACGACGGCCCATGTTACGAGGCCGTGTGCCGGTCCTTCCGCGTCGAAGACAAGTAGGACAACGCCCAACATACTGAACGCCACGGTGAGTACCTCGGAGGAGACCTCGGGAGTTCGCATGCCCGCCAACGATCCCTATGCCCCGCCTCGTTCTGCGCTTGGCTCGTCCCATAAGGAGGGCATGTCGCTGCCGGTCTCCATTCCTGGCCTCGAAGGGCGCGTGCGTGTGCTCACAATCATCGGGCGTTCGGGACTGATCGTGGACGGCGTCGCGGTGCGATCGGTGCGCGGCAGGGTCCGTCTCAAAGGACTTCCGTTCGATCCTATCCAGGCGTCGTGGTCGACGGCATCGTGCTCGAAGCGTTGCACGCCAATTGCGCTGCGATCTGCACGACAGCGGATCGTAAACCCGAGCGAGATCACTTCTCGCCGAGAGACTGCACTCGAAGGCACGAGCGCGAAGTGCGAAGCGCGAAGCGCTAGGGAGGGGCACTTATGCGTAAAGAGTTCGAAAATGCCGTGCAGCGAACGTGGCCCGTGCTCGGGTCGACGCGGGGCGAGACAGGCGCATGGCGCCGCAGATTGCTCCCCCGACCGAGGCGGACGATCGCTGCGCTGGGTTTCGGTGCTGCCGTGAGACTTCCGCAAAGGAGCTGCGGTTGGGGCAGGGCGCTCATGGCGACGCCCTGGCTCGCTGCCGTGGCCGGCGGGTGTGGCGGCCAGGCCGTCGACGACCGTTGCGGCCCCGGTATTTCCACATGCGCCGGAACCTGTACCGACACGCGCTTCGATCCAAACAACTGCGGTGAGTGCGGCCTCGCCTGTCCGTCCGGCGTCGCCTGCGAATATGGCTCCTGCGCCTCGAGGGCGGGCACCAGCAGCGGAGGAAGTGGCAGCGGAAGCAGCGCCGGAAGTGGCAGCGGAACGGGCACCGGCAGTAGCAGTGGAAGCGGCGGCGCGAATAGCAGCAGCGGCGTCGGCGGCTCCAGCAGCAGCTCGGGCACCTTCGTCGACGGCGGTTCGACAAGCAGCGGGGCCGGTTTGGAAGGCGGCGCAGATGGGACGCCCCAAAGTTGCGTTTACCCCATGGAGCTCTGCGGAACCACCTGCACCAACCCTGCGACGGACCCTGCCAACTGCGGCTTCTGCGAAAACGCTTGTCCCTCGGGAACGGTGTGCAGCGCAGCGGTGTGCGTAACCGGATGTCCGGTCGCGGCGCAAGACTGCAGCGGCACTTGCGTCGTCGTCGAGATCGATCCGGCCAACTGCGGAAGTTGTGGTCACGTCTGCGGCGTGGGACAGGCGTGCAACGGCGGCAGCTGCGGCACCCCCTGCGGGGACGGCGCGGCGTTCTGCAGCGGCGCGTGCACGCCGCTCGACACGGACGCGAACAATTGCGGCGGCTGCGGCGTCGTTTGCGGCACGGGTGAGACGTGCGCAGCGGGGCTCTGTCGAGGACGGGCGAGCGTATGGCCGACCCTGGGCGGCGACGTGCACCACAGCGGGTTCAATCCCGCGGAGACAGGAACCCCTCCGCTCACGATGGCGTGGAGCGCGAGTTTCGGGGCCCCCTTGTGGCCCGTCGCCTCCGACGGCACCGCCATCTACGTTACCTCCAGCGGCGACTTCTCCGCGGGCGGCAGCTTCTTGACCGCGGTTTCCCCGGCGGACGGTCACGTGCTCTGGACGTACAGTTTTGGCGCGGTATTCGGGATAGGCCAGCCCACCGTCGCCGACGGCCACGTGTTCGTTGCGGACTGCAACGGCGCGATCGGCACGTTCATGGACTCCCTGGTGGCAGAGAACGGCACGCTCGCGTGGTCGCAGTCGTTCCCAGCGCAGTGGGATACGTATTGGGCTCCGCTCGTCATCGAGGGGCGCGTGTACTTCGACGGCGGCATGTACGGTGGGCTCTACGCGTTCGACGAGAACAGCGGCGCACAAGTCTTCTACCAATACGAAGAACAGTGGGACTCGTGGAGCCCCCTCTTTTTCGATAACACCATCACGACGTTCACCGACGGCAACTTGCGCATGTTTAGCGCAGCGGCTGGATCCGTGATTCGTTCCGACCCGGTCCAATGGAGCTCGAACACCTACAGCATGAAGACCTCGCCCGTGAGCGACGGCACCTCGCTCTACGTCGTCGCGCCGCCGAGCCTTTACTCATTCGGCCCAGGTCTCGGGACTCCCCGGTGGACAGCCACTGGCTCTTATACGAGCCAGCCGGCCGTCGCCGCCGGGGTCGTTTACTCGACTGCCGGCGGGCAGCTCCGCGCCAACGACGCGATGACCGGCTCGCTCCTGTGGACGTTCGCGGGCGATAGCGCGCTCTCCTACCCGCCCGTCGTCGCGGCCGGCTATGTCTACGTCGCGAGCGACGCCCACACGTACGCCGTGGACAGCGCCACCCAGACGCAGGCTTGGGCGAACACGCCGGGCGGTTGGCTCTCGATTGCAGGCGGGCAGCTCTTGGCGGCTGGAAACACCGGCACGCTCGTGGCCTTGGTCGCTCAAACCCGGCCCGTAGGGAGACAAAAGGATGGCTTACAAGCGCTGGATCGCGGCAGGCGCAGTTCTCTGCGCGTGCGGGGCTCAGTCGGCGAATCGAACCGCCATCGACGACGGCGGCGGTTCCGCCGCGGACTCCGGCGCCGACGCAGGCGTCGCTCCGAGTGACGGAGCATCCGCGGGCGCGGACACATCGGCAGCCCCGCGCGACGGCGGGCCAGCGCCGGCGGATGCCGGCGCGGACGTCGCGAGCGACGGGGGGCCGGCGCCGGCGGATGCCGGCGTGGACGTCGCGAGCGACGCGATGAATGAGAACGACGCGATCGCGTCTCTCTCGATAAGGCCGGCGCCGTTCACCCCGTTCCAGGGAATCGGCTACTCGGGCACGGTTGCCCTCTGGCAGGCGATACCGTCGGGATCCTTCTCCTACCAGATGAGCGTCGACTGGGGCGACGGCACGCCGCCAAGCACGGGCGGGCCATTTTCGTACATGACCCACCCGTTCGACGTCACCGCGACCCACACGTACGCCACGAGCGGTTCCGCGACGGTCACGGTGACTGTCGTCGATCCGGCGACGGGCGCGAGCGCGCAAACGAGTTACCCGATCCGGATTGGCATTCTCCTGTCCGACTACTCCGACGATGTGCAGGCGGTCGCCGTGGACTCGACCTATGTCTACTGGGCCGCGGGCGCCCCGGTGAAGGTGGCCAAGACCCCCATCGGCGGCGGCACTCGAACGACGCTATTCACCGCCCAGGGAGGCACCGTTGCCAACGGCAGCCTCGCCGTGTACGGGGGCGACCTCTACGCCTCGGTGTCGGCGGGCATCGTGAAGTGTGCCGTCGGTGGGTGCAACTCTCAGCCCACGATGCTCTCGGTGACCTTCGGGACGTCGACCCTGGCCGTGGACAGCCAGAACGTCTACTGGCTCGACTCCGGCGACAAAACCGATGGCTTGGTCTACGCGTGTGCCCTCGGCGGGTGCGGGAACAGCCCGTCGACGTTCGCATCGGGGCAAGCCGTGCCCGTGTCGATCGTGTCCGACTCCAAGAACGTGTACTGGACGAACGGGGGCGTCGGCAGCACCCACGCTGGAACGGTGATGACCTGTCCGGTGTCCGGCTGCGCGCAGCCGACGACGCTCGCGTCGGGGCAGTCGGTCCCCTGGTGGTTGGCGATCGACGCGAACAGTGTCTACTGGGCCAACACCAACGTCGACGGCTCGATCTCGAAGTGCCCGCTCTCGGGCTGTGGCGCGGGACCCGCGGTGCTCGAGAGCGGAGTTCCCACCTATCTCGTCAACGGGCTTGCGATCGACTCCACCTACGTCTACTGGGGCGGCGAAGGGGTGTGGCGCGCGCCCCTCGGCGGCGGCACGCCCGAGGCGCTGATCGACGACTACCAGGGGGCGACCACTGTGCAAGCGGTCGATGGAGCGAACGTTTACTACACGCAATCCACCGCGAGCGGGCAAGCGCAGCTCGTGCAGCTCGCCAAATAGGCGCGAACTGTCTTTTAGTTCGTACCGTGTGATCACTCCAACGGACCTTGGGTGGCGCCGAGCGCCGGCGCCGGCGGCTACGAGCCTCCCCTCAGAACGACCCGGCGCTCATTGGCGACCTTACCGACGCTCTAACGATCGTTCCGGACCACGTAGGAAATCCGCTACAAGTCTACGATACCTCCGTCGCGACATGGTCCGACGGACTGCCACCGACGAGCCAGTGTTGCTCGTACTGGGACGACCATCGCTTGGCCACCGTCGATGTATCGCCGAAGTCCTGCAGGAAGCCCTGCTGGGCGTGGACATCCGGCGCGAGCGCGACATCGAGCAACTGCGCCGCGTTGCCCTCGCTCAGGCGGCGCAGATCCACGCGCTCGTGCGGACGCTTTGAGCCAAATGCACCGAGCTTGCGGCCCTCAAGGGCAACGAGAAGGAGCTGCAGCGGACGCTCGCCCTCATCGAGCAGCTCACCAAGTCGCTGCCATCGTCCGTAGCAGCGCCGCCTGCTCCCGCGGAGCCCGCGGATACGGAGCCGCGCAGGTTGCGGGGCTTCTCGGGACCCACCGAGCAACCCTCGCTTCCGCACGTCGAGCAAGTCTTCGAGCTCGATCCCGCCGACCTGACGTGCCCGAGCTGCGGCGGAGAGCTGCGCCCGATGGTGGGCAGTTCGAGCAGAGCGAGATGATCGACGTCGTCGAGGTCAGCTACCGCCTCGTCCAGGTCAAGCAGCAGAAGTACGCGTGCAAGTGCGGCGGACGCGTCAAGACTGCGCCGGGCCCCGAGCGCGCCGTCCCCGGCGGACGCTACTCGCTCGACCTCGCGATTGAGGTCGCCATAAGCACGAACCGGACGCGAGCGAAATCGGCCGAGTGAGGCGATCCGACAGTGGCAAAGCGTCGTCGCCCAGCGCTGGACGCTGCTGGACGACTTCGAGGCAGGCGGCAAGCGGTTCGTGCTCGCGATGGAAAATCGCCCGCACCCTCCGAGCCTCGAGCTCCTGAGTGCGCGCGAGCACCAGGTGCTCGCCCTCGCCGAGGTGGGGCGCACCAAGGCTTCGTCCCGGTCGCTGTTGAAAGTTGAGGTGGCGGTTTCACCCGCCCCGA
>CALKVG010000707.1 GCA_937998045.1 uncultured Myxococcales bacterium
CCGCAAGACGCGGGCGAGCCGGGCGACGCAGGCGACGGAGGCGACGCAACCGCCCCCGCCGTCGACGATCCGGTCGCCGCGGCGAACCCCGCGCTGCGCGACGGTCTCCGATTGTTCTTCCGGGCGAACTCGTCCAAGGGCGCGCTCGCGACGTCGGCCAACGACTGGATGTCGTGCGGAGGCTGTCACCTGGACGGCTTTACGTCGACGAACGCTCGCTTGTTCGAGGCCCTCTCGCCAGCCGACCCGGCACGCGACGCGCTCATCGGACACGTGGGCCTCGTGGATCACTTCGCGAGCATCGCCGACGCCATCGAGCCGGCGACCTTCAACCCTCACGATCTGCTCGTCGCCCTGGTCGAGCAGGGCGGCCTCGCGCCCGATCGCACGGGCCGCGACCGCACCGGCGCGGTCGACCCCGAGCACCCGAACCCGAACGACGCCGCGTGGCAACAGGCGGTCACGATGGCCCGGCAACTGGCTGCGGTTGTCGTCCGTGATTTGCCCGACCAGCCCTCGTGGGAGCAGGTGCAAGGTGTCCCCAACATCGCATGGGACGCCGAGTACTGCGGGAACTGCCACCAGGCCGAATACCAGGCCTGGAGCGCGAGCGTGCACGCCCGCGCCACCAGGGACCCGATGGTGACCTTCTGCATGGATGAGGAGCCGCAATTTCTGCCGCAATGCGCGGGCTGTCACGACCCGATGGTCGCGCGGTTGCCGGTGCCGGCGGCGAGCGACGCCGGCGGTGCTCCGTACGGTATGGCGGGAGCGGACGCGGGGTCCCCCGCGCATCACGGGGTCACGTGCCTCGGCTGTCACGACGTCGAGCGCGGGGTGCGGGCGGGAGGCAACGGCGACCTCGTCACTGTGGCGCACGCGGATTGGGGGCCAGGGCAAGACCACAAGGCTCGCGCGCTGGCGTCGCTCGAGATGCTTCGCCAGCCCGAGTTCTGCGGCGGTTGCCACCAGCAGTTCGTGCCCGGAAACGGATTGAGCGCGATCTCTACGTACGGCGAGTACCACGCGAGCTCGTACTCTGCATCGGGCACCCGCTGCGTCGACTGCCACATGCAAAAGGACGCGAACGGCGTCGCCAATCACCGGTTCCCGGGGGGAAACGTCTACCTCGGCGGACTCATCGACGACGCGACGCTGCTGACGGAGCAAAAGAGAAACCTCGCGACAGCGGTGGATCTCGCGGCGACGCGCACGCAAGACGGCGTACAGGTCGTCGTCACCAATACGGGCGTGGGCCACGCCTTTCCGACTGGCGTGACCGATTTGCGCGAGCCCTGGGTCGAGGTGGATCAGGTGGACTCTTCGGGCAACGTCATGACCGCTTACGGCGGACCCGGAAGCGACGGACTCCTCCCGGCCGGCGCAGCGCGCTTCGGGAGCGACTTCGCAGCCTCCGACGGCGGCATCCTGCTGGACCACCAGTTGAGCAAAGCGGCCCGCGTCCCGTTCGACCTGCGCGTCCCGCCGGGAGAGGCCCAGTCGTTTCTCGTCCCGGTGCCGTCGAGCGCGCCGACGTCTTCGCTTCGAGCCGTGCTCTACTACCGTAACGTGCGGACGACGTACTACCGCGACGCGACGAAAGACCCCACGGGCCACGCGCCGGACGTTCCCATGATCGAGGTCGAGGTGCAGGGGCCGTGAAACGTCTGGTCGCGATCGCAGCGTTCCTGGCCGCGTGCCGCGCCGGTGGCGACGGCAGCTCGCCCGCCGAGGGAGGTCCGATCGGCGACGACGGCGGGGACTCGTCTACCGCGTCGATCGCGATGGGACTCATGGCGGTGGGCGTCTACGGCTGCGCCGAGTGCCACCAGTCGGCCGACCCGGAGGCCGGCATTCTGGCGGGCCAGACGACACCCGTGCCGGGCAGCAGCGCCTACGGCTCGAACCTCACGCCGGATCCGGACACCGGGATGGACGCGTGGGACGCCGGCGCGATCGCGCGCTCGATTCTCGAGGCGGAGGACGAGGATGGGAGCCCTCTCTGTCCGCAAATGCCCGCGTACAGCGACGCCGGGATGACCGCCACCCAGGCCGAGAGCATCGCGCTCTACTTGCAAAGCTTGGCCGCCATGTGGCACCCAGTCCCGCCGAGTGTGTGCCCGCCCGTCAAGGGCGGCGGCGACGGAGGATGAACCAGTCATGCGAGCTTTGGTCCTGGCCCTCGGGGCGTGTGTCGCGATCGCGTGCAAGAGCGCTCCCGCGGAGCTGCCGGCGAGCGACGCCGCGCCCCCTCGCCGCGTGAGCGACGGTCCGCCGCAGCCGCCGTCCACGGTTGCAGCGACGGCCACGGTGTCCGGTCCGCTCAATTCCCTTCTGGCCGAGTCGGTGGGGAGGCGCGTCGCTTACGAGCGCTGGGGATACATCCCGAAGGACGCCACCGCCTGGCGGATGCCGAGCGGAACCTGGCGGGTGACCGTCATCTTCCAGGAGCCGAACCTCACGGCCAACCTCTATTTCAACCCGGACGGCACGTACATCGACGGCGGGGTGTTCGGGGAGACGGATCGCTAGCGTCCCGAGTCGCGGGCGCGATGGCCTCACTACTCGGGAGTATTGGGCCCGCCGGGACCGCGACTCGGGACACTACGTGCTAGCCTCCGCCCCAATGGCGGTTGCGCCGAAGCCCGTCCCGCACGCCGAGGAGCAGACGCTTCCGCACCGGCTTGCGCAGCTCGCGCGCGTGCTCGAGGAGCGCTTCCTCGGCAAAGACGAGGTCGTGCGCCTCCTCTGTATCTCCGTCCTCGCGGGGGAGCACGCGGTGCTCATCGGTCCGCCGGGCACCGCGAAGAGCGCGCTCATTCGTACGTTCGCGCGCCTCATGCACGCCCGCTACTTCGAGTACTTGCTCACGCGCTTCACCGAGCCCAATGAGATCTTCGGCCCCGTCGACATCACCGCCTTCCGCGAAGGACGCTACGAGCGCCGCACCGAAGGGATGCTGCCGCAGGCCGAGATCGTCTTTCTCGACGAAGTGTTCAAATCCAACTCGGCTATTTTGAACGCTCTGCTCACGCTCCTCAACGAGCGCCGCTACACGAGCGGTGGCCAGGTCATGCGCTGCCCGCTCCTCTCGGCCTTCGGCGCCTCCAACGAGGTACCGGGGGACGAGACCCTCACGGCGATTTACGACCGCTTCATTCTGCGCATCCGCAACGACAACCTGGACGCGTACCACTTCCAGGACCTCCTGCAGCGAGGCCTGGAGCACGAGATCCTGCAGATGACCGACGCCGAAGCGGAGCCGCTCGTCGCCGCGCGCGAGCTCACCGAGCTTCAACGGACGCTCCTCCAGCGCATCCGGTTCAGCGAGGATTTCTTCACCCAGTACAAGGGGCTCGTCTTCCAGATCCGCGCCGAGGGCGTCACGCTGAGCGACCGGCGCGTCGTCAAGTTGCTGAAGCTCTTCGCGGCGAGCGCCTACCTGGACGGGCGCTCGCAGCCGGACGCGGGGGATCTCTTCGTGCTCAAGCACGTCTGGAACAGCGAAGACCAGGCGCAGATCCTCGAATCGATCGTCACCCCGGTGCTCGAGGCTCACTACCGTGAGCACCCCGACGGCCGTCGTGTCGGCGCGGTCGGCATCGGCATCGAGGCGCTCGCGGCCGAGATCGACCGGGTGAGACAGGTGCTCACGGGCGCGGGCGGCCTGAGCGACGTACAGCTCTTCAGCCAGCTCAAGGCACTCAACGAGATCAAGACCGTCCTCGCCTCGTCGAACGACGCCCGGGCGAAGGAGCTCATCGCCCGCGTCGATCAGCTCCTCGAGGCGGCGTTCCGCAGCGGGCGCTTCGCGCAGATATGACGAGGCGCCTCGCCGCGATCGACACGTCGACGGCGCTCGGCTCGGTCGCCCTCTTCGAAGGGGATGCGCTGGTCGCGGAGGACGCCCGTCGCATCTCGAACGCTCACGGCGAGTCGCTGTTGCCGATGGTGAGCGCGCTCTTCGACCGCGTGGGGTGGCGTCCCGGCGACGTGGCGCGCTGGGGCGTGGGAATCGGCCCGGGCAGCTTCACCGGGACGCGGATCGGCCTCGCGACGGCCAAGGGAATCGTCCTCGCGACGAACGCGGAGCTCGTCGGGGTCACGTCGCTGGATGCGCTCGCGCTCGATCTCGCGTCGCCGCCCGCGGTCGTGAGCGTCCTGGCCGCGGGCAAGGGCGAGCTCTTCGTGCAGGTCCGGCTGGGCAAGGAGCTCGTGCTTTCGCCGGTTCACGTCCGGATCGCAGACGTCGGCGCGCGCGTCGCCTCGGCGGTCGGTGCGTTCCTGGCGATCGACTCGAAGGGAGAGAGTGCCGGCGTGCTATCTGCACGCCGGCCGATCGACTCGAAGGGAGAGAGTGCCGGCGTGCCATCTGCGCGCCTGACCGTGGCAGGAGAGGCCTCGCGCGAGGTCGACTGGTCGGCCGTCCCGGGTGGCGTTCGCCTGCTCGCCGACGCTCCGCACGACTTGCCGCGCGCCTCGGCGGTTGGACGGATCGCCCTCCTGCGCCTTCCGGACGATGCGGACCGGCTCGAGCCGGTCTACGTTCGGCCGCCGGAGATCACGATGCCGAAGGCCGGAGGTCGACCGTGAAGGTCGCGACGTGGAACGTGAACGGGTTTCGCGCGCGCGAGGCGCAGTTCGTCGAATGGGTACGGCGCGATCGGCCGGCCGTCGTGTGCTTGCAGGAGATCAAAGCCACGCCCGAGCAGCTGGGCGAGACGCTCACCATGCTGCCGGAGTACTGGAGCTACTGGCACGGTGGGCCCAAGGGATACAGCGGCGTTTCGCTGCACGTTCGCAAGGAGGCCTTTCCCGCGCGACCCGAGTTCGGCCACCCTTCGTTCGACGTCGAGTGCCGCGTCGTTCAGGTGAGGCTCGACGGGCAGCTCGTCGTCACGAGCACGTACGTGCCGAACGGCGGAAAGGACTACCAGGCAAAGCTTCAGTTCCTCGGGGCGATGCGGGCCTATGTCGAAGGCGTGCACGCAGCGGGTGGGAAGCTCGTCATGTGCGGCGACCTGAACGTCGCACGGACCGACATGGACGTGCACCCCAACGAGCGCAAGCCCGGCGCGATCGGCCAGCGCCGGGAGGAGCGGGAGCTCTTCGAGCGCGTTCTGGCCTGCGATCTGGTCGACGTGGGTCGCTCCCTGGACCCCGCGAACGACGCGATGTTCACGTGGTGGCCGCCCTGGCGCAATCTGCGACAGAAAAACCAGGGATGGCGAATCGACTACATCCTCGTCAGCTCGGGCCGCGGGATGCGCGCGACCGAGTGCCGCGTCCTGGCGGAAGTCGGAACGAGCGATCACGCGCCGGTCGTGGCCGTCGTGGAGTCGTGACGCTGACCGCCGACGGCAAACAGGCGACGCTCGGCCTCGGCTCGATCGGACGGGGCGCAAGCCTGACCACCTCCGAGTCATTCGTCGCTCGCCGCTCCTGACGCGCGTTCGACGAAGACCTCGATTGGCAGGACGTGGCTGATCGCGTAGCTACCGTACCGCGGGTCGCGCGCGTCCGGTTGCGTCCCACCGCTCGCGTCCCTGGCGCGCGCGAGCAGCGTGTAGCGCCCGGTCGTTGCCGGCGTGCGCCAGTCGAGCCTCCACCGCCGCCACGCGTGCCTCACGGCGGGGTCGACGAACACCGCATCCGTCCAGCTCCCGCCGCCGTCCATGCTCACCTCGATGCCCGTCACGGCCGTCTCGCCTGCCCAGGCGGCGCCGCAGATCGTGTAGATGCGGTCGGGCGCGAGCGTCTCGTAGACGCAGGGTCGCGCGATCTCGGACTTCGGCTTCATCTCGCCGAGCGGCCGTCGAACCGGGTTGCCGTCCAGATCTGCCCAGTACCCGTAGTCCGAAGTCTGCCAGTAGCCTCGAAACGGCTCGCGCACGGCGTGGATGCGGGTCAGCCACTTGACCGACGCCATGCCGTAGTGGCCGGGGACGACGGCGCGGACGGGATAGCCATGGTCGAGCGGCAGATCTCGCCCGTTCATCCGGTACGAGATCAGCACCTCCGGCTGCATTGCCTTGTCACGCGGGAGACTGCGCGCATACGAGATCGGGCCTGGGGGCAAAGGCGCCTCCTTCGGCTTCCCGCGATCGGCGCCCTCGAGCACGATCTCGCACGCGTCGTCTTCCAGGCCCGCGCGCCGCAGCAAGGCGGGCAGGGGTACGCCGGTCCATTGGGCGTTTCCGACGGCCCCGAGCTCCCACTGCGCTCCCTCGACCTGCGGCACCAGAAAGACCCGGCTGTTCCCTGCGCACTCCAGCGTGGCCACGCGCGTCTCGGACGGCATGGCCCGCAGCTCCTCGTAAGTCAGCGAGAACGAGCTCCTCACGGCGCCGTCGACGCGCAGCTCGTACGACGCGACCTCGAGCTTGGGTGCAGCGAAATGGCTCCGTATGTAGAAGAGCTCCGTCGGGGTGATGTACGAGTCGACCTGATCGAAAGGCGTTTCCAGGTTGGCCGGCTCCTTCTCGCGAAGGATCAGGCCCACAGGGTTGGATTGAGCCGTCCTTGCCATGGTCGCGCTCCCCCGGCACGAGGAAGAAACGCAAGTCTCGAACCGGCGGGCGTCCCGGGGGCCATCGCCTCGGTCACGCGGCGCGAGCGACGCAGGATTCGCGCGAACGCTTCGTCGTGACCACGACGGGGAGCCCCGCGCCCGGCGCGAGCGTGATGCCCCGGCGGACGGTGCGCACCCGCTCGTTCGCCAGACGCATGTCGATGCGCGGGAGCACCGACGCGAGGACCATCTTCATCTCGTACTGCGCGAAGGCCGCTCCCACGCACTTTCGAAGCCCGCCGCCGAATGGCAGCCACTCCCATGCCGCCGGCTTCCACCCGAGGAATCGCTGTGGTGAGAAGCGGTTCGGCTCGGGGTAGAGCGACGGCCTGCGGTGCACCAGATAGATCGATGGCGAAACCATGATGCCCGCCGGCAACGGGACGCCGCCGACCGTCGTCGGCTCCTGCAAGATCCTGCCGACCACCGGCACGACGGGCTGCAGGCGAAGGGCCTCCTTGACGGTCGCGTCGAGCAGCTCGAGCTTCGCGATGCGGCCCGGATCTCCGTCGGCGCCGGCGATCTCGTCCCGCAGGCCGTCGCAGATCTCACGGTCCAGGAGCAGCCAGCGAAGAGCCCAGGCGAGCGCGGTCGCCGTCGTCTCGTGGCCGGCGACGAGCAACGTAACGAGCTCGTCGTGGATCTCGTCCTCGGTGAGCGCTCTTCCGGCCTCGTCCCGCGCGTCGAGCAGCATCGCAAGGACGTCCGTCCGCCCCGCCGTACCGTGCTCGCGCCCGTGGCGGATCGCCGCGCGCAGGATCTCCGTGGAGCGCGCGCCCAGTCGCTTGAACCGACCCCACGGGCTGAAGCGGCCGAGGTCGCGCTGCATCACCGGAAAAAGCAGAGCGGGGTGCGCGGTGATCTCGAGCGCGGCCGAGAGCAGAGTCGCCAGCTCCGCGAACCGGGGACCCTCTCCGATGCCGAAGACCGTGCGGAGGATCACCTGAAGGGTGATGGCCTGCAGGGGCCGGTGGATCGCAAACGGGGTACCGACGGGCCAGGAGTCGATCGACTCGTGCGCCATGTCGAGCATCGTCCGCCCGTAGGCGTGCATCCTCTCGCCGTGGAAGGCAGGGAGGATCATCTTTCGCTGCCGCAGGTGCTCGGCCCCGTCGAGGACGAGGAGCGAGTGCTCGCCGAGGAGCGGCTTCAGGACGACGTTCGCCTTGCCGGCGTGCGCGGCGTCTGGACCCATGCCGAAGACGTCCTTCACGCCGGCAGGGCTCGCCGCGATGACGATGGGCATCGGCATGAACGGCAAGCGCAGCGTGAAGGCGTCGCCGAAGCGCGCCGAGCATTCGTCCAGCCAGGGAAAGGGGGCTCGAATCCAGCGTAAGAGCTGAATCGCCGAGGGCGCGGACGGGCCGGGAGGGAGAGCCATACTCTCCTCTTTAGGGGCTCTCGAGGGCGCCGGAAAGCGCCGCGAGGGTGTCCGACCGAGTCTTCCAGGCGTCGACCAGCGGCTTCGACTCGACGTCATTCGGGTGAAAGTCGGGACGAAAGTACGCCCAGTAGCGGCGGAAGACACGGGTCAGACCGCCCGGCTCGACGAACAGGAAACGGAAGAGCGCCGCCCACTCGCCCACGTCGAAGGCGATGCCGTCGGCTTTCATCAAGCGCACCTGGTGGCCGATCACATGTGCCCAGAAAAGGCCCGTCACCGCCGCCATCACCACGACGCGCTCGGTGTACCTGCCGCCCGCCGCGACGTACACGTCGTAGGCCACGGCCTTGTGCTCGTTCTCCTCGGCCGCATGCCAGCGCCAGAGCGCGGCCATCACCGGGTGCGCTCCGTCGAGGATGCGGCTGTCCTCGAGCGCGACCTGGCCCATCAACGCGGTGAAGTGCTCGAGCGCGCACGTGATTGCCAGGCCCCGGCGGTCGGCGGGCTTCCGGCGGAGCTCTGTCGCCACTCGCTCCAGCAGCGCGTCGAGCGGGTATCCCTGCTCGCGGACCCACTCGTTGTAGCGGACGTGCTCCCTCCCGTGGATGGCCTCCTGCCCGCAGAAGGAGCGCACGTCGGCGAGGAGCCGCTCGTCCTTCACCGCTCCGGCGTGAGCGCGGACGCATCGAATGAAGAAGCGTTCTCCCTCGGGGAAGAAGATGGAGAGGTTGTTGAAGAAGGTCGTGACCGCGGCGCCGCGCGGGTGCCAGTGCCGCGGGATGCTGCCGTCGATGGCAAAACGCAAGGGCCGGACCTGGATCGAGCTCGTCTGCATGCGTGGACCTCCGGGTCGACGAGAACAGTGTGCCCCCGCGCCGGTTGCCCGGGCAGGTTCGCCCGTGCCAGAGTTTTGTCACTTCGGGCCAACGATGCCGAAAGCCCCCGCCGATCATTGCACGGTGTCCGCGGTGCATGCGCTGCATCTCGCCGAGTTCGTACGGAGCCGGGGCGGCGACCTGCTGGCGGAGGCTGGCCTGACGGAAGACGCGTTGATGCAGGAGGATGCCCGCCTGCCGGTGCGTGCTTTCGTGGCCATCGTCGAGCGCGCGCGTACGCTGAGCGGGGATCCCGCGCTCGGCGTCCACCTCGGACTGCAGATGCGCGCCTCGGCGTACGGGTACCTGGGGTTCGCGGCGATGACGGCCGCCAGCCTGCGCGAAGCCATCGAGCTCGCGATCCGCTTCGCGCCGACGCGCGGCGACGCGTTCTCGCTGCGCCTCCGCGAGGAGGGGGCCGCCGCGGCGCTCGTCGTGGAAGAGCACGCGGACTTCGGTACCGCTCGGGACGTCGTCCTCGTGTCGCTGTTGCTCGGTCTCTGGCAGATCGGCAACGCCATCACCGATCGCAACCTCGACGGGCGCGCGGATTTCGCGTTTCCCGAGCCGCGATACTGGCCGGGCGCTGCGCCGAGGGGATCCGCCGTGCGGTTCGCGCAACCCGTCAATCAGCTCGTCTTCGACGCCCCTCTGCTGGACCTCCCGCTCAAGGGAGCCGACCGCGCGTCGCTGCGCCTCGCGCGTGAGCAGTGCGAGCGTGGCCTCGACGCTCTCGGCGCCGAGGCGCAAATCGTCGCTCGCGTTCGTTCGCTCATCGCGACGCCCGAGGGGGGCGCGCGTTCGCTCGAGGACGTGGCCGCGCGCATGCACATCTCGCCCCGGACGCTCAAGCGCAAGCTGGGCGAGCACGGCGTTACGTACTCGTCGCTCGTCGAGAGCGATCGACGCGAGAGGGCCCTCCTCCTCCTCCGCACCACCGATCTATCGCTGGGCGAACTCGCCGATCGCGTCGGGTACTCCGACGTCGCCAACTTCACCCGCGCGTTCCGCCGGTGGACGGGGCGCACGCCGGCGCGTTACCGCAAGGAAGTTCGCGCGCGCCCGGCCGCATCGTAGAGTCCCGCATCGCGGTTCCCATCGCCGCCGAGTCGAGCGCACGCAGCTCGCGCCTTTTGGTGATGTCCTCTCCTCCCTAACCTCGTTAGAGCGCTCAAGCACGATTTCCTCTGACACGCGGTTGCTCGGGACGGTCGCGCGTTCGGTTCGGCGCGCCGCCTGGCGCCATGGCGAGGCGGGCTGACCGACGTAGAAAGCGCCGTGGTCAAACAGAAACCTGACGTGGCCAAGTAGAAAGGTCACCCGGCCAAGTGGAAACGTGGCTCGGCGAACTGGTCGAGACACGCAGAGAAGTGGACGCGACCCTCGTCCACTTGGACGCGATGCGCAGCCAAAAGGACGCGTCGGGTCGCCACTTGGAGAGGGCGCTCGACCAAGTCGCCAGGACACGCGGCCACTTGGGCAGATCGCTCCGCCGAATGGGCGCGTCGCTCGTCCAGGTCGACGCGTCGCTCGTCCAGGTCAACGCGTCGCTCGTCCAGGTCGACGCGTCGCTCGTCCAAGTCGACGCGTCGCTCGTCCAAGTCGACGCGTCGCTTCACCACTTGGTCGAGAGCCTTGTCCAAGAGGACGCGTCGCTCGTCCAGTCGAAAACGTCACGAGTCCAAAAGGCCAAGGCGCTCGACCAAATGGCCAAGTCACTCGGCCAATCGGAAACGCGCTGCGACCACTTCGACGCGACACTTCGCCACTTGGCCGCGTCGCTCGGCGAAAAGGATACGGCGCTCGACCACTTGGCCAAGTCGCTCGACCCAATGGACACGGCGCGCGCCCAAATGGACAAGTCGCTTTGTCGATAGGACCGTAGAGGCTCCGCGAAAACTCCCCCACATTACAATCCAATCGCGGTCTCTTCCGAGGACGAATGGCACCATTCTTGAACGCTCGAGATCGAAGGATGTCTCTGCGCCATGCCCTCATTCTCGGAATCGCCACACAGCTCTCCTGTACGGGCGCCGAAGGTATCGCCTTCAGTGCGGGCAACAAGCCTGTCGATCCGCCCGGGGCATTTTCGGACGCCAGGCGCGAGGCACCGCCCGGCGAGAGAGGGGATCTATCCAAGGCCGTGACGAAACCGGTGCCGACCGCAGGCGTGAGTTTCGTCGTCAACGGCCAGCCGTTCGACGCGGGTTCGCTGCCTCCGCCCCCCATCCGGGTCGTCCGCCCCCCGTGATGCGCACGCCCGTGGGCGATCCACCTCACGGCGGCGGCGCGAAGCGACCTTCTTCGGGGAAAGGGCTGGCCGTGTCCCGCTTGCGGAGCTCGTCGAACGAGACGCCCGCCCCTCGCTCGGCGAAGAACGCGAGGCCGATCACGCCGACGTTCCTGTCCTTGCCGCGCGCCGCTGCATAGGAGTCGCGAACGCTGGCGAAGCGGAACGCCGCCACGGCGTCGTGACTCCGGCGGAACCCGTCGATCTCGAGCCGTGACCACGGCGAGAGGACGTAGCCGCGGTTCTCGAAGCTGCCGGCGCGCCCGTTGACGACGTCCAGACCATCTACCGTCGCGACCGCCTCGAAGCGCGCTCCGGTGTGGTTCTCGATGACGATGCTGTATCGCTGTCCCGCTTCTCCGACCACGTACACCCGGCCGCCGGCGCTCACTGCCTCGAGCGGCTGGCCTTCCGCATCGCGTAGCGAGAACGTGATCGTCCCCCGAGCGGCGGGTACGTCGTAGAACCGAGGCGCGCCGTAATACGCCGCGAGGGCCTCGACGCCCTCGGCGTCGTTGTAGAAGACCTGCGAGACGGCAAACGCCCGTTGCGGCTCTGCCCGAAGAAAGCGGACTTCCGTCACGGGAGAGTCGCGGGTCTCGCCCCACTCGGTCCCCAGACCCGGGCGGTCCCGGGGCAGAAGCTCCGGGGCTCGCGGCGCCGGCAATACGGGGGAGTCGGCGACCGCGGCGGGGCCGGCCGACGACTCCACCGCTCGACGGGAGGACCCGGGTTCGGCGGATGCGGGCGAACCCGGCGAATCGGGCGAATCGGCTCCTCCCCAGCTCGCCGGCGCCCGGGCGATCTCCGATTGCCCGCGGTTGCCCCCACATCCCAGCGCACCCAGCACCCACCATGTCCCGAACGCGCCCAGCGCCAGCCGGGCGAAAATCGAACGATCCGCCTGTGTCATGCGGAACAAACGCCGGCCGGAGCTCCGCCTTACACCTGTAAGCGCCCGGGCTCCGCCTTCGTTGTCTTCTTGTGAGCGTCGCCGTCCCCGTGCCACTTATTCTTGCGTGCGTGTCCGGGCCGACCGATCGACTCGAAGCGAGCCGGCGTACGCCGGCCGATCGGGACGCTCAGCGGGAGCGCGAGCGCCGGCTCGTCGATCGCGCGCGGTCGGGAGATACTTCCGCGATGGGCGAGCTTCTGGCGACCCACGGCCCGTCCCTGTATCGCACCGTCCTCTTGCCCCGCCTGGGATCGGAAGCCGCGGCGGAGGACGCCCTCTCCGAGGTGTACAAGCGGGTGATCGAACGGTTCGATCGCTTCGCGTGGCAAGACGTCGGCATCTGGCCCTGGTTGCGCGTGGTCGCTCTGCGCGTGGCGCTCGATCACCTTCGCGCGCGGAAGCGGGTCGCCGTCTGGGCGGCCGAGGACATCGAGCGGGAGATCGACGAGGCGCAGGCGGTGCGCCCCGCCGACCAGGAGCTCTCGGAGAGGCGCGATCGCGAAGAGGCACGGGCGAGGATCGAGGCCGCACTCGCCCGCATCAACCCGCGCTACGCGCGCGCCATCCGCCTTCGCGTGCTCGAGGGCAAGTCCCGCGAGGACGTCGCGCGCGACTTGAGCGTGTCGCCCGCGACGTTCGACGTCGTCCTTTACCGCGCGATGCAAGCCATGCGCAAGGTGCTCGGCTCGCGCAGCGACGAACCGCCCTCCAGCGAGGACCGCAATGCCTGACCGACCCGAGACGCCCGATCCCGACGCCCCGCCCAGCGAGGAGGAGCTCGCGCGAGCGAAGGAGCTGCGCGACGCGCTGGAGAGCTCGGCGCCCGCGGGAGGCGGCGCCGAGCTGGCGCGTGCGCTTTCGGCCGCATGGTCGCCGAAGGATCTATCCGCCGAGGCTCGCCGCGCGCTCGTGAAGCGCGCCCTCGCGGCTCCCACGTTGCAGCGGCGACGCCGCGTGATGCGCGCCTCGTTCGCCGCCGGCGCGCTGGTCGCCATCGCGGCGGGCGCCGCGCTCGTCTTCGGGATCGGGCGCGCACCGCAGCCGATGCCGGCGGCCGATGCGTACGTCTCGACGCGCTCCACCCAGCCCCTCTTCTCGGGGCCATTCCCGAGGACGGGCGGCGAGACGGCGAGGGTCGATCGCATCGCGGTCGCCCGCGCGGCCGATCTGCGCGAAAACGAGTTCGCCAGGTGGGGCGTACGATGAATCGCTGGAGGTGGATGCTCGTCAGATGGTGTGTGCTCCTCGCGGCTACGACGGCGCTCCTCGAGCTTGCGGCGTGCCGCGCGGAGAAAGGGACCGTCTCCGGGTGCCCGAGCGCCACGGCCGGCGGCGCGGTCGACGAAAGCGTGATGGCGTTTCTCTCCGCGGCGCGGTCGCTGCACCACGAGGCCGACGTGAAGGACCGGTCGGGCGACCGGGCCGGAGCCGTCGCGTCGCTCGAGAGGCTCGTCGCGATGCCGGGGCCGCGCGCGACCGAAGTCGACGAGGTGCTCGCCGACGCGTACGGGCGGCTGGCGGAGATGCGGCTCGAGACGAAGGACTGGGCCGGCGCCGATCGCGACGTGCAGGCCGGTCTCGAGCATGCGCGCGAGCCTACGTATTTCCGCGGCCACCTGCTCGAAGTGTCGGGCCTCATCGAGGAGGCGCGCGCCGCCGCGCTCGCGGACGGCGGCGACCGCGACGAAGCGACGCGCGCGAGGGCGCACGCGGTCGATCTGTTCGAGCGCGCGGCGGGCGTTCAGGAGCAGGTGATCGAGCGTGCGCTCGGCGATGGAGGGGCTCGTGATTGATTCGCGCTGCGTCGTTTGCGGTCTCGTCCTGGCGCTGTCGATGTGCGGCGGAGGACGTCCGGAGCCACCCGTGGCGCCCGCGAATGCGCCAGCCACCGAAGCCGCTCCTGCGCCCGCCTCGCCGGGGTCCACGCGGCGTGCACCCGCGATGGCGCCTCTGGAAGTCCCTGGGTCGAAAGCGGTCGCCCCTGCGCCGGCTCCCGCCGCAGCGCCACCCTCGGAGGTCAGCGAGGCCGACACCGTCCCGAACTCCCGAGAAGCGCAGCGGACCGCGGCGCGCGACGAGCTGATTCGCGCGGAGAGGAGCCTCGACGCTTCGGCGAGCGATTGCGCGGGCGCGTGTCGTGCTCTGTCCTCCATGGCGCGCGCGATCGCGCACCTGTGCGCGCTGGTCGATTCTCCCGACGATCAGCGCCGGTGCGACGGCGCGACGCAACGCCTCGCGGCTGCGCGCGAGCGCGTCCGGCAAAGCTGCGGCGCCTGCCCGCCGTGAAGCCGCGGCTCGGGTGTAAGGCGTCCGGGCCTCGACGCGTTTCATGGGCGGAGGCAACGATGCGTACCCGATTGACCGCGATGATGTCCCCTGTCCTCGTTCCGTTTGTCCTGGCCTGTGGAGGCGCCGCCCGCGACCAGGCGGTAGCGTCGCCGCACGCGGCGGCTGTCGACGCACCGGCGGAGGCCGCCGCCGAGGCCTCGCCCGAGTATCCCGGCTATCCGGCGAGCGCAGCCGACGCGCCGCCTCCGCCCGCTGGGCCCAGAATTGCCAGCGCGGCTCCGGCCGCCCTCGGGCGACCGAGCGCGTCCCCCGTCGAGAGCCGGGCGATGCTTCCCCTCCCGACGGCGCCGGCGGCGGCGACGTGCCCGAGTCGGTGAACGAGGGACTCCATGTCGCGCTCACGCAGCTCGACTGGGACTCCAGGGCCATCGGCCGCAGCCCGCAGGGAGCGGCCGTGAACGAGACCATCGGCCGCTACGCCTTTCTCGTGGGCGACGCGCCGCCTCACCTCGATTACCCGCAAGACTTCGACTACGCGGCGGACGTCAGGAACGCCGCGCACCGCGGGATCCAGGTGTTCACGATCGCCGCCTCCGGTATGGACGATCTGGGCCAGGTCGTCTGGCGCCAGATCGCGCAGTACACGAACGCGAAGAACCTGTTCGTCCTGCGCGGAGGCGCCGGGCCGCAGTCCACGGGCGCGGGCGACCCCAAGTCGAGCTGCGGCGGCACCCAGACGCGGTTCACCAGCGACAACCTCGATGCGCTCATCGTCTCCGACATCGAACGCGAGATGGCGGCACTCAACGCCGACCCTCTGCGGATCGCCGGACTGGGCGAGGACGAAGACGCCAAGCCCTGCAGCGAACGCCTCATCGCGAAGGATTGACTCCTCCGTAGTCGGCGTCCTCGCCGACGACGGTCGTCGCGGCGTCGGCGAGGTTCGGGGCCGGGGCGAGTCCGGCGCGCCGCCCCCTCGTGACCTCAATCGAAGTTCTCGATCTTCCACGCTCCGTGCTCGCGCACGAGCTGCATCGTGCCCGCTCCGTACGGCATGCTGGCGCGCTCGCCGGTCTCCTCGATCGTCGCGGTCGGTAGCGCCTGCTTGAGCGCCGCGACGACCTGCTCGATCTCCTCCTTCTCGTGGCCCTCCCACGCGGTTTGGAGCTTGCTCGCGTCGAGGCCTTCGCGGTGAGAGTCGGGGACATACCGCATGACCATGTCGTATCGCTTGCGCTCGATCGCGCGGATGAAGCCCTGAATGGCGTGGCGAGGGGTATCCTGCGAGTAGAGGTCGATGGTCGAGGCGTCGACCCGCCAGCCGCCGTCCTCAAGGACGAGATGCAGCTCCTGCCCGCTCGGGCTCGTCACGGTCGCGGTCACCGCGGGCGGAGCCGTCGGCCGTTCGAGGGCCCGGCCGATCTCTCGAACGCCGTCCGGATCGTCCTTGACCATCCGGCGAAACGCCTCGAGCGAGATGCCGCGCCGCGCTTCGTCCGAGAGGAGCCGGTAAGCGTCGTCCGCGCGGCCTTCCTCGAGCGCGCGCGCGTACGCGTGCAGAACCGATTGGGGGTCGTCCCCGCCGGGGTGTTGGACGGCGGCACAGGCCGTTGCGCACATCAGGCACGCGACGAAGGCCAAGCTCGTGGCGCGGTGCAGCGTACCCCGCATCGGCTTTCGGTCTAGCATTTGACTACCCTGCGCACGCGTCGATTTCGCGTTATAGGCATGGAAGATGAGCGATTTCCGTTCGCCGAGTTCGCCGAGTTCGCCGCCGGACGTTGAGCTCTACCCCATACTACCGCTGCGCAACAGCGTCGTATTCCCGGCCAGCGTCGTTCCCATCAACGTCGGCCGGCCCCGCAGCGTGCGGCTCGTGGAGGACCTAGTCGGGCACGAGCGCGCCGTCGTCGGCATCGTGAGCCAGCGCGACGCGGAGGTCGACGAGCCCCGGTACGAGGACCTCTACTCCGTGGGGACCGTCGCGCGCGTCGTCAAAGTGCTGCGCCTCGGGCCGAGCAACTACTCGGTCGTCCTGCACGGCATGGCGCGCTTCCAGCTGGCGCAGCACACGACGCTCGAGCCGTACATGCGCGCGCGCGGCCGCCGCATCCCCGAGAACCTCGAGCGCGACGCCGAGCTCGATGCCCTCGGGGCAGCGCTTCGCGAGGGGACCCGCCAGGTCCTCGCGCTCACGCCGAACCTGCCTCGGGAGACCGCCGGCATCCTCGACAACGTCCGCGAAAGCGGCGCGCTCGCCGACCTCATCGCGTCCAACCTGACGCCGGAGCAGGCGACGGTCGCCGACAAGCAGAAGATCCTCGAGACGTTCGACCCCAAGGCGCGCGTGCGCGCCGTCCTCGCGATCATCAACCGGCAGCTAGAGCTCCTGCGCGTCAAGAAGGAAGTAAGCTCGATGATCGCCGACGAGGGCAAGGCGCAGCGGGAGCACATCCTTCGCCAGCAGATGCGCACCATCAAGGAGGAGCTCGGCGAGGGGGGTGAGGAGGACGAGGTCGAGGAGTTGCGCGAGCGCCTGCGCAACGCCGGGCTCCCCGACGAGGTCAACCGCGTCGCGCGCAAGCAGCTCGGGCGCCTCGCGGGGATGCAGCCCCAGTCCGCCGAGTACAACGTGACGCGCACGTACCTCGAATGGATCGCGGACGTCCCATGGAAGACGACCACGCCGGACAAGATCGACGTCGAGGAGACGCGCCGCTGCTTGAACGAGGACCACTACGGCCTCGAGAAGATCAAAAGGCGCATCATCGAGTACATGGCCGTGCGCAAGCTCGCCGGGAGCAAGAAGGCGCCGATCCTGTGTTTCATCGGCCCTCCCGGCGTGGGCAAGACGTCGCTCGGGCGATCCATCGCGCGGTCGATGGGCCGGCGTTACCACCGGATCGCCCTCGGAGGCGTGCGCGACGAGGCGGAGATTCGCGGGCACCGACGCACGTACGTGGGCGCGCTCCCCGGGCGAATCGTTCAGGGCATGAAGAAGGTGGGCGTGAAGAACCCCGTCATCGTCCTCGACGAGGTGGACAAGATGGGCGTCGACCTGCTGGGCGATCCGGCGGCGGCGCTGCTCGAAGTGCTCGATCCGGAGCAGAACGCGACCTTTCAGGATCACTACCTCGACGTGCCGTACGACCTCTCGCAGGTCACGTTCCTGTGCACGGCGAACAACCCGGACACCATCCCGGGGGCGCTCTGGGACCGCATGGAGGTCATCGAGTGCCCGGGGTACACCCGCGCCGAGAAGCTCAACATCGGGAAGGAGTTTCTCTGCCCCAAGCAGCTCAGCGCGCACGGCCTGACCGACGAGCGGCTCGACTTCGAGCCGTCGGCGCTCGAAAAGATCATCGACAGCTACACGCACGAAGCTGGCGTGCGCGGCCTGGAGCGCGAGGTCGGCAGCGTCTGCCGGCACGTGGTCATGCGCATCGCCGAGGGCGAGGCCGACCTCCGGATGGTCGCCGACGCGGCGGCGGTCGAGAAGATCCTCGGGCCGCCGCGGCACATGCCTGATCTGGCCGAGCGAACGAGTTCGCCGGGTGTCGCCACGGGCCTCGCCTGGACGCCGACGGGAGGCGACATTCTCTTCATCGAGGCGACGCAGATGCCCGGCAAGGGCGAGGTCATGGTGACCGGGAACCTGAAGAGCGTCATGACCGAGAGCGCGATGGCCGCGGTTTCGTTCGTGCGCAGCCGCGCGCGCGAACTCGGGCTCGATCCGGAGTTCCTCAAGGGAACGGATCTGCACCTGCACGTCCCGAAGGGCGGGACGCCGAAGGACGGGCCGAGCGCCGGCGTGACGATGTTCAGCGCCGTCGCTTCGCTGCTCCTGCGTTGCCCGGTCAAGAAAGACGTCGCCATGACGGGCGAGATCACGCTGCGCGGGAACGTCCTCCCGGTCGGCGGAATCAAGGAGAAGCTCCTCGCAGCGCACCGCGCCGGCATCCGCGAGGTCCTCATGCCCGCGCGCAACGAGGCCGATCTCGACGAAGTCCCCAAGGACGTGCGCAGCGAACTGAAAGTCCACCTGATCAGGCGGATGGACCAGGTCCTCCCGCTGGTGCTCGAGCCGCCGATCAACCCGCCGCCCGAAGCGCAGCCGGACGGCGAGAGCCAGGACGCCGCGGTCTGAATCCGCGAGGATGATTCTCGTTCGAGAATCATCCTCACGGATTCAGCTCCGTCCCTCGTCGTGCCTGCGGCACGACGACGACGGAGGGATGGTCTCGTGGGGGCTGCGCCCCCCTCGTCGCTACGCGACGAGCCTCCCCGGCATCGCCTTGCGGCGAACGACTTCGCTTCGCGAAGTCGCGGAAATCGGGCGCACAAAATGACTTTGCCGCCTGCGCAAGCCATCGACGCTTGATCGCTTACTCTTCAGATCCTCTCGCCCCGACAGAAGCGACGGAAAGACAATTGATACGACAAGTTATATCGCACCGCTCCCGCTGTGCTATGCGGTGGCCCGGACAGCGGCGAGAAGCTCAGTCAAGATGATGACCTCCGGCTTCGGTTGGAGGCGTCCGCTGTCGCCGGAATCCCCGAGGTCTATCGTGTGGGGATAGATGCGGAACCTGTTCGTCTCGACCACCGCCGGCAGCTCGTAGATCGGACCGCCGAGGCGGAAGACGACGTAGTGCCCCTCCTTCACGTGAAGCGGCGTCCCTTCCAAGGTTGTCATGTACGCGTGGAGCTGTCCGATGCCGTGAACGATGTCGCCACGGGCGTCGGATTTGTGCGCCTTTCCTTCAACCAGGAGCGGACGACCAACCGCGCCGAGAAGGTCCACCTCGTGGTTCGCGAAGGTGCTCTCCGCCGCACAACTGAACGCGAGGCACTGCGTCGGGCGGTGGAGGCTTCACTTAGGATTGTTCTGAAGAACGCACGCCCGAGGGACGTTCGCAGTCGTGCGAGGCGCGACGATCGCACCCGAGGAACGAATCGACCTCGAACTCGGCTACCCGCATATACGTGCCACCGCCGTCGGTGAGCTGGAACAGTTCGACCGGGCATTTGCCGACTACTATCCCGATTTGGTGGGTGCACAGCTCGGCGCTGCGAGTATCGGCTGGTCTCCGTTGCATCCTCGCGATCTCGTCGCAGCAGTGCTGCGAGAGTTCGCGCGACGCAATGAAAGACTCGTCTTTGACGGAGCCGCTTTCGACCATTCCGTGATTGCGTTCGACGACTTTGTTGCTCGTCCTGTTGTGCACCTGAGGACGATCGCGCCGGTGATCGGCCTCGACTTCCGAGGCGGAGATGTTCTGCTAGGGCGAGGTAGGCTGCGCGCTCTGACTGACGCGGACAGGACGGATCTGCTCAACCGAGGCGCTCTCGCTTTGCTTGATGCGATGCATGTCACTTGCGCGCTCGTGGTCCGCCGCCATCGGCCTGGAGGCGATCCTGCTGCACGAGACGTCAGCCGATCACCGTTACAAAGGGGAGATGCGGTACAGGTTCGCAGTGCAGTACGCCGCCCTTGCAGCTCCCGCGGAGCGCGAGCGTGCATTCCACCTCGCGCGTGACCTGTACGACGCGCGCAGTGCCATTGCGCACGGATCAGCGGAGGGGTCCTCTTTCGGCTAGACGGCAAGAAGGTGCCCCTGTCAAAGGTGGCAGATATGGCCAAGGCAAAACTGCGAGAGGTCCTTCGAGTTTTCCTACCGAGCGCCGACCGACCTGGGTACCTGGCCCAGGGGTGTTGGACGAAGCGGCTATTCGAGACGAGCTTGCCACCCTGTGAGACAGAGTTAACGTGCTCGTCGAGGAGTCCCTCCTCTGCTCTGCCTCCACCACGGGAGCGGAAGGCGCATGCGACGAACCGCACGCGCCAAGCAGCGCCGGTAGCCACCGTCGCGGCCGAGCTCGGGCGCATACGCCAACGGTACGGCTCGTCGCTGCTGTTCTCCAAGGGCGACGATGTGCGGACGACGCTCGGCGCGGCGTCCTAGACTGAGCGTCAGCGTGGTCCACGGATGACACCCAAGCGCTTCGCTTTGCGCCCGCGGCACATCGCGGCCGTCGTGGTCTTCGTCGTTCTCGCCGCCGTCGGCTTTCTGCCGCTCTTCGGCGGACCCGGTTACGAACAGTCGCTCGCCAGTGGACTCCTCGTGCCGAGCGCGGGGGCCATCGCCGCGGCGCTCGAGCTGTCTGCCGAGAGCGACACCGCCCCGCTGAGCGCTCTCGGGCGGGGACTCGCCGTCGGCGCCCTACTCGCCGCCGTCGCGTTCTCCACGGCGCTCCTCCACGGCCTTCGCGTCGGCGTCTGCGACTTCTGGGGCGGCGCCACCTTCTTCGTGCTCACCGCTGGCTTCGGCGCTCTCGTCGGCGGCCTCTGGGGCGCCCTCGCGGCCGAATGGTGCCGTGGACGCGCCCGTCGCCGGCTCTGGTGCGTCGCGCTGGGCCTGGTCGCCCCCCTCGCGGGCGTCGGGATCAGCGTTGCGCGCTTCTATTCGTCGCCGATGATCTTCGCGTACGACCCGTTCGTCGGCTTCTTCAGCGGCACTCTCTACGACACGGTCGTCGACGTCCGCACCGAGCTCTGGACCTACCGCGCCGCCTCGCTCTGTACGATCTCGGGGGCCGCGCTGGTTGCGTCTGCGCTCCTGCGCAAGGCAGACGGCGGCTTGGGGCTCCGCCCGTTGAAAGGACAGACGGCGGTCGTCGTCCGCCTCCTCCTCGGGCTCGCCGCCCTCGCCGTGAGCCTCGGCGCGGCCGCGGCGGGGCCGGCGCTCGGTCACTGGCAGACCGCCTCGTCGATCGCCGCTTCGCTCGGAGGACGGGCGCGCGGCCCTCGGTGCGACGTCGTCTACCCGGATTCTCTCCTCGCCGAGCAAGCCGCCCTCCTCGTGGACGACTGCGAGCAGGAGCTCTCCGCCGACGAGCAGCGTCTCGGCGTCCACCTGCCCGGGCGGCTGACCGAGTTCGTCTTCCGCGACGCCGACCAGAAGCGGACGCTCATGGGAGCGGCGCAGACGTCGATCGCGAAGCCCTGGCGGCGCGAAGTCTACGTCCAGATGTCCGGCTTTCCGCACCCGATCCTCGGCCACGAGATCGCGCACGTCGTATCGGGCACGTTCGGCCGTGGGCCCTTTCGCGTCGCCGGCGCCCTGGGCGGCTTGTGGCCGAACCCGGGCCTCATCGAGGGCGTCGCCGTGGCCACCTCGCCCGACGACGACGAGCTGACCGGCGCCCAGTGGGCCCGAGCGATGCTCGACCTCGGCATCCTGCCGCGCGTCGAGAACCTCTTTTCGCTGGGCTTTCTCGGTGAGAACGCGTCCAAGAGCTACACGGTCGCCGGTGCTTTCGTCTCGTGGATCATGGACCGCTGGGGAGCCGACGTGGTGCGCGCGTGGTACGGCGGCGCGTCGATCGCGGGGCTCACGGGGCAGTCGTGGGGCGCGCTCGAGGAGCAGTTCCGCGCGTCGCTCCGCGAGCTACCGATGCCGTCCGACGCGAGCGCCTACGCGAAGGCGAAGTTCGAGCGTCCGAGCGTCTGGGCGCGCCGCTGTCCGCACGTGGTTGACGCGCTGAACCGCGAGGCCGATCGCTGCCGCGACGAGCACCGCTTCGTCAAGGCGTCTTCACTCTACGACGGCGCGCTCGGGCACGACCCGCGCGACTGGCACGCGCGCTTCGACAAGGCGCGCATCGAAGCGTGGTACGGCGCGGAAGCGCGGGGTCGGGAGGAGCTCGGCGCCATTGTGGCGGACGATCAGGCGCCGCGAACCTGGCGAGACCGTGCGCTCGAGGTCCTCGCCGACGACGATTTCGCGCACGGCCGCGCCGAGGCGGCCGCGGCGACGTACCGCTCGCTCGCCGCGCACACCCTCGACGAGGACGCGGCGCGCACGCTGGAGGTGAAGGCGATCGCCGCGGACAACCCGCCGGCGCGCCGCGCGATCGTCGATCTCCTCGTCGGTTCGCCGGGACGCCCCGTGGGTGCGTGGGAGGGCGCGCTGTCCCTCGGCTTGTGGGAGGGGGAGACACGCGAGCCTCTCGCGGGGTATCTCATCGGCAAGAACCTGGTCCTGCACGACGAGTATGCTCGCGCGGCCGCGTGGCTGGATCGCGCGATCGACGACGGTCCGCCCTCCGCGCGCGTGGGGCGAGAGCTCCTGCGCCAGCGGGCGGTCGCCGCTTGTGCGCTCGGGGATGGCGCTTCGCTCGGGCGCGTGAAGGCGCTCGTCGAAGAGAAGGGGTCTCCCTTCGAACAGGACGCAGGCGGCGGCCGCAAGGAATGGGTGCTGCGGCTCGTCGCGCGCTGCGCGCCGCCGTGACCGGGAGCTACCGGCCAGGCGCTTTGCACGCGGCCAGGTCGCGTCGCGTTTCAGCTAGCTCGCTGCGTAGCTTGGCGATCTCTTTCTCCTGCACCTGCATGCCCGCGACGACCATGCTGACGTAGCCGTACATGTCGACGCGGTCGTGCGTCGTGTCGACGGCGGGGGTGCGCAGGTTGTCTTCGATGATGAAGCCGAGGTGCGTCGTGCTCGGGTCGGCGACCTCCGGCTTGTAGCGATAAGTGGCGAGGCGAATCCCGAGCGCCTCGTCGTGAAGCTCCTTCAGGTGCGTGTCGTCGACGTATTCGATGCCGTCCTTGTACTTCCTGCTCGAGACCGGGCACATCCCTGGACCCTTCGGATCCTGGCTCGCGCAGACGAGCGTCACGCCGCAGTTGGCGTCCGAGGGGGTGCCGCACATCTGGCCCATCTGCGAACACGGAGAGCCCACCGCCGGGCAGCTCGTGCCGGCATCCGCGGCTCCTCCGTCCGCCGGCGCGGGGCATACTGGAACGCCGCACGTCGTGTACCACTGCAGCGATCCGCCATCGGGAGCGCACTGGCACGTGTCGCAGCCGTTCGCGTCTTTGAGCACGCCGTTCGGACAATTGGGGAAACAGCCGAGGCCAGGGCAGGCGTCGGGCTGCCCGCCGCATCGGCCGGTGACCACGGGGTCGCAGCCCTCGCCGCACGTGAGGGAGCTCGCACAACCAAGGGCCGGGTTGTGGCAAGCCTGCCCTGCCGCGCCCCCATCGGGGAACTGTCTCTTATACACATCTCCGAGCCCACGA
>CALKVG010000708.1 GCA_937998045.1 uncultured Myxococcales bacterium
AGGTTGCTCTCGTTCTCATCGGGCCCAAGCCCCGGCCTCACGCCGGGGGGCGGAAATCCACACAATGGCAAACAAGAGCGTTCACCTTCCCTTGGCGCCCCCGCCCCCCCTCGGCGCGACGTCACGCACGGACTCGTGGTGGGCGGGACCTTTCGCGACCCTCATCGTTCTCTCGGGCTTCATCGTGTACGCCACGTGGCGTGCCTTCGAGGGCGCCTCCTACGAGTGGGGCGCGTATCTTTCCCCGTTCTACTCGCCGTTCTTCGACGTCGGCTGGGCCAGGGCCTGGGGCCTGGGATTTTTCACGCCGGCGATGCTCATTCTGCCGGGTCCCGCGTCGTTCCGCTTCACCTGTTACTACTACCGAAAGGCCTATTACCGGGCCTTCGCTTGGGACCCGCCCGCGTGCGCCGTCGGGGAGCGCTCGCCGCACCGTTACAACGGCGAGACCCGTCTGCTTCTCTTCCAGAACCTGCACCGCTACGCGATGTACGTGGCGCTCGTATTTCTCGTCATTCTCTGGAAGGACGCAATCGTGGCTGTCGTCGGGTGGAAGGACGGCGTGCATGTCGGTCTCGGCAGCCTGGTCATGGTCGCAAACTGCGTCCTTTTGACCGGCTATACCTTCGGCTGCCACAGCGTCCGCCACCTCATCGGGGGTAGCGTGAACAGCTACTCCAGCGCCGCCCTCGGTAACATCCGCCATCGGCTCTGGAAGCTCGTGACGGTCCTCAACGAGCGCCACATGCAGTTCGCGTGGATGAGTTTGTTCTCGGTCGCGCTCACCGATCTCTACATCCGAATGGTCGCGACGGGTCATATCACCGACGTGAGGCTCTTCTGATGGCGCACACCGGCTCCCCGGCTCTGGCACCGCACACCAAATACGAGACCCACGAGCACGACGTCCTCGTCATCGGCGCGGGCGGCGCAGGCCTTCGCGCCGCCATCGAGGCGAGCGCAAGCGGCGTCAGCGTCGGGCTCGTGTGCAAATCGCTTCTCGGCAAGGCGCACACCGTGATGGCGGAGGGGGGCGTCGCCGCCGCTCTCGGTTACGTGGAGCCGCGGGACAACTGGAAAGTTCACTTCCGCGACACGATGAAGGGCGGCCGGTACCTCAACCAGTGGCGGATGGCCCAGCTGCACGCCATGGAGGCCCCCGATCGGGTGAAGGAACTCGAGGAGTGGGGGGCGCTCTTCGACCGCACCCCCGACGGGCGGATCCTGCAGCGCAACTTCGGCGGTCACAAGTACCCGCGCCTCGCGCACGTGGGCGACCGCACGGGCCTCGAGATGATCCGCACGCTCCAGCAGCACGGCGTCCACTGCGGGATGCAGGTGTACATGGAGTGCACGGTGACGCGACTCCTCGTGGACGGCGATCGCGTCCGCGGCGCGTTCGCGTACTGGCGCGACAGCGGGCGCTTCGTCGTCTTTCAGGCCAACGCGGTCGTCCTTGCGACGGGCGGCATCGGGAGGGCGTTCCGGATCAACTCGAACTCCTGGGAGTGCACCGGCGACGGCCAGGCGCTCGCCTATCTGGCGGGGGCGGAGCTCATGGACATGGAGTTCATGCAGTTTCACCCGACCGGGATGGTGTGGCCGCCGAGCGTGCGCGGCACCCTCATCACCGAGGGCGTCCGCGGTGAGGGCGGAACGCTGCGCAACAAGGACGGCAAGCGCATCATGTTCGGGTACATCCCGGAGCTTTACGCCAACGAGACGGCGAGCGCCGAGGAGGAGGCCGACCAGTGGCTCCGCGAGAGCACCACGGGCGGAGCCAGCAAGGCGCGGCGCACGCCGGATCTCCTGCCGCGCGACATCGTCGCGCGCGCCATTTACTCGGAGGTGAAGGCGGGACGCGGATCCCCGCACGGGGGTGTCTTCCTAGACATTTGCACGCGTCGCAGCGCGGAGGACATCAAGCGCAAGCTCCCGGCGATGTATCATCAGTTCAAGGAGCTCGGGGACGTCGACATCACCAAGGAGCCGATGGAAGTCGGGCCGACTGCCCACTACACGATGGGTGGAGTGCGCGTGGATCCGGAGACGCAGCAGTCGCGGATCCAGGGCCTCTTTGCCGCCGGCGAGTGCGCCGCCGGAATGCACGGAGCCAACCGTCTGGGCGGGAACTCGCTGAGCGACTTGCTCGTCTTCGGGCGGATCGCCGGGCTGCACGCTGCGAAATACGCGCGGTCCCATGCGGCGCCGAAGCTCGATCCGGAGGAGATCGAGGCCGCGTCGCGGGAGGCGCTCGCGCCGTTCAATCGCGCGGAAGGCCAGAATCCGTTCGCCCTTCACGAGGACCTGAAGGACAAGATGCAGACCCTCGTAGGGATCATCCGCGTCGAGGCCGACCTCAAGAAGGGGCTCGAGCAGCTCGCGCGGCTGAGCGAAGCCGTCGGGCGCATCAAGGTGGACGGCAACCGTCACTACAACGCGGCCTGGCACCAGGCGTTCGACATGCGCAATATGCTCGTCGTCAGCGAGGCCATGGCGCGCGCAGCGCTGCTCCGGAAGGAGAGCCGCGGCGCTCACGCTCGGGAAGACTTCCCCGACATGGACAAGGGCCATTTCTCCAAGGTGAACATCGTTTCGAAGATGACCCCGTCCGGGATGGAGGTTCGCGAAGAGCCGCTGCCCGATGTTCCCGCGGAGATCAAGCAGGTGCTCGAGGAGAAAGAATGAGTGCCAAAGCGACGCTCAAGGTCTTCCGCGGAGATGCGGAGGGCGGCAAGTTCCAGTCCTACGAGGTCGAGACCTACCCCGGGATGGTGGTCCTCGACGCCGTCCACGAGATCCAGGCCAAGCAAGAGCCCACGCTCGCGGTGCGCTGGAACTGCAAGGCCGGCCGATGCGGTTCTTGCAGCGCGGAGGTCAACGGCAAGCCTCGCCTCATGTGCATGACGCGCATGTCGCACTTCGAGGAAGGGCAGCCGGTGTCGGTCGCGCCGATGCGGAGCTTTCCGGTCATCAAGGACCTGGTCACGGACGTGAGCTTCAACTTCGAGATGGCGAAGAAGATCCCGCCCTTCAGCCCGCGACCGCGGGAGGCGGACGGGACTCATCGCATGCAGCAGCAGGACATCGATCGCATCCAGGAGTTCCGGAAGTGCATCGAGTGCTTCCTCTGCCAGGACGTGTGCCACGTCATCCGCGACCACAAAAAGTCGAACTTCGCGGGGCCTCGTTTCCTGATTCACCTCGCCACGCTCGATATGCACCCGCTCGATACGCTCGACCGTCGCGAGCTCGCGAAGGACGAGTTCAAGATCGGCCTGTGCAACATCACGAAGTGCTGCACCGAGGTCTGCCCCGAGAGCATCCACATCACCGACAACGGGATCATTCCGCTGAAGGAGCGGGTCGTCGACGACTACTTCGACCCGGTGAAATGGCTGATGCGCAAAGTGGCCGGCGGCCCGGAGAAGAAGAAGGCGAAGCTGCCGGTCATCTCGGACGAGCCGCTGCGGGGCACTTTCGCCGCGACGCCGCTGGCCAAGCGCGGCGAAGGCGAATGAGAGGACGACGATGGCGTACGAGCTCAAGCGCCTCCAGCTCGAAACGCTCGACGCCGCCATCGCGAAGGCGGCCCATTACCGCGATCTGAACCAGCCCGAGGAGGCCGAGAGCATCTGCCGCGACGTCCTCGACGTCGATCCCTCGCACCAGACCGCGTGGAAGCTGCTGGGGCTCGCGCTGACCGATCGCCTTCAGTCACGCCGGACGCCGCAGGTAGGTCTGCTGGAAGAGGCCATCGAGGCCTTCGAACGCCTCGAAGACACCTACGAGCGCGTCTACCACATCGGCGTCGCGTGGGAGCGCGCGGCGAAGGCCCACCTCGAGCGCGAAGAGGCCCACAGCGCGGTGACCGCGTTCGAGCACGCGCTGCGTCTGTTCGAAAAGGCCGAGGGGCTGCGCCCCGGCTCGCCGGATCCCGTCCTGCGCTGGAACCGCTGCGTGCGGCTGCTGTCGACCCACTCGTCTCTGCGCGCGGCGATGTCGGCGCCCCGAGACGACCAGGTCAGACTGGGGGATTAGGCTCGCGGCGCCTTCACCCTGGCGCCTTGCACGCGTGCATCAAGGCGTCGCTGGCCCGTTCCTTCACGATGGCGGTGTCCTTTCCCGTCGCGACCATGGGGAGCGCCGCGCAGGTCGCGTGAAGGGTTCCGCCGTAAGCATCGAAAGGGTCGATGGCCTCGACGACGACAGACCGCGTGGAGGGGAGGTGCACGATTGCGTCGGCCAGGACGCCGTCCATCTCCGCGGGACAGCGCTTCACGGCATATCCCAGCGGCACGGTGAGCGCCGAGTAGGCGTCCTTTCCGCGCGCGGCGAGAGCTTTGGTCCAGGCCACGTGCAATCGCGCGCAGGAGAGGACGTCTTCCCTTCCGGCGGCTCCGAGGATGCCCGGCTCGCCCTGCTCGGCCACCCAGCCCAGAGCGGGGTCGTCGTCCGCCGCGATGCGGACGACGGCGTCGACGCAGGCCGGCGAGTCGCGCGATCCCTCGGGGGCATCGAAGAGCACGCGGCGGGCGTCCGCGGTGCCGTCCTTCGACGCGACGCCGCGGCACATCGCCGCGCGCGTCGATGCGTCGGCGATGCGGCGCGCGATGGCTTCGCGCGCGGGCGGCCCCAGGCTCGCGAGGGCGCTCGACACGTTCCGGTTCTGCGTCGTCGCCGACAGGCGAACGAGCGCCCCTTCGAGGTCGGGGAGAAACATCGCGAGGCGCGGCTCGCCGCGATCCACCGCGCTCGCCGCCAGGTCCGCGCGCTTCGGGTCGGCGAAGCCGGCGTGCAACATCGCCGTTGCCCACGGCGCACCACGGAGTGCCCCGAACCAGGCCGCGCGGAACGCCTGCATGTCGAACGCGGAGCGCGTCTCCAGCGCCGATACGGCGCTCGGGTTGCGGTCGGCCATGCGCCCGATGGCCGCGACCGCGTTCGGGGTTCCGTTTTGGTCGAGCCAGGCGACGTCACCGCGTCGCTCGGCCTCGGCGATCGTCGTGGGCCGGCACGCGCCGAGGAGCGCGGCGAGGACGAGCTGGCGGCCGAGCCACGCACGCGAGATCACGGCGCGAGGATACACGAAGGCGTTACGCTGGGGGCGACGTGAGCGCGTCCCTACGCCGCCTGGCCGCTGCAGTCGCCGGCTTCGCCGTCTTGGTCGCGATCGGGACGGTCGGATACTGGGCGCTCGGCGCCGGTCGCTGGCGTCCGTCCGACTGCGTGTACATGACGATCATCACGATCTCGACGGTCGGCTTCTACGAGCTCCGCGAGATGGACGGGACTCCCGGAGCCCGGCCGCTGACCGTGGGGCTCATCATCAGCGGCGTCGGTGTCCTCGCGTACATGCAGTCGAACCTCACGGCGTTGCTCGTCGAGAAGACCATTGGTCTGGCCCTGCGGAGGCGGCGGATGCAGAAAGCGATCGCGAAGTTGTCGGGTCACGTCGTCGTGGCAGGCGCTGGCGGCACGGGCAAGCACGTCATCGAGGAGCTGATGGCTACCCAGACTGTCTTCGTGGCGATCGACAGCAGCGAGGACACCTTGCAGCAGGTCTCGACCGAGATCTGTGCAGGCAAGATGCTCTACATCCACGGCGACGCGACGCTCGATCACGTCTTGCTCGCGGTCGGGCGGGCGCTGAAGGACACGCCCATCCGCCGCGAAACGCGCGCGCTGGTCGTCGCCGTCCGCGAGGGCGATCGCCATTTCACGTACAACCCCGATCCGGAGCACGTGATCGACGAGGGAACGACCCTAATCGTGCTCGGCGAGACCGAGAGCATCCTCAAGCTGCGCCATCTCGTCGCCGCATAGTGTCCCGAGTATCGGGCCCATTGCGACTGCGAGTCGGGACGCTACGCGGCCAGTCCCCTCGCGGCGAGGACTTCGCGCAGGCTCGCCTGGAAGGCGCCGTGCGCGGTCGGGAGCGCGGCGCGCGCCAGCTCGGTAAACCGAACGCCGCGCGCGTTCTTGAGGGCGGCCACCGCGGCCAGGCGGTCGGCAGGGGCTCCATGTTCGAGGACGCCGAGCAAGATCTCGGCCGCCTCGAGCGTGTCGATTCGCGCCATCGCGCGCAACGCAGAGGCCCGCGGCGCGGGCTCGGGAGATTCGCGCAGGATGCGCCCGAGGGGGTCCACGGCGTGCTGGAAGTACAGCGCCTCCACCGCCCGGCAGGCCTGCTCGACGACCGTGGGGTCGGGATCGCGCAGCCCCACTCTCACGGTCACGAAGCTGCGCTTGAAGAAGAGAGTCTGCATGGCCTGGAGCACGGCGATCTTCACTCGCCGCTCGGGCCGCTGGAACAGCTTCTCGAGCGGGGAGAGCACGGCATAAAGCTGGAGCTGGGCCAGAAGCTCGGCGAGCCTCACGCGCGACACGACCGCCGCGCCGTTTCCGTCCTCCGGTGCGGCCTCCACCTGCAGCGCCGTCAGCCTCGCCAGCATCGCCTTGCGGCGGATCAGGTCCGGCCAGCGCTTGTCGAGGAGCACGTCGGCGCATGCCTCCGCAGCGCTCCCTCGCTGCTCCCACTCGAGCACGTCGACGTGCCAGACCTCGGTGAAGTGCGAGTCTTGCCGCAAGGGGTGCTGGAGAGAGCTCGACGTCTCGAGCGGCTCGTCGCGGACATCCCGGTAGCGCGCGGCCGCGCGACCATAGTGCTCGCGGCGGCCCGGCTCGAGCTCCAGGCGCTCGAGCTCCGAGTAAAGCTCCCCGACGCGAGCGTACTGACCGACGTCCCCGAACGCGAGGATGGCCGCGAGGAGCGCGTTCTCGGCGATCTCCGGGGGAACCCCGCGACTCTGGTGCTGCCTCGCCACGGCGCGCCATAGCTCCGCCTGACGCACGCCGTACCCGGCCGCGGCCGCGCCCAGCCCGAGAGAGCGCGCGTACTCGGCTGCCTCGCGCGCGAGGGTCGCGGCGGCGCTGGTCTCGCCGCGCTCGGTCGCGGCCGCGATCGACTCCTCGAAGTATTCGAGGGCGAAGTACTTCAGGTGGTCCTCGCGCAATATGCGAATGCAGTTCACGAAGCCCTCGAGGACATCCTCGAACGCGCCGCTCTCCCGCCCGATTTGCACGAGCACCTGGAAGCAGTCGAAGGCACGCTCGCGCTGGCCGACGGACTCGAAGTGGTCGGCCGCCTCTTCGAGGAGCCGTACGCTCGCGACGATGGCGTCCCGCGCCTGTCCGCCGTCTCCGCACTGTCGCGCGCAGCGCGCCAGGTTGAAGCGCACGAGCGCGGTGACGTACGCATCGTCGCCGCGCTCGGTCACGTGCGCCAGCCGTGACCAGAGCGCGCGGGCGGCGATCCAGTCCTTCGCCTTCTCGCGGAAGACGGCCGCCGCGGCGACCAGGCCCGCGTTCTCCATCTCGTGCGCGGCCTCGGCCATCCGTCCTTGCGCAGCCACGATGCGCGCGCGGTCGACCGGTGGCGCGTGTCGCGCGAGCGTCTCCGCGCGCTTCCAGGCCGCGGCGTCGCTCGAAGCCAGATACCCGAGAACGGTCAGCGCGCCGCGCGCGTCGCCGCGACGGGCCAGCAGGTCCTCCAGCGGGCGCAGCACCGCGGCGTAGTCGTGCTCTGCGACGTGCGTCTGGGACGCAGCTGCCAGCAGCGCGCCCAGTGCCGTCTCGAGGTCTCCGCGCGACGCCGCAGCGCGAGCGCGGTCGCGCAGCACATACAGGTCATCGAGCATCTAAAGGCCTCGCGTTCGAGAACCTTTAGCCACGCTAGCCCACTGGCGGAAGGCTCCGCCGCGGTTCGTGGCGGCGAGCGCGTCGCGACAGGGTCAGGACGCTCTCGACGAGCCCGATGACGACGTAACAGGTCAAGAGCCATACGAGGACGAAAGCGGGCCGCGTCTGCAGGCTCACGATGGCGCTCGAGCCGACGGCGAACGCCACGAGCAGGAACGTGCGCAGGTTGAGCCGCAGGTCCTTGAAGCTCCGGAACCGGATGGTCGAGACCATCAGGAACGACAGGAAGATCGTGAGCGCGATCATGGCCCAGACGTACTTCGGCCCGTGAAGGCGCAGCTCGTCGCCCATCGCGTGGTTGGCCAGCACGAGCGAGATCAGGATGCCTGCCGCGCCGGGGACCGGCAGGCCGATGATGTACTTTCCCGGTTTCGTGGGCGCGCCCTTCTCTCCCATGGAGAGGACGTTGAACCGCGCCAGACGCACGGCGCCGGCCGCGGCGAATACGAAGGACGCCACGAGCCCAGCCATCGGACGCTGCCAGAGCGACCACTTGAAGACGAGGATGGCCGGCGCGACGCCGAACGAGATGACGTCGGCGAGCGAGTCGATCTGCAGCCCGAAGGCGCTTTGCGTCTTCGTGAGGCGCGCGACCCGTCCGTCGAGCATGTCGAAGAACAGCGCGAAGACGAGGAGCAAGGACGCTCGGTAGTAATCGTCGTCGCCCTGGGCCGTCGAGCTGATGCGGATCGAGTCGAAGCCGCAGAATATGCTCGAGAGCGTGATGATGTTCGGCAAGAGAAACAGGGTCTTGCGCAGGTCGAGCTTTCGGCGAGGCGGCGGCACGGACGCGAAATCCTCCCGCAGAATGACCGATCCGTAAAGACGGCGCAGCGCGAAATTGGCCCCGCCGGGGGGCAAGCAATACATTTGTCTCGTGCCCCGCATCAGAGACCGGCTCGTGCAGCTCGCGGTGCTTGTGGCCGGCGCTGCGTCGGGTCTCTCCGCGGTAGCCTGCGCGCGGACGGCCGAGGAGCGGCACCTCGACGATATGCGGGAGGAAATCGAGCGCTTGCAGGTGGACCGTGACCGCGCGGACGATCCCCCGATCCACTCCGGAGACGCGCCGGCGCCAGGCCCTGCGCAGGCGCGAGCGGCGGGACCTCCTCCGGGGCAGGCGGCGGAGGTCCGCGCCGTCGGCCTCCCATCCGATGCCTTCGACGACGCGCCGGACACCGACGACAAGACGCCCCGTCCGAGCATCCGCGTCTTCGGCGCCGGTCGCTCGGGCCGCTACGGCGCGCGCGGCGAGGACCTGGTGCAGCAGACGACGCCCGACGAACCCGGCGCGCGTCCTTCCCAGGACGACGCCGCGTCCCGCTCGTCCGGGCAAGACACCGCCCAGGACCGTGGGGGCTCGTCCGCGGCGCGCCCGGCCGCGCTCGATCCGGAAGCCAAGCGCGCGTACGACGCCGCGATCGGTCTGGTGAACGCTCGCCAGTACGACAGGGCCCTCGACGCTCTCGCGGCGTTCCTGGTCAAGTGGCCCGATCACCCTTACGCGAACAACGCGATGTACTGGCGCGGCGAGTGCTACTTCGCGAAGGGCGATTGGGCGCGGGCGGCCGAACAATTCGAGGGCACGACCACGCGCTACCCGGCCGGGACCAAGGTTCCCGACGCGCTGCTCAAGCTCGGCATGTGCAATCAGAAGCTCGGCAACCCGGCGAAGGCCAAGGAATGGTTCGATCGGCTGTCCGCGCAGTTCCCGCAAAGCGAGGCCGCGCGCCGGATTCCGCCGGTCCACGCGTCGTCGCTCGGTCCGGCGTCGGAGGACTCACGATGAGGCTCGCTCGCAGCATCGTCTTCTCACTCGGCACGGCGGTCGTCGCGGCCTTGCTCGCCCCTCCGCCCGCGCGCGCGCAGCAAGGAGGACCTGTCTCTTATACACATCTGACGCTGCCGACGATCTTACGCGTGTA
>CALKVG010000709.1 GCA_937998045.1 uncultured Myxococcales bacterium
AGAAAGTGTATGAGCGAGCGCTGCGTCTGCGCGCCCCAGTAGTGATCGGCGGGTACCTCGATCGGGGCCCATCGAGTCGCTCTCGATGCGCGTGCCTCGCGCGCCGGTGCCGATGGGGAGCATCGCGAGCGCCATGGCTACACCGGCGGGTACTCTGGCTTGCACAGCATGCCGCGCATCCAGGCCCCGACGTCCTTCGGGCGCTCGACCTGCGCGAGGTTGCGATCGAATACGAGCTTCGCGACGCGCTCGTTCGCACCTCAATCTCGATCACGTTGCTCTGGGGCGGGAAGAGCATCCCCCGCTCGCGCTGGTCCTCGGTGACCTGGTCGGCCGTGGCGCGCGCGGCCTCGATGAACATCTCGTCGGTGACACGCCTGGCTAGGACCACCGGCGGGAACTGCACGCCCGCGGCGTAGATTGCCTTGCCGTTCGACCACCGGTACGCCTCCTCGGGGGTGCACTCGGCGTGTTCGGTGGGGTTCGACAGCGCGAAGACTATAGGACGCTCGTTGATGCGCGCCATCGCCTCGATCACGTCCCGCGTGAAGGCCTTCGCCTTCGTGCTGACGCCGATGAGCGCCGTCGGCTTGATCCTCTGGATCGCCTCGACGAAGTCGGGCGAGCGGGCGGAGCTACCGTGCGGGTAGCTCGGGAGCGCGTGCGGTCTATCGCCATCCAGTCGATGTGCGTAGCGCTGCTGGTACGGGTTGAGATCTTTGCGCTCGATGAGGCCGTGGATGTCGAAGAGCCAGATCCGGTCGCGCGCTTCGCTCTCGCTCGGTCCCTCGAGCTGCATGGCCGCCACGATCGTGTCGGCGATGCCGATGCCGGCCGATCCCGCGCCGAGGAAGAGGAGCGCTGATGTCGGAGCCTGCCCCCGGTCATACGCAACGCGCTGTACAGGCCGGCCACCGTCACGCTGCCGGTGCCCTGAACGTCGTCGTTGTAACAGAGGACGCGGTCCTTGTACTTGGCGAGCAGGCGCAACGCCTCCGTGCCCTTCCGGTCCTCGAAGTGGATGCAGCAGCCGGGGAAGACCTCGTGCACGGCCTGCACGAACTCCTCGACGAAGGAGTCGAGCTCCTCGGTCGAGAGGCGAGGCTGGCGCAGGCCCAGGTAAAGCGGATCGTCGAGCAGCTCGTGGTTGTTGGTCCCGCAGTCGAGGAGGACGGGGAGCAGCGGGGCCGGCGGCACCGCTGCGCACGCGGTATAGAGCTGCAGCTTGCCGATCGGGATTCCCATTCCATTCGTGCCGAGGTCGCCGAGGCCGAGGATGCGCTCCCCGGTGCTCACGCAGAGGAATCGGACGTCGCGCTCGGGCCAGTTGCGGAGCACGTCCCGCAAATGCCCCTTGCGTTTTATCGATACGTAGAGGCCGCGCCGCGACGGTAGATGTGTCCGAACTTCAGGCACGCCTCGCCGACGGTCGGGCCGTAGACGATTGGGAGAAGGCGCGCCGGGTCGCTCATGAGCACGCGGTAGAAGAGCGTCTCGTTCCGATCGAGCAGACCGGTCAGGTAAATGTACCGCTCGATGTCGTTCGGCTTGTGACGAGGTGCTGCAGCGCCCGCGTTTGCTGGCGTCGATGTCCTCGACTCCCTCGGGGAGGAGGCCGACGAGCTTCTCCCGCTCCCGCTCCTCTCCGGAAAAGGTCGTGCCCCTGTTCAATCGAGAGTCGCTCAGCAGCGCGACGCCGGTGGGGTGGCGCTTTTCGTTTCGGTTCACGCGGGAGGAAGGATGCAAGCGCCGCACGCGTAATACGCCGCGCCGCGAGGACGGGTCGAGCTCCGACTGCCGGGCGCGCTCTTTGCTGGTCCGCTGGCGCCATGCACCCATTGCACATTTTATGGATGCTCATCATTGGGCTCGTCGTCGGCGCGCTCGCAAAGCTCATCATGCCGGGCAAGGATCCAGGCGGGCTTCTCGTGACGATCCTCCTCGGTCTGGCCGGGTCGTTTGTCGCCGGCTTCATTGGGCGCGCCGCCGGTTGGTACCGAACCCCCGGCAGCGGACCCGGGATTATCGCATCGGTCGTGGGCGCGCTGATCCTGCTCGGCGCGTACCGGATCGCGATCGGCCGCGGCCTCGGCCGGCACGACCGTCGCCTCGAAAGGCGCGCGCCCTGATAGAACGCGCCCTCTGGTAGAGGTCCCTTCAGCGCGTTCGAGGCGCGATATCGCCATACTCCGCGGGCGGATGGGAACCCAACCCTCAGCGCTCGCAGCAGAAGGCTCCGTCCGGACCCGCGTCCAGATAGCGCGGCTGGCCGCTGCCGCAGTTGTCTACCGGGGTGCCGATCGACCATCCCGCTCCGCACATCGCGATACCGTTCCCGCAAAAGGGCGCCGATGCCGAACCATCGGGCCGCTCGATCTCCGTCACGTAGCAGCCAGACGGGCAGTCGTTCGCGGGGGAGCACAAGCATCCGGCGTGACAGACACTGGGGTCATGGACTCGGGCGGCGCCCAGCTCGTCGGCTGCCGCTATACCTGGGTATCCGACGCTAGCGTCAACGGCGGCTGATGGCTGGGACGTGGCACCGTCGCGCGCCGGGCCCGCGTCGACCGCGCCGACGGGACCCTCCATGAGGTCTGGGCGGCTTCCGCAGGCCAGAATCCGCGAACCGACGAGAAGGGAGACCGCGAGCAGGCGCATGAGCGGGTAACACGCCGCATGCCGGCCGATCCTCCGCGGTACTGAAGCGGAGCGGAAGCGCGACCGGCACCGGCCGACCCTGCGCGCAGTGCGCGCCCCTCACTCAGTCCAGATGTTTCCGAAACAACAGGCCCCTCCTCCTGGCGGACCGCTGGAGACGGCGACGAGGTGGGTGCCGTTCGCGTCGGATGCCAGCGCAACCCACTCTTGGCCGGATGCGGCGCTGCCCCCCGTTTCGTCGGTCCATGTCAGCCCGGAGTTCGCGCTCGTCCAGATGTCACTCGTCTTACCCTGCGCGGACGCCGCGACGATGTGGGTGCCCTTCGCGTCGGATGCCGCCGCAACCCATAGGTGGCCGGACGCGGCAGTCCCCCGGGTGCGGTTGTTCCAGGTTCTACCCGAGTCGCGGAGATCCAGATGTCTCCCCCATAGAGGACCCCACCTCGTGTCAGAGATTGCTGGCAGAGCGCAACGAGATGGGTTCCAGTCGAGTCGGACGCTACGCCCTGCCAATCCTGCCCGGAAGCCGCGGTCCCTCTGGTTTGATTGGTCCACGTCGCGCCCGAGTCCGCGGATGTCCATATGTCGCTATACGCGGTGATGGCGACCAGGTGCGTTCCGGTCGAGTCTGCGGCCATGTCGACCCAGTTTTGCGCCGCAGCGGGGGTGCCCGCTGTCGCGTCGGTCCAGGTCGCGCCCGAGTCCGTGGAAGTCCAGATATCCCTGGCCGCGACGAAGAGGTGCGCTCCGGTGGAGTCCGAGGCCACGGTGGGGCCCAGCACGAACCCGGCGGTGGAGGCCATCGTTTTCCGTTTGTTCCAGGTCGCACCCGCGTCCGCAGATGTCCAAACATCTCCGCCGGGGCTGGCCCCCGCCGCGCCGATCGCGGCGACGAGGTGGGTTCCGTTCGAGTCAGACGCGACGGACTTCCAGCCTTGGCCGGACGCTCGGGTGCCCTTGGTCCGATTGGTCCATGTCGCGCCCGCATCCGCGGAGGTCCAGATGTCCCCGCCCGCGTTAACGCCGTTCAAGCCGGCGACGGCGACAAGGTGGATTCCGGTCGAGTCCGAGGCCACGTCAGTCCAAGGAAGATTCGCAGCGGCGGTTGTCGTCGTTCGATCGATCCATGGGCCGACGCCGCTGCCGGTGCCGTGGTCCGCGGCGGCGATCGCTCTGTGCCAAGCCATCTCCCGCGCTCGCTATTTCCGCGTGTTGTGCGTCGCGCGTACGCCATACTGTGCCAGCTCGCGTCCGACAGATCCCGCCCACTTGATCCCTGAGCCCAATCGGCGAAGCCGCCGAAGACCGCGGTGCGCGGTGGCATGCGGGTAGAAGCGGAGGCTGCCGAGCGTATGAGGTCATTCTCGCGGGCGGTGAGAGCTGTGCGGGGGCTCGAACTCTTGAAGGATCTGCAGCGTATCGACGATCCGCTAGCCGGCGACAAGGGGCGGTAGGTCCCCGCTCACGCCGGCGACGATGACGGTGATGTTGTCCTCCCCTCCGCGCGCCTTCGCGGTCTCGACCATCCTGACGCAGGCTGCGTCGAGGCGGGGCGAGGCGAGGACGATCGACCGCAGCTCGTCGGGCCCCACCTTGTTCGAGAGCCCGTCGGAGCAAAGGATGAAGCAGTCGCGGAGTCGCAAGTCGATCCGTCCCAGCGCGACGGTCACTTTGGGGGCGAGCCCCATCGCCTGGAGGATCACGTTCTTGAAGTCCGACTGCTGCGCCTCCTCCGGACTGAGTGCGCCCGCGTCCATCAGCAGCTGCACGTAGCTCTGGTCCCGTGTGACTTGTTCGATCACGCCGCCGCGCAGGAGGTACGCTCGCGAATCGCCGACCTCGGCGACGTGCGCCGTGGCGCCGTGGACGAACAGAGCGGTCAGCGTCGCTCCCATGTTCTCCCGCCCTGGATAGTGCGCAGCCTCCCAGACCTCACGGTTGGCTCGCTTCGTGGCTTCCTCCATGAGGGCATCGATCCCGTCGGGGCCGGAGGGGGCCTGGCGCAGCATCGAGCGTCGCAAGGACTCGACGACGAGCGCGCTCGCCACCTCGCCTGCCTTGTGGCCGCCGATTCCGTCCGAAACGGCCAGGAGGACGCCCTGCCTGCCGATCTCGAAGCGAGCGATGCGCTGCTCTTGCAGCACGCTTCCTCCGGTGAGGTCGGCGATGACGAAGGCGTCCTCGTTCACGGTCCGAACCAGGCCGATATCGGTCTGACCGTATACGGTGATGTTCACGGTCATTTGACCCAATGGCTTCGCAACGCATGTGCCAGCCGGGTCTTTGCGGCGCGTCGAACCGCGATTGTTCGAGGAATTTCCGGGACGTCCCGTCGATCCGCGATCGGCGTGCGAGCCTCCCCGGTGCTCAGCCGTTGCGACCATCCCCGAGACAAGACGCTCGCGGCATATTGGCACGACGTGTGGCGATCAGGCCGCCATTGCGCCTGCGCCCTCGTTCCAATCGGCGAAGATCCGCGATGCTCCTTGTTCAGGCACGGTGGCTGCCTTGACCCTTGCGTCGATGAGTTTACTCGAGCTGGCAATCTATCTGGTGATCGCCGGTATCTGCGGGGCGATCGCTCGCGCGTTCGGGGGCGGCACGGCAGGCGGCTTCCTCATGTCCATTCTCCTTGGCTTCGTCGGAGCCGTCGTGGGGATGACGCTCGCCCGGGCCTTCCACCTGCCCACCTTCGTATCGGTGGCGATCGGGGGGCATTCGTTCCCAATCGTGTGGTCGATCGTCGGCGGGTTCCTTCTCGTGGCCGGCGCGCACGCGCTCATGCGGCGACCGAGGCACAGGGCCTGGCGGTGACTCGGGTCCCGGAGGTCGACTTCTGGCCATTGACGACTGCCCGGCTCTCCCGCGCGCTCGTCGGCGAGCTGAGGTAGGCTCGCGTATCGGTGAGCGTCTGGTACGTCTACATCGCGGAGTGCTCCGACCGCACACTCTACGTAGGGATCGCGCGCAATGTCGCCGCGCGAATCGCGGCGCACGACGCCGGACGAGGTGCCCGATATACGCGAGGCCGCGGGCCGCTCCGGGTACTCGCGACTCGACGGTGCGCGACGCAGACGCGTGCGTTGCAGCTGGAGTACGCGATCAAAGGGCTCCCGCGCGAAAAGAAGCTGGCGCTCACCGTCTCGCGAGCGAGGCTCGCCCGCTTCGCGCGGGCTCGGTAGCGCCCGGGCCAGTCGGGATGGGTTGCGTCCACCACGACGTCAGTGTGTGGCCTCGGGTTTCTTGGGGGTCTTGAGTGAGGGGTCGAGCAGGGTGATCGCGCAGACCACCGCGCTCAGGAGGAGCATCACCAGCGCAAGGGAATGAAGACCGGGGGTCGAAGCGTGCTTCGCGTAGAAGAAGCCGAGCAGGCCGGAGGAGCCGACCGCGCCCAGGTAGCCGGCGGTCCGCTGGAGGCCGGCAGCCGTTCCGACCTCGCTGGCCGGCGCCTGCGCGTAGACGGCGGCCTGGTTCGCGACCGAGTTCGTCCCCTGCGCGACGCCAAAGACGAAGCCGACCGCGCCAATGGTAAGGGGCGACACGTCGAGCGGCGCCCCCGGTGCTCCCGATTCCCCCGGTGCGTCAGCCTCGACGAACGGCAGGCAAAGGACGATTCCGATCAGCGCGATCGGGACGTTCACGGCGAAGACCGCGCGCCATCCGGCGGCCCCCGTGAGGAAGCCGCCGAGCGTCGGCCCGATCGCGGCGCTCGACAGCGCGGCGAGGGAGAGAACGCCGAGAACCGTCCGCGGCGTGGGCTGGCCGATGCGACGCGAGTGCATGCGAAGCACGTTCATCGCCGAGGGGTAGGCGGCGGACGTGCCTATGCCGAGGATCACGCGAACGATGACCAGTGTTGCGAAGCTGGAGGCGAGGGCGCCCACCAGCCCGCCGAGGAGGACGAGTACGAGGCCGACAAGGAAGCCCCGTCGCTCGTCGAGCGACGCCAGCGTCGACCCGCGTAAAGTCGTTGAACGTCCGCAGAGCGGCCCCCTCGTCCGGGCTGGACGTCTCGACCCTCGACGATTACGAATGGAACGGTCGCACCGCAGACCTTCGTGGGCATCGCCCGTCCGACGTCCTTCAGGGTGCACGACCGTTCGACCGCAAGGAAAACTTTAGGTCCATGAAACCCGAACCATTTCCCATCCTGCTGGGCGGCTTGGTGGCAGGGCTTCTCTCCGTCGCGGGGGCGGGGTGCAGCAGCGGGCAGCGCGCGAACGACGGTGAGTCGGTCTCGAACAGTCAAGCGGCGGTTCTAGTGCCTCCGCCCGGCGGCGGTCTGGTCGGCAATTCCAACTACTGGATCACCGCGGCCAACCCCAGCGCCAGCACCGGCCTCGCGATAACGGGCCTCAACATCTCCATTGCCATCACGCAGGATCTCCACATCCCCAACGGTCTGAGCATCCAATTGAACGGATGGTCAGCACCGACCTCCAATGTCGTTTGGCAGCAGTATGGGTTCTCGGTCACGCCGCCATCCCTGGGCTGGGGAATCGAAAACTGGCCGACGGCGGCGTATGGCGCCCAGCTCGGTCTGCCCTCCGGCGGCTCCTTGAACTTCTCGAACTCCACCGAGCCCAGCCTGCCGGCGGTGCCGTACGGCCCTGGGATCCTGCCGGCAGGATATACCCTCGACATCGCTTTTCAGAACGACACTAATGGCAATATCAGCGGCGCTAGCTATAGCGTAATCGATCCTTGTGGCAAAGCGACGACCATCGGCCCAGTCGAGATCGTGGGCTCGTCGCTGGCTCCCAGTGGCGCGCAAGGGACGATCCCGGCGAGTGCGTTGGCGCCAATCTACGGGCTCCAGCTGAATCTCGTGAACATGCCTGGCACCACTTTCGTCTTTTCCTCTGGCGCAGGGACGATCACCTATAGCGCCGACGAACCGCTGTACGCCTCGGATAGCCAGCCGTCGTGGACGGCGGCTCAGGGTATTGTCACCGGAGAGAACTCCGACGTCGGCTACGCCGAGCTGTCGTCGACGCCGAGCCCCGCAATCGTCCAGCAGTTCGGGCTGACCCAATGCCTGTGCGACACGGGGAGTGGCTCCTCCTGCGTAGTGCCGAGCGGTAGCTACTCGGGGTCCTGCACGGGATGCGCGGCCGCGCCGTCTGGATCGGGATGCCTCCTTACGTGCACGTCGTGCTCGAAAATAGACGGAAGTCAGAACCCCAATCCGAGCCTGCAATTGCCGTGCAGCGGGTCGTTGACGAACGGGTCGATCTCGAACAATAACGGCATGCTGGAGCTTCGGTGCTCGTTCGTCCCGAGCGACGCCGGGACTGGGACGAGCATTGACGGCGACTGCGGATCATCGAGCTGCGTGACTCCGGGTGGGAGCTATCTGGGGTCCTGCACGGGATGCGCGGCGGCGTCCTCGGGAGCGGGATGTGTCCTCACGTGCACGTCGTGCACGGAGACAAACGGGAGTCAGAACCCCAATCCGAGCTTGCCGCTGCCGTGCAGCGGATCGATTGCCAACGACAACGGAGTGCTCCAGTGCTCCGGGGGGGGAGCGAGCACCGACGCTGGGAGCGGCAGCACCGACGGCGGCTCCTCCAGTGGGAGCGGCAGCACCGACGGC
>CALKVG010000710.1 GCA_937998045.1 uncultured Myxococcales bacterium
CCCCAGGAACCGCACTCGCGAGCTCTGGGCCAAGTTTTTCAACACGCTCTAAGAAATTGGCCCCCAATATCGATGGATATGGGGGGGGGACAGGGGATTTGCCTCCCGATCGTCGGTGGCGACTTGAAAGTTCACGGGACGCGAAGAGCGGACGTCACCACGACGAGCTGATTCCTAGCCAAGCGGGCGCAAGAATAGCGTGACGCAGGTCGACGGACCGATATGGAGGAAGCACCCAGGTCGGTGCCCGGGCTCCCGAGCACGGACCTGCATGACGTTTCACCGTACAGCGAGGGCAACTCACGACTCCATGATCCTCTCCGCGACGGCGAGCCGTGCAAGCTCGGCCACATCAATCATCTCGCCGTCGAAGTCTTCGGGCTCGAGCACAGTGGCGCTGTCGCGCAGCGTAGCGATCATCCTCTTCTTCAGCGCCTGGACTCGGGCTTGGGCGTGTACGCGTCGCGCGCGACGGTCAGCCTCCTCGAGCTCCGGATTCTCCCGGACCTGAGCATCTGCGGCAGCAACGATGGCGCCCAGAGCCTGAGCTGCCTGCTTCATGCGAAGTGATACTTTGGAACCGGCGTACCTCCCCAGCTGGCGAAGGGTTGTCAGTGCAACGGTCCGCTCCTTCCCGTCCCGAAATCGGACCGTGACCTTACGATGGATGTACTGCTTGGTCGGCCCGGTGCTGATCTTCAGCTTCACGAATGTCGCGCCCACGTAGGGCACGGGCGAGGAGAGATGGTTGTTTTGCGCCGGCGCTTCCTTCATTGAGGAACCTTACAGTCGCCCGTCCAACATCTGGCGGCCGTGGTGTCCTCGAAAACACCAAACTTCGCCCGCGCCCAAGCTGATCGAGAATGGTGCCAAAATCTCCAAAGGCGTCCCCTCGAAGAATCCTGCTGAAGGAACTTCCCATCATGCAGCCTCTTCCGGGGACAGGTTCCTCAGGGGCCCCGTATTGCAAGTGACACCCTGCCATACGGAGATCGGGGTCTCGAAGCAGTATCCGGCCACGTGCGAACGCGTCAAAGCCGCCGGCGAGGAGACCCTAGCAAGGCCGTGGCGTACATCCGGGTGTCAACGGCCGAACAACACCTCGGGCCCGAGGCGCAGCGGAGGTCCATCGAAACGTGGGCTGCGGCGAATGGCATCCAGGTAATCGCTTGGCACGTCGACCAGGGAGTCACCGGTGGCAGCGATCTCGATGATCGCCCCGGCCTCGCCGCCGCGCTCGCAGAACTCCGGCTCCTCGGCGCCGGACTGCTCGTCGTCGCCAAACGAGATCGATTGGCCCGTGACGTATACATCGCTGCGACCATCGAGCGTGCCGTCGACCACGGTGGTGCGCGCGTGGTTTGCGCCGACGGCGTCGGCAACGGCGAGACCCCGGCGGACGCATTCATGCGAACCATCCTCGACGCCGCCGCCGCCTATGAGCGGGCGTTGATCCGTGGTCGGACGAGGTCTGCCCTCGCCGTGAAGAAGGCACGTGGAGAGCTCGTCGGCGCCGTACCCTATGGGTTCCGCCTTCGCGAAAACGGGCGAACACTCGAGGAGAATGCCGAGGAGCAGCACGTTCTCGGGCGACTCCGCGAGATGCGCGGCGGGGGCCTCTCGTTCCGCGCGATCCGGAGCGAGGCCACCCGTCTCGGCATGGTGAGCCGGCACGGGCGCCCGTTCTCGCTGCGCGCCGTCTACTTGATGGCTTCGCGAACGACGGAGGGCAGCTCACGTACCGGAACATGATGAGGGGATGGGTACGCAGGCCCGCCCACGCACAGATCGAATCCCGAGGCGGTTCTGACGCACTCGAGAGCGTCCGTGGGCGCTCGAGCGGGACGTTCGCGCGAGCCAGGCTAAAATCAATCTCCGGTCGGCTATTGATCGTCAGCTGTCGTGCACGCCGGCGACGACCCGCTTCGCGGCGCGCTTCATAAGCGCTTCTTTGAGCTCGCGATCATCGACTTCGGCGGCGAGATAATCGCGAAGGGTCTTATGGCCACCCATCTTCCATGCCTCGGACTGCTCGATGTCGAGAACCTGCCGCAAGGCCTCCTCCTCCGCGTCATGTAGGCGCGCCACTGCCTCCTTCAATTTCTTGGTGCGCTCCATTCGATCGGTGAAGTCCTTCAGCGTCGTCCCCGCGGGCACCCCCTTCACGAGACCCTCGCGCAACGCGTCGTCGACGTCCGCCCACGTTCGGTCATCTCCGGGGAGCTTTCCGGACCGGCGATTGGGCCGGCCATTGTTTTTCCCCGTCCTCTTCGTCGATGGGGCCCTTCCCATCGTGTGAGTCCGCTTCTTCGCCGCCATTGTTACGAGCATACAGAGATCAAAAGCGGTGTCGCGAAACGATCTAAATCACCGAGCGTGATTCTCGATCGCGCGTAGCGGTCGATGGAAATAGGC
>CALKVG010000711.1 GCA_937998045.1 uncultured Myxococcales bacterium
AGGCGGGGGATGGCCGTGCCGATAGCGGCCAGGCTTCCGTCGCGCAGGTCGACGAGCAGCCCTCCCTTGCGCGTGAGGCCATAACCGACCGGCTTGGGGTCGCCGCGCTCGTGGAGCAGGCGGACGAGGACGCGCAGCTCGCTCCATCCGTCGTCCTCCGAGTGCGCGTCGACGTGAACGGGCGCGATGCCCAGGCACGAGAAGATCTCCGCGTGTCTGTCGTTCTCGCCGGGGAAGCGCACCCACTCGCGCGCGAGCATGAGCGAGCCGGCGCTGATCCCGAACATCGGCTTGCCGGCGCGAGCGAGGGCGCGGAGCGTGTCGTCGACCCCCCTGTCGCGGAGGACGTTCATCCCGTGCTCGACGTCCCCTCCGGACATGAAGACGAGGTCGGCGTCTTCGAGCAGGGCACGCGCGACGCTGGCAGAGGCCCGCGGGCTGGCGAGCTTCGCCAGCTCCAAGCGCGCCCCCTGCGCCGCGACGCCGCCGCGGATCATCGCGAAGAAGCCCCGGTTGTCGTTGCTCGCTACACCGACGTACGCGACGAGGGGCTGCGCCCGGCGTGGGGTGAGGCGCGCGAGGGCGGCGTTGAAGTGGCGCCGCAGAGCGAGGATGGCGCCGGGGCCGCCCCCGACAAGGTGCACCTTGGCTTCGGACGGAGGGGAGGAGCCGGCGGGCATGCAGGCGACAGCTTACGCCAGCCGCCCCTCGATCATTCCGACGACGCTCGTCAGCGCGCCGAGGAGCGCGGCTTGGGGGCTTCGTGCAACGAGCGCTGCAGCGCGAAGAGGTTCGGGCTTCGAGCGACGCCGCCGCGCACGAGCTGATCGCTGCACCAGTCGACCGCCTCGGCGGCGGTGGCAAACCCGCGCACGGGGGAAGCGGGCTTCCAGAGCCATCCGATCGCCACGAACGCGCCTCGAGCGAACGCCGACGACAGAACCACCGCCGTACCGAGGTTGTACTTCTTCGAGTTTTCCTGCACGTCCTGCTTGCCTGTCCAGTCTGTCAGGTCCCTTCGCCACGTCGCGCTCGGGACCTCCTTGATGCGCGTCGTATCGACGAGGAGCGCGAAGAGCTCCTTGCGCACGTGCACCGTGTGAAAAAAAGCGGCGATCTGACCCACGGAGTCGTCGCTCAGGCTCTCGCCCAACGTCATGAGGACGAGGGGCCAATGGTTCGTATCGAACGTGAGACTGCCGGACTCCATGGTCCTGCAGGGAAGCTACGGTCATCATGGGCGTTTCCGTAAGGGAAGGCGCCGATGCGGACTGTAGCCTCCGACTCACTCCCACACCCGATCGGAGCGGCGCGGGTGACGGGATCGTTCGCGCGGTCGAGGGTAGCCCCGGTATACCATCGGACGATCGATGAACCCCTATCAGCGCATCGTCTGCCGATGGTGCAACGCGCAGAACACCAACGCGACGTCGTGTGCCCTCTGCGGCGCTCCGCTCGACGGCCGCAACCTGGTGACGGAGTCCGGCTGGCGCGAGGCACCGCGCCTGCGCGACATGACCACGATCCACTTCCGCCAGAGCACGTGCCAGGTCGAAGGCGAGATCGTCCCCGTCGTCGAGCTCGGGCTCGCGCAGGGTGACGCGGTGTACTTCGAGCACCACTGCATGCTCTGGAAGACCGACACCATACCGCTGTCGGTGATGAACCTGCAGGGGCCGAAGCGCTCGTTCTTCCGTATGCCGCACATCGTGACGATCGCGAGCGGCCCGGGCCGCGTCGCCTTCAGCCGCGACGCCACGGGCGAGATCGTGGTCCTGCCGCTCCACCCGCAGATGGAGATCGACGTACGCGAGCACGCGTTTCTGCTCGCGAGCATCGACGTTTCGTACAGCTACGTACGCATCAAGGGGCTTGCGAACATCCTGCACGGCGGCAACGGCATGTGGCTCGACCGCTTCGTCACGGGCCAGACTCAGGGGCTGCTCGTGCTCCACGGCTACGGCAACGTTTTCGAGCGCACGCTGGCTCCCGGCGAGAGCATTCAGGTGGAGCCGGGGTCGATGCTCTACAAGGACGCGAGCGTGACCTTGGAGGCCGAGGGCATCAAGCTGTCGAGCGGCTTCTTCGGAGGGACGACGATGTACCTGGCGAGGCTGACGGGGCCTGGACGCGTCGGGATCCAGTCGATGTACCACCACCACGAGAGCGGGGAGTGACGCCGTGACCGCAGGAGCGCCGTACGTCTGCCCGTATTGCCGCACGGCGACCGCCGGGAACGCCCCGACGTGCACTGCGTGCGGCGCGCCGGTCGACGTTTCCCTGAAGGCGACGCCCTCCGGATGGATCGAGCTTCCGCCGGCGCGCGACATGGCGCACATCCAGTGCGGCCACTCGTCGGTGCAGCTCGCCGGACCGATGGTGCCCGTCGCGGAGTTCACGCTCGCACCGGGCGACGGCGTGTACTTCCCGCACCACGAGCTCCTGTGGAAGGAGCCGGGCGTGACGGTAACCCAGCGCGGGCTCAAGGGCGCGTGGAAGCGAATGCTCGCGGGGCTGCCGGTACACATGCTCGACGCCGTGGGCCCCGGGCGCATCGCGTTCAGTCGCGACGCCGCAGGAGAAACTCTCGCCATTCCGCTGCATCCGGGCCGGTCCGTCGACGTGCGCGAGCACGTCTTCATGGTCGCCACCCACCCGATCGCCTACGACTGGATCACGCACGAGGTGTGGTTCCAGACAGGGACGGGTGACGAGAGAGAGACGCATCATCCCATCGGGCAGCTGCTCGATCGGTTCTCGGCGCCGGCCGGCCCCGGCCTCCTTCTCGTGCATGCCCACGGCAACGCCTTCGTGCGCGAGCTCGCGCCGGGCGAACATCTTTACGTGAAGCCGTCGGCGTTTCTGTACAAGGACACGAGCGTGCACATCTGGCTCCATTTCTCGCTACCGCACGCGAGCAACGTCACGCGGTGGACGGCCTGGGCCGAGCGATACATGTGGGTCGGCCTGAAGGGCCCTGGGCGCGTCGCGATCCAGTCGGCCTACGGCCACGTGCACGACCCCGGCGGGCGCATCACGGGAGGGAAGCACACCGTCCACCAGTGGTGATGCGCCGGGGCGCGCTAAGCTCCCGGGCATGGGTTCACCCCGCGCACTCCCCCAGGCCACGCTCCGGCAAAGCCGGAGACGTGCCGTCCTTCTCCTTGCCGCCGGCTCGGCGCTCGCGTGCTCGACCACGCCGCGACGCCCCGACGGTCAGGTGGGTCTGCTGCCGGTGGGCGCTCCCGCGCCCGAGGTGATCGCCGCAGACGCGAGCGGCGCCGAGACGCGTCTCTCTTCGCTACGCGGCCAGGCCGTCGTCGTGTACTTCTACCCGGCCGACGGTACGCCCGGCTGCACCAAGGAGGCGTGCGCTTTTCGTGACGCATGGGCCAAGCTGCAGGCGGCGCACGTCGCCGTCATCGGCGTGTCGTCGCAGTCGCGCGAGAGCCATCTGGCGTTCGAGCGGGACGAGCACCTGCCGTTCCCTCTGGCCGCGGACGAGAGCGGCGCCGTGCAGCACGCTTACGGGGTTCCGAAGGGCCTCTTCGGGTATTCGCGCGTGAGCTTCCTCGTCGACGGGAGCGGCAAGATCGCGAAAGTGTGGCCGGACGTCGACCCGGGGGTCCACGCGGAGGAGGTCCTCGCGGCGGCGAGCGCGCTCTCGCGCTGATCGCTGGTATCCTGGCGTCAGTCGGGCCCCGCTTCGGGCCCAAGGGGGAGTGCTGATGGAGTTCATCTGCCCGGATCCGAAGGCGTTGGTCAGAGCGGCGAACGTTCGCGCCACGCTGGACGCATTCCTGCTGGTCCCTTCGCAGGGTGAGCGCTTGATCGCCCGTCATCGTCTCGACGTGAAAGATCTCACTCCGGACAAGTTCGTCCCGGTCCAGCGCTGGCTCGACGCGCTCAAGGAGATCCAGCAGCAGGTGGGTGTGGGCGTGGTCCGCCACGTGGGCAGCAGGATCATCGAGAACGCCGACTTTCCGCCCCAGTACTCGACCGTGGAAGCGATTCTCACCAACCTCGATGAGATCTATCACCTGAATCACCGCGGCGAAGTCGGCCACTACCACTGCGATCGCACGGACGGCGCGCTCGTCGTCCGCTGCGAGACGCCTTATCCGCGCCACTTCGAGTGGGGGCTCGTCGAGGGCATCTGCCGCAACAAGGCGGCAGGGGGCCGGAGCTATGCGACGACTTACGTCGAAGGGCCGCCGATGGGCAATCTGACGTGCACCGTCACCGTCCGCGCGAAGTAGGCCAGACAGGGCAAGCAGGCCAAGTAGGCAAAGTAGGCCGCCCAAGTAGGTTACGCCGGGCTCGTCGGGCCGCGTGGGCACGCCGACTGCTAGGCCCCCCTGCTACAGTGGTGACGTCTACCTCACGTGACTTCCAAGCGACGCCAACCTCCGATGGCCAAAGGCGACCGCAAGCTTCGATGAACGATCGTTCCCCGCACGTCGCCACGCTGCTCGTCTCCTGTGCGGACCGAAAGGGGATCGTCGCCGCTTTGGCCCAGGTCCTCTACGGACATGGGGCCAACATTCTGGGCGCCGATCAGTACACGGACGTCGAGGCCGGCCAGTTCTTTCAGCGCGTGCGCTTCGACATGTCCGAGATGCACAGCGACCGCACGGCCATCGAGCGGGCGCTCGGAGAGGTCGCCTCGCGCCTCGGCCTGGCGTACCGGCTCGAATACGCGGAGCGAACGAAGAACGTGGCCGTTTTCGTGTCGCGTTATGGCCACTGCTTGCACGATCTCCTGTGGCGGCACCGCCTCGGCGAGCTGGCGTGCAACGTTCGCCTCATCGTCTCGAATCATCCCGATCTCGAAGACGTTGCCAGGCAATTCGGCATACCTTTCCATGTGATCGCCATCAGCGCGAACGACAAGCAGCGAGCCGAGGCCGAGCAGATCGCGCTCATCGAGTCGCACGAGGTCGATCTCATCGTTTTCGCTCGGTACATGCAAATCGTCACAGCCGGGTTCGTTCAGCGCTATCCGGCGCGCATCATCAACATCCACCACTCCTTCCTCCCCGCGTTCGTCGGCCAGAAGCCGTATCACCAGGCGCACGAACGGGGGGTCAAGCTCATCGGCGCGACCGCGCACTACGCGACCGCCGATCTCGACGAAGGGCCCATCATCGAGCAAGACGTCGCTCGCATCTCCCATCGGGACGCGGTCGAGGACCTGATCCGCAAGGGCCGGGATCTCGAGAAGGTGGTCCTGGCTCGTGCGGTGCGTCTCCACCTGGAGGATAGGATCCTCGTCTACGGCAACAAGACGGTCGTCTTCGACTGACGCAGGCCGGTCAGGCGACCGCCCGCATCGCGCGGCCGATCGCGCACATCGCCTGATGGCTGTCGTTCAGCGCGCGCAGCGCGTGGGCGGTCGGGACGCGGCCGTTGCGCCACGCTTCGACAGCGGCGTGCGCGAGCCGACGCACTTCGGTCATTCGAAGCGAACCCGGCGCCCCTCCGAGAAAGCGGTCGATCGCCTGAGCCAATTCGTCGGGCATCGCCAACGGACGTACGGAGCGCCAGCGGCGGGCCCTAAGCCCCTCGATCGCCTTTCGTGTGGCAGAGGCGCTTCGCGCTTCAGCCCACGCGCCGTCGACCGCTACGCTGGGCGGGGGACGACCCACCAAGGAGGGCGTCGACTTCGATGCCGAGCGTATGGCAGAGCTGGTTTGCGACGAAAAGAGACGGACCCAGCTCGCCGCGCTCGAGGCGCGCGATGTAGTTCGGCGAGAAGCCCGCGAATTCGGCGAGTTGGGCCTGCGTCCAGCCGAGGGACTGGCGCGCGCGGCGCACGGCCTCGCCCACGCCGGCGGCGAAAGCCTTCGGATCTTCCATGCGCGCGGAGGAAACTCGACGGCGGGGCCCCGAACCAGCAACCATGGGCGCCAGTGTAGCGCGGAAGCGGCCCCTTGGCGCTACCATATGATTCACCGGCCGCATGGAGATCGACGTCGGGCGTTCAGTCGCCGGGAAATATGAGCTCGTACGCCTGCTTGGGCGCGGCTCCATGGGTGAGGTGTGGGTCGGCCATCACAAGACGCTCGGCGAGCACGTCGCCATCAAGCTCCTTACACCCCCGGCGGACGACGACGTCCTCGAGGATCCGGCCACGGCGGCCGCTCGGTTTCGCTTCGAAGCGCAGGTAGCCGCGCGGCTGTCGCGCAAGACGCGGCACATCGTCCGTGTGACCGACCACGGGGAGGAGGACGAGCTCTCGTACCTCGTGATGGAGCTCCTCGAGGGAGAAACGCTGGAGTCGCTGCTTGTCCGCGACGGGCGCTTGCCGCTGGAGGTCGTCGCCACCATTGCCGAGCAGATCGGCCGCGCCCTGACGCAGGCGCACGCGGAGGGCGTCTTTCACCGCGACCTGAAGCCGGCGAACGTCTTTCTGGCGCGCGACGAGGAGGGCGAGCTCCTGGCGAAGCTCCTCGACTTCGGAATCGCGCGGACTGCCCACGCTCACAAGGCCGGCCCTACGGCGTTCGCGACCGCAAAGGGCGTCGTCTTCGGCACGCCGAGCTACATGAGCCCGGAGCAAGCGCGAGGTTCGTCGAAACTCGACCATCGCTGCGATCTGTGGGCGCTCGCGACCATTCTTTACGAGGCCATGACCGGCGACCTCCCGATCGATGGCAGCGACACGGACAAGCTGCTCGCCAACCTCTGCGCTGTCCGGGTGTTGCCGCTGCGGGCGGTGGCGCGGGGTCTCCCCGAGGCACTGGACCACTTCTTCGCCCGTGCATTCGCCGAGATCATCGACGAGCGCTTTCCGACGGCGGCCGAGCTGGTACAGGCGTTCGAGTCGGCCGCGCGCGGGCCGAGCGCCGCGGTCGGCGCCGCCCCCGGCAGCGAGGAGACGCCGGTCGTCGAATCCGCGTCGGGCTCGGTGCTCGACCGTCACTTCGCGACGGGACCGCTGCGCCGCAGAAGGCGAGCGCGGGTCGTGGTCATGTCCGGGGCGGCGGTCCTGTTCGGTTTGTTTGCCCTCGGGGCCTTATGGCGCGCGTTCGCTCCCCGGGGCTCCGCAGGCCCACTCGTGCCACCGCCGGTGGCTCGTGCTGCGACGGCCGAGTCCGCGCTACCAATCGACACGCTGGTGCCTGCGCCGCCGACGCCGAGCGACGTGCACGCGCACCCGTCGCCGGCAGTTCCGGTGTCCGCCCTGCCGCACGCTCAATCTCCACGCCCAGCTGGCCAAGCGGGCCAAGCCGGCCGGCCCGTGCGTTCCGGCGCAGCGAGCGCTGGTGCCGGCACCTCCGCAGCCGTCGCTCCCGCCGCGACGCCGCCGCCCCCGGCTCCTCCTCGCGCGAAGACCGTCGATAAAAGCGAGGTCTTCTGATTCCGCCGGTTCCGGAGCGGTCCCATCGACACAATGCGTCGGGCTCCGATAGGATGCGCCTCGCTCTATTGAAGCGCGGCTCGCTCGTCTCACTGGCAGTCTCGGGGGCTGTCGTGGCATCGATATTCGTTGCGTCCAGCGCGTTTGCCGACGCCGTTTCGGACGCCAAGGACCTGTTCACGCGAGGACGGGAGCTTCGCACGCGCGGCGACTGCGCCAGCGCGGTCGCGATGTTTCGCAAAGCTTACGAGCTCTATCCGGAAGCGCTCGGTAGCCTTCGCAACCTGGCGGAGTGCGACGAAGCGCTTGGCCGTTACGCGTCCGCGCGGCGGGCCTGGGTCGACCTCAAGCGGGCGCTCTTGACCAACGCGGATCACAAGTACGATGGGTGGGCCCAGGACGCCGATCAGGCGGCCGCGCGGCTCGCCCCGATGCTTGCCACGCTCACGATTGACGTGAATGTCGTCTCCTCGGCCGGCGCGGCCGCGCCCGCCGAAGGAGTCGACGTGACACTCGACGGCGAGAAGCTCGCCTCCGCGCAGATCGGGACGCCGCTCGAACGAGATCCAGGACGGCACGTGGTCCGTGTTTCCGGCGAGCGGGTGGCCGAGGCGCAAGAGCGCTCGGTCGACTTGGCGTCGGGGGACGCGAAGCGAGTCGCGTTGCGCGTCGTCATCGGCGATGGCAAGGAAACCGGGAGGGAACGTGCCGTGGGGACGCTCACCCCCGCGAAGGTACCCGACTCCTCGGAAGACCGAGCACTCGCCGCTCGACGCACCTGGGGGTGGATCGCCGTTGGCATCGGTGGGGCCGCCCTAGTCGGCTCGGGGATCAGCATCGCGGTCCGCCAGTCGGCACTCGATGACCTAAATAGCCAGTGCCCCAAGTACCAGGATTGCTCCCCTACGCTGCAGTCGACCGTCGATCGAGGTCACCTGGCCAGCGCGCTTGCGACGGCGCTCGCGGTCGTCGGTGGGGTCGGCGTGGCCGGAGGAATCGTTCTTTTCGCGACGAGCGGGCACAAGACCGCGCCGCAGTCGACGCTCGTCGTCTCACCGGCGCTGGGCGGCGTGTCGGCGACCTGGAGGTTCTGAGCCATGCGTCGCAGAATCCCGTTCCTGCTCGCGGTGGCCGCCGTCGCCGCATGCGGCTTTCCGGACGTGAACTACTCAACGTCGCCGGTCGACGGCGCGTCGCCCCCCTTCGAGGCTTCCGGGGACGACGGTCCCCCTGTCACGGGCAACGAGGCCGGAGACGGGGTCGCCGACGGGCCCGCGTACCGGGACGCCTCGGAAGACGTGAACGATGCCGCCGGCGGCGACGTGGGCGTCGACAGCGCGACCGATGGGGCGATGTGCGACTACGATCAGGACCAGTACCCGGCCCAGGGGGCGGCGTGCGGCGGCCTCGACTGCGACGACCACGATCCCCACGCCAATCCCGGGGTCATGAACTTCCAGACGTATCCGCCCCACCCGCCCACGAACGGCGACTGGAATTGCGACGGCGTCGTGGAGAAGGAGTTCACGCCGAACGTCTCGTGCAACATGCTCATGCTCGGGCCGGCCTGCGCCACGCTAACGGGCTTCATCGGCGATCCTCCGTGCGGAAGCGTCGGAGCGTTCGTGCAGTGTGCGGCCGGTACGCTCGGGCTTACCTGCACGGAAGGAGCCATGTCGATGCAGGTCCAGGGCTGCAAGTGAGCGCGCTGGCCGGTTGACGCTACTCTCTCGCTCGTGGTGCGTCGTGACGCGACGGAGAGGCTGACCTCGCACGAGGGAAAGAGCTCCGC
>CALKVG010000712.1 GCA_937998045.1 uncultured Myxococcales bacterium
TCATGCGTCGTCGGACGGAGACGGAGGCCAGCCCGCGGCCGTTTTCGTCGACGATCCAGACCGTGACCGTCCCGTCGGCGCCGCGTGGGACGGCGACGGTCGCTCCCGCCGGGACGGTGGCCGTCTGCCCGCGCGGATCGCCGGGGGAGGGCCCGTAGTACAGGTGCATCGGGCGAGAGCACGTGTTGGTCAAGTCGAGGGGTCGCGCCTTCGGTGCTGCGGGCTCCTCGCTCGGCGCATTCCCCGCGTCCGGCGCACCGCTTTGCGCCGGCGGAGGCCGCCCCTCCGCCACGGGAGCCGCTACGGGCTGGGAGGGCGGAGCGCAGGCGACGACGACGCAACCTAGGACGGCAGGAGCCGCGAAGCGAACCATCGAGGGCGAGCGTAGCGCACCTGGTGCGGCCTGACCGAAGGAGCGCACCCGCGCCCGGCGCGCGAACGAAGAAATGGGACCCCCGCACCACCCGCGTTACGATGCGAGCCTGGTGATGACGCGCTCGTCCGACCCGAGCTCCCGCGCCACCGTGGCGGTCGCGGTGGTGGCAATGGTCGCCGCGGCCCTGACGCTCGCGTGCGGGCGGAAGAGCCACTCGCGCACGTCCTACACGCCGCCTCCGCTCCCCGCCGGCTTCGTCGAGCAGACGGGCACGGGCTGGCGCATCGCCGTCCCTTCCAACTGGAAGGAGGCCGCCCAGAAGGGCCCCGCGGTGTTCGCCGTCACCGATCCGCAGCCGGTCGACGATTTCCACGCCTACGCCAGCGTCTTCACCGAGCCGTTCGCCGGCGAATCGGTGCAATACGCGAAGGCCAGCGAGGCCGGGCTCCGCAAGGAGCCGCGAGCCACGGTCGAGTCGTCGCGCGACGACGTCATCGACGGCGACCCCACGCTGATCCTGGAGTCGCGCTGGGCGCCCGCCCCGTCGAGCACCGTCTCGTACCGCACGATGCAGGCCGAGCTTTCATCGCATGGGATCGGATATGTGGCGACGTGCGCGGTCGCGGCGAGCGCGTTCGAGCGCTACCGCTCCACCTGCGAATCGATCGTGCGCTCGTTCGCCGTGCAGCGATGAGCGACGTTACCGGGTTCCGGGCGGAGTTCGACCGACACGACAGCACGCCGGGGAGGTAGACTGGCGCGCGTGAGTCGCACGTTCCCGTCATTCCTGGGCGCCGTCCTGTTCTTGCCGGCGGCGGCCTGCGCTGGTCTCCAGCTCACGCCCGTCAAGATGGCGCAGCAGCGCCCGAGCAACGTCGCCGTGTACTTCAAGGTGCAGACGGCCGGCGGCGAGCCGGTGGGCGGCCTCACGGCGGACAGGTTTCGCATCTACGAGGACGGGCAGCTCGTCTCGCAGTACGAGAGCAAGCAGACGATCGTAAACCCCGAGGTCGCGGCCGCACACTACACGCTCCTCCTCGTCGACATGAGCGGGAGCGTGAGCGAGAGCGGGAACAACGACGTCATCGTTCAGGCGGTCGGCGCGTTCACGGAGCGCGTCGAGAAGCAGCAGAAGATCGGCATCTACGCGTTCGACGGCAGCCCCGACCTTTACCCCGTCGTGCCCTTCACCGATCAGCCGGGCAGCGCGAAGACCGGCGTGCAGCAGCTCGCGACGTTCAAACCGAAGGACCCCAGCACGAACCTGAACGGCGCGATCGTCAAGGCGCTGGACGAGCTGGACAACGCACTGGGCAAGGCGACGCAGCCGATGAAGTTCGGCACGCTCGTCGTGTTCACCGACGGCACCGACCGCGCCAATCGCGTACCGTCGGACGTCATGCGCCAGCACATCAAGGAGAAGCCCTTCGACGTCTTCGCGATCGGCCTGGGTGCGGAGATCAAAGCGCAGCAGCTGCGCGACATCGGCAAGAACGGCACCGCGATGGCGACGGACAGGAACGCCATCGTCAAGACGTTCGGCGAGGTGGGCGCGAAGGTCGAGGCGCAGACGAAGAGCTATTACCTCCTCTCGTATTGCTCGCCGTCGCGCGCGGGCAAGCACCAGGTGGAGATCGAGGCCGTCTACAAGGACAACGACAGCAAGAACGAGGAGACGGGGAGCCTCAAGAGCGAGTTCGACGCGACCGGCTTCGCCCCGGGCTGCGATCCCAATTCCCCCCCGAGCTTCGACGTCACGAAGGGCGATGCGCTCGCGCCGGTCGAGGACAAGGCGAAGGAAGAGAAGAAGGAAGAGAAGAAGGCGGACAAGAAAGAGGAAAAGAAGGAAGAGAAGAAGGAAGAGCGTAAGGCCGAGAAGAAGGCTCCTCGCCCGGCACCGGCTCCGAAGTCGTCCCCTTCGCCGGCTCCCGCGGCACCTCCCCCGCAGCCGGCTCCTCCTCCACCCGAAGCGCCGCCGCCGAAGCCGCCGCAGGACTTCAACCCCTGACGGGCCAGCGGCCTCTCGTTCCCTCAGCCGGCGACGGCGCGCGCGACAGCGTCCGCGGTCACTTTCGCGAGGAGAATGCCGTTCCGGTAATGGCCCGTCGCGAGGAAGAGCCCAGGTAGCGGCGACGCCCCGACGAGCGCGCGCTCGCCTTCGGCGTGCGGGCGGAAGTTGCTCGAGGTCCCCGCAAGCTGGGCCGAGTGCAACGAGGGTACGCACGCGAGCGCCGCCGATAGGATGCCGTGCACTCCGCCTGCCGTGACCTCGCGTCGAAAACCGACGCGCTCGGTCGTGGACCCGCAGAGGACACGACCGTCTCCCCTCGGCACCGCGTACCCGCCCGCGCCGAAGACGATGCTCCTCAGCCGCGGCGGCCGCTCGTCGAGAAGGACGATCTGGCCGCGCACGGGGCGCACGGCCGGGAGCGACGCGGGCACACCCCGAACGAGGGACGACCAGCTCCCCGCGGCGAGGACCGTCGCGTCTGCGCGCAGCTCGCCGCCGGCCGGGTCGGTCAGCGAGACGCCGAGGCAGCGGTCGTGTTCGACGAGAAGCTGCTCGACGCTGGTGCCGGCCCGGACGGTCGCGCGGGGATTGCGCGCGAGCGTCGACATGAGCGCGCGCAGGAGCTGCTTCGGATCGACCTGCGCGTCGTCCGGGAAGTGGGCCGCGGCAGCGACGTCCGGCGCGAGCTCGGGCTCGACCTCCCGAGCGCGACGCCCGTCGAGCGCCTCGGCCCGCAATCCGTGCGCGCTTTGCCAGGCGACCTCCCGGGCGATCTCTTCTTGCTCCACGGCGGTGCGAGCCACACGGAGGACACCCGACGCGCGCCAGCCGATGTCGATGCCGCTCGCCTCGCGAAGCGCACCGGCCCACGACCGCCACGCGTCGCGTGCGCGCACGAAGAGTTGGGCGTCGCCTTCGTTCCCGTGCAGCTCGACCTGGGCGCCCAGGATGCCCGCAGCCGCGCTGGAGGCCTCCGCACCGGGCACGGCGCGCTCGAGGACGACGACGTCGACCCCTCGCTCGACGAGCGCCAGCGCCGTCGCGCATCCCATCACGCCGCCGCCGACGATGGCGACCCTCACGCCGCCCGACTTAGCAGACTAGCTCACCTTGCGCACGAGACGCGCGACCGCAGCGACGTTCCACCCCGCGAATACGAGGAGAGTGAGCGCGAGGACGACGACCCAGCGCGCGCTCGCAGGCTCCTCCGCGTCGACGAGGAGCCACGCCGGCTCCGGCACGCGCTCGCGCGTGGCCTGGGCGATGGCCCCTCCAAGCCCGCGATGGCGCGGGCCCGCTTCCCCGAAACGCACGAGACGACCGGCGACGGCACGCGGAGGCTCCCAGCGCCCGCTCTCTTGTCCCTCCGGAACGCGGACGTCGACCCAAAGATCGGTGCGGCCCGCGACGGGGAGCGCGCGGAACGAATCGGAGACGAAAGGCCTCTCGTAGCGAATCCCTCCGGCCGCGCCGAGCAGAACGTCGGCCCTGACGAAGCGGTTCTCGCGGGTCCGGATCGCCGCCGGCGTCACGGATCGCAGGTCCCCGAGGTTTGCCGGCGTCGCGTCGCTCAGGGCATAGGCGACGTCTCGGCGGAGAGCGAAGGTCATGGCGAGCGCGCCGAGAGCAGCAAGAACGAGGATCGCGACCGTGAGTGTCCGTTCCCATCGGGGAGGCCGGGGGAGCGACGCAAGCTCGGGGTCGAGCTCGTGCAGGGCGGGCTCTAGGGCCGAGAGACCAGGCTGGGTAGGCTGAGCGCGCAGGCTGTCCACAGCATAGCTCGACACCCGCGCGAGGGCGTTGTTCCCGCTTGGCTCGTGGCCCGGCAGGGCGGTACTGTGGGGTGCGATGGCCGCCGGAAAGCCCGTCACTTGCCCGTCTTGCGGATTCAAGAAAAACCCTCCCGGCTCCGCGCGGTGCGCCTCATGCGGCGCAAAAATCGACGACCTCGGCCGCGCACGGCGGCGCGACGACGACCTCGCCCGGCGCTACCAGCAGGAGGGCGTGAGCATCCAGTGGCTGCTCATCGCGTTCCTCGTGCAAGCGGTGCTCACCGCAGCGCTCGTCTTCGGGCTCCCGATGGTGCTGCCCATCCTCGACTTCGAGGGCCAGAACGGGATGGTCATCTGCATCCCCGTGTGGTTTCTCGGCGGGCTCCTCGTCGGGATGATCTCGCCCGGACGAACGTTCATCGAGCCGGCGGTCGCGAGCTTGCTCGTCGCCATCCCGACCACGTTCCTGCTCATTCAGAGCCAGACCGTGCGCACGATGCCCCTCTTTCTCTACCTCATCTTCGCGGGTATCGGCATCCTGCTCGCCCTCATCGGCGCGTACATCGGCGAGCGGATTCAGCTGGGCCCTCCGCCGAAGATGGCCGAGTGACGAACTCTCGCGCAGAGCGCTCGACGTCTCCGGTTCGTGGACGGGAGCCGTAGTGTTCGACGCGGTGATCGTCGGAGGCGGGCCGGGGGGCTCAGTCTGCGCGGCGCGGCTGGCGCAGCTCGGCAGGCGAGCGGTCGTCCTCGAGCGGGAGCGGCACCCCCGGTTCCATCTCGGGGAGTCCCTTCTGCCGGGAAGCGTCGGGGTGCTCGACGCGATCGGCGTCCTGGGCGAGGTCCGTTCGCGGTTTCTCGTGAAGAGAGGGGCACGCTTCGTCGACGGCGCGGACGAGACGAAGACGGCGCGGTACGCGTTCGCAGAGGCGTTCCACCGGACCTGGGATCACGCCTTCCAGGTGCCGCGCGACGAGTTCGACGCGCTCCTCTTTCGCCACGCCGGCGCGTGCGGCGCCGAGTTGCGCGAGGGCTGGGAGGCGAAGGACGTCGTCCGCGAGGCCGGGCGAGCCGTCGGTGTGCTCGCGCGCGCACCCGACGGCACAGAGCACGCCTTGCCCGCGCGTTTCGTCGTCGACGCGAGCGGCCGCGAAGCCCTCATCGCGCGCGCGGCTCGCGACGTACACCGTATCGCGCACCTGGATCGTACGGCCCTCTTCACGCAGGTTCGAGGCGCGTGGCGCGATACGGGGGAGCGCGAGGGCGACATCCAGATCGTCGTGTTCGGCGAGGGCGAGGAACACGGGTGGTTCTGGCTCATCCCGTTCTCCGACGGCCGCACGAGCGTGGGCGCGGTGGTGCCTAGCGCGTGGATCCGCAATCGCCAGGGAGTCGGCGGGCCGCCCGCGCTCCTCGATGCCGCCATCGCGCAGTCGCGGTCGGCGTCGAGCATGCTGGCGCGCGCCGAGCGCCTCTTCCCGCCGCGCGCCACGGCCGACTTCAGCTTCCACGTGCAGTCGATGCGCGGACCCGGCTGGCTCGCCGTCGGCGACTCGGCCGGGTTCATCGATCCGCTCTTCTCGACGGGCGCCCACCTCGCGATGCGAGGCGGCCTGAAAGCGGCCGAGGCCATCGATCGCGCCCTGAGCAGCGGCGACGTCTCCCCCGAGAGCTTCGCGGCATGGGAGAGCGAACAGCGCGCCGGGGCCGGGCTCTTTCTCGGTGCCGTGCAGGCCTTTTACGGCGGCGATCTCGTCTCGTATCTCTTCGCCGAACCGCAGCACCCGTTCCTTCGTCGCGCCATCACCTCGCTTCTCGCGGGGGACGTCTTCGACGAGGGGGCACGATGGACCCGTGAGATGCGCTCGCGCTTCCCCGCCCGACTCTGACGCTTCTAGCCGATCTGCGTCGTCGACAGCTCCACGTGCCTGTTCGGCGGGTCGACTGTCTAAACGTCCTTTTGATCGCGCACGCGCGCCGCCTTGCCGGCGAGGTCGCGCAAGTAGAAGAGGCGAGCGCGGCGCACGACGCCCCGGCTGACCACTTCGACCTTCTCGATGCGGGGCGAGTGGGTGAGAAAGATGCGCTCGACTCCCACGTTGAAGCTGATCTTTCGCACGGTGAACGTGCTGCGCGCACCCGCCCGGTGCCGCTTGATCACGACCCCCTGAAAGACCTGGGTGCGCTCCTTGTCCCCTTCCACGATGCGGTAGTGGACGCGCACGGTGTCGCCGACGCGAAAGTCGGGCAAGTCCGCTCGGAGGAGCTTGGACTCGAGCTCTGCGAGCTTGGGAGACGTGAGCATGGAAGGGACCTCGGGGGAGATGCTTGGCGCGGGCGCGCAGACGAGAGCGGCGCCTTAAAGCACGCGACTCTGGGCGTGTCAACGCGAGACCGGGCTTTAGCCAAGCGTATTCCTTGACGGGTTCTACGGCACGACTAAAGTGCGCGGCCCGCCTTGAGGCGCCAGCCATTCGGCCGGATGGATCCACCCCAGCCGGCGCATGCATGGCCCGTCCCTTTCGCTTGGTGACGGCGCGCGCCAAAGGGCGAGTTCCGGGGGAAACCCCAGCAAACGTCCGAAGCAACATCCCAGCGCGAGCGAACAGGAGCGCCCCATGAACCTGCAACCCGGAATCCTCGGCCGTAAAGTCGGCTGCACGCAGATCTTCGAAGAAGACGGCACGGTCACGCGCGTCACCGTCATCGAGGCCGGCCCGGTCGTCGTCGTGAACAAGCGCACGCCGGAGAAGGACGGCTACACGGCGCTCGTCCTGGGCTTCGAGAACCGCAAAGAGAAGCACACGACCAAGCCGGCTGCGGGCTTCTTCAAGAAGCTCAACGCGACGCCGATGCGCATCGTCAAGGAGCTCCGCTGCGGGCCCGAGTTTGCCGCGAAGTGGGAGGTCGGACAGACGCTCAAGCTCGACGAGATCTTCCAGCCCGGGCAACGGGTCGACGCGCGCGGAACGACGCGCGGGCGCGGCTTCACGGGCGTCATGCGCCGGTGGAACTTCGCCGGCAACGTGAACACGCACGGCACCCACGAGTACCGCCGCCACGGCGGATCGATCGGTACGAACATGACGCCGGGCCGAACGCTGCCCAACCTCAAGATGGGCGGGCAGTACGGCAACGAGACCGTCTCGGTACTCAACGTGAAGGTGGCCCGGATCGACGCCGAGAAGCATCTGCTCCTACTGGAAGGCGGAGTGCCTGGCGCGCGCAATGGGCTGGTTCTCGTTCGGCAAGCCGTAAAGGCGAAGAAGAAGTCGTCCAAGCGATAAGCGGTTTTCGGTCTGCCGCAGCCCGCAGGGAGCGGCAGTAAGCGAAACAGTGGGGGCGGCAAAGACCATCCGTTAGCGCGGCGAGAGCGCACGACGCGGGCGTGCCCGGGTCTTGCAGCCGAGGATTCGCAACATGCGAATCCAAGGCATATTCGAGCGTCTGTCCCGAGGGTTGCGGCAGCCCGCACGCTCTAGGTGGTGGTCCGGCGAATCACCTGGTGGCAAAGCATGGAGCCTCGCGGCCGCCTCGCTGGTGCTCGTTGCTTGCGGCGGCAACGACGTGGGCGGCCCGATTGGCTGGACCTACAGGACGGCGAGCGGCGGCCAGCAACAGACGACGGGAGCAACCGACGACGGCGGCGCTGGCTGGTCGGCAAGCAGCGGCGGCGGAGCGGCCGGAGGCAGCAACGGCGGCGCGTCGGGGTCCGGCAGCGGCGGCGGCGGCTGGTCGAGCGGAACGAGCAGCGGCGCACCCGCAGGAAGCACCAGCGGAGGAGGGAGTCCTCAAGCCGGCAACTGGCCTGACGCGTCGGCGTCCGGCGACGACGGAGGCGGCTCGTCGAACTCCTCGGGCTCGTGGGGCTCTTCCGGCTCGACGGGTTCCGGTTCGACGTCGGGCTCGTCGGGCTCGTCGGGCTCCTCCGGGTCGAGCTCCTCCGGGTCGAGCTCCTCGGGCGGCACGGCGGCTGCAGCCACGTTTACGCAGGTCTTCCAGGTCTTCGGCTCCTGCACCGGGTGCCATACCGGCAGCGCCCCCGCGGGCAATCTCGACCTGAGCGCGCAGAGGTCCGCGTACACGAGCCTGGTCGGCGTCAGAGCATCGGGCCCTTCGTGCGGAGGGTCCGGCGAGGTCCGCGTCGTCGCCGGCGACTCCGCCCGCAGCTTGCTTTACGCGAAGCTGGCGGGCACCGAGGACTGCGGAAACCAGATGCCGACGAGCAGCGCCGACGTCGTCGCGGTCGTTCAGGGGTGGATCGAAGCGGGCGCGCCGAACAACTGACGCGACATGCCCTCGGGCCTCTGCGGAACGCAGGGTTTCGCGTTGACGATCGATCGCAGTCGTCAGAATCCCAGCGACGCCCCAGCCCTCGCCACGAACTCCGGCGAGATCCTCGAGAGCCCTATCGAAGGACCGGCAACGAGCGTGAGCCGGTTCTGCAGCAGCTGCAACGACGCGATCGGCCCGAGGAAGTGACGCGGGCCCCCCTCGGCTTGATCGCCGAACGTCTCTTCGAGGTCCTGACCGACGTACTCGACTCCCGCTCGGAAGGTGCCCGTCAGGCGGTAACTGGCGCCGAGACCGACCATGACGTCGAGCGGGTCACGGCCGTTCGCGAAGATGTGCTCCCCGTGCACCGTGCCGCCGACGCGCAGGTTCCCGACGTCGCCGGACATCGCGGCCTGGAAGAACATGCCGTTGTCGCCGTTCGGGCTGCCGGGCAGCCACTTGCCGCTGTCGTCGTTGTACATGGGGCCTCCCCAGGCCTCCCGGACGTAGCCGCCGCTCAGCACCAGGTGCAGATCCTTGTACGAGTCGGGCAGCACCTGGAACCGCAGCGAAGCGGTCGCGCCGACGTTGGGGCTCGGCACTCCGCTCTCGCCGCCGAGGCCGACCATCACGTTGCCTTGCAGCGACAAGCGCGGGACGAGGCCCATCTCGCCGCCGACGAGCATCATCGCCCCCGGCTGCGCCGTGTTGCCCCCGAAGCTCTTGTAGCAGGGCTGCTCGGCGCCCGCGGCGGTCACGCAGTCGCCCACGTTCGGCTGCGGATAGGAGATGCGCGTCGGGCTGTTGCCGACGCTGGTGTACGAGAGGCTCGACGTGGCGATGACGGTGAGCGGCGCCGGGATGCGCGCGTCGTCCCCGTAGAGCCACGTCCGGTCGATGGCCCGCTGCGACTCGCCTCCCTGGTCGCGCGGGCGATCGACGGCGTTCCCCGCCGCCGGCGGCTCGGGCTCGTCGGCGCGGGCGACGCGCGCCGGGAGCGAGACGGCGAGAGCGGCGGCGAGGACGGGGAGCGCGGCGACCCGGGAGGATGGGGAGAATCGGGAGGACTGGAAAGACATGGGGCACCCGTTCCGATTGTGTGTGTGACGACTCATCGAGTCGACGGCTTTCAGTCGTCCGAGTCCTTCGCCGTCCGGACGGCCGCCTTCGCGCCCAACCTGACCGGATACGGCCTGCCGGCCATCATCCCGTCCCAGATCACCCGGTTGAACCGGCCCGTAGGCACCCGGTCGGCGTCGGAGAAGTCGAACGCCGCGGTGCGGCTCGCCCAGTACGCGGCGCTGTGCTTCGGCTTGACGTTGCCGCCAAGCGCAAACGGGACGCCGAGGCTGCCCGACCCGCCGTCGAGCGTCGTCGTCTTGAGAACGGTCGAGGCCACGGCGGCGTAGCTCCACGCCGCCGGGGAGTCGATGTCGAACACGTCGGTCATCGGCTCCTGGGAGGCGGTGTTCAGGTTGAGATGCTCCGTGCCGAGGATGTCCTCGATGGTCCGCAGCACGTTGACCTGGCTGTAGTGGGTGCTGACGATGGCGGCCTTCCTCACGTAAGCGCCGGCGACGTAAGTCGTGGCGCGGTGCGAGTCCACGTGGTCGGGGCCATCCTGGCAGTCGTCCTCGGTGACGATGATCACGGTATCGGCGGCGTAGGGGCTCGCCGATACGGCCTGGAGCAGGAGACCGACCGCGAGGTCGTCGTCGGCCTGCTGCGCCTCGGGCGTGCCTACACCGGCGAGCGCCGTCGCGAACGAGCCCATGTGGTCATGACTGACGCGCACCATCGAGAGACTGGGGAGATTGCTCTGCGCGACGTACTGGTCAAACTCCCGCTTCCACTCGTTATAACGCCACAGGTCCGGATAGTTCTGGTCGAAGCCGCGGAAGTACACGTCCGTCAGCGGGGCGAGCGAAGGGTCGAGCGGCGCGACCTGCACCACGCCCTCGTGAAACGGATCGCTGACCGGGGCGTCCATCGTGCCGATGCTTCCAATGTTGTTCACGTGGAATCCGTAATTTCGCACGGTTCCGCCGGCGTGCAGCACGGCGTCGAAGATGTATCCGTTCTGGGCGCCAAAGGGGGCATCGGCCGAGGCGTGGTTGCCCACACCCGTCAACAGGTTGATGGTGCCGCCGGGCAAGCCCGCCGTCGCGCTCGAGTAATTCGTGGTTCCGGCGATCCCCGCGGCGGCGTCGCGCTCGGCCACCGTGGCCCAGTTCACCGGCACGTTCCGGTTCGCTCCCTCCGACTCATAAGAGAGCCCCCGGTTGACGAAGGCGTAGTTGATCTGCTGGGTGATCGCCTCGGTGTTGGTCACGCGGCCCTGCAAGGCCCAGGACCAACCGTCCATGCTGCCGTCGCCCGGATCCATGACGTTGTCGAGCGTCACGAACTGGGTAGCGATCTTGTGGAGGTTGGGCGTGATGCTCGCGCCGAACTGGGTGAGCGTACTGTCGCCGTTGGCGCCGTTGGGGAGGTCGCCCAGGATCTGGTCGTACGTGCGGTTCTCCTTGACCACGTAGATGACGTGCTTGACATGGCTCCGCAAAAACCGCATGACCCGGCGGCCTTCGGCGGCGCTCCCGCGGTAGAAGTTGTTCTCCGCGACCCTGCGGGTCAGCCCCTCGAGCTCCCAGGGCGCGGGGACCGCCGCGCTGACCAGCGAGGCCCGTTCGAGCTGGAACTGGTACTGGTTGGACGCCCGCGCGGCGGCTGCCGCGGCCGCGTTGCCACCCGGATAGGTGATGCTGGTCATCGACGCCGTCGAGCTGTTCAGGTGCCCGGGGTTGGGGCCGGTGACGCTCTTGCCGTTCACGATGTACATCCAGCTGCCGTCGGCGCTGAACGTGATGTCGTGCGGTTCGTAAGCCGTGGGGATGAGGCCGCGCACGCGGTAGGCACGCTCGCCCTGGAGCGGGATCACCGCGATCGAGTTGGCTCCGGCGTTGACCGCGTAGAGGGTGTTGCCGTCGGGCGAGATCGTCACCGCGAAGGTAGCCGCGCCGGTGTAGCGGGCGCCGTCGGCGTCGGCGTCGCCGTCGCCGTCGGATCCGGGCAGCAAGCCAGCGGGCGCGCGCGCGTCGATCTTCGCAACGACCGCGTTACGGGCCGTGTCGATCACGGCGACCTGGTCGGCGTTGTCCTGCGCCACGAAGAGCTTCGTGCCGGTGCCGTTCAAGGTCATGCCGAGGGCATTGCCGTCGAGCGGGATGCGCTTGATCAGGCGACCCGCGGTCGGAGAGCTGACGTCGATCGCGATGACTTCACGATTGCGGTCCGACGAGACATAGGCCGTGCCGTTGCCCTTCACGACCACCCCGAACGGAAAGGTGCCGCCGACGCCTCCGCTCGTGCCCTCGTTGCCGGCGAAGAATGGGCGCAGATCGTGCTCGTAGCGGACGGTTCCGCTCGCGGTGTCGATCACGCTGATCGAGTCGTTGTAGTTGTTGGCGACCACCAGCGTGGCGCCGTCGGCGGAGATTCCGAGGCCGCTGGCGTTCGGCTGGACTCCGATGCCGACGCCCTTGCCGCCGTGGTTCAGGGCGATCTTCCCTGCCGTCAACCAGACACCGCCCATCTTCTTGTAGACGTAGACGACGTCGTCCCGGCCGCCGGCCGCGTAGAGTGCACTGCCGTCCGGCGAGAAGACTAGACCCACGTGGGAGTTCGTCTGCGGGAGGACCTGCAGGAGCGCCGGCGCTTCCTTGTGCGCGCCGCTCACGTCATAGAGGAAAATGAACTGGGTCGAATTGAGCGTGTCGGTGGTGCCATCCGGCTTGTCGAGCGAGTTGTGGCCCGCGCAGAGGACGGCCAGGGTCGTTCCGTCGGGGCTGAGCCGCGCACGCACCGCCTCGCCGGCCACGAAGTTCGGGTAAGCGGGCAGTCCGGGGTTCAAAAACTGCTGTTCTGCACCACGCGGGGCGGTGGGCGTGACGAACTGCCCCGTCGCGAGTTGCATCGCGGGAGCGTCCGCGCGCGCCTCGACGGAGAGGGCCAAGCCCGCAGCGGTCATGCCGAACATGAGCGAGTGAAGAAGCGTTCGTGTCTTCATCGACGGTCTCCTTCTTGCCGCTCGCGCGCCTCCTCGTCCGGGAGCGCGGAGCGTCTAGTGGTCGAGGGGGGCGACCAGCGAGGCGAGGATGCACGCCTCGGATGGCGGTGTTGTGCACAGTGCGCAAAAGTCTCTGCGCTGCCCCGACGTGCAAGGGAGCGCGTTTCCGGCTGTGCCCGCCGCGCGATGCGTACGAATGGGATCTGGTTCGGCAACAGTCGTGTGAGGCGTCGACGCCCCAATGGCAGATTCGCCGGACAGGTCCGTACGCGCGCCGCGCGGGGCTCGGACTACGGAGCCGCGATGACCCGGCTACGCAGCCGCTGCGAGAACTGCTCGAGCAGGAGCACGGTCAGGAAGATGACGAGGATGATCGTCGACACGTGACCGAAGTCGTACATGTCGAATCGCCCTTTGAGCTCGATGCCGATTCCGCCGGCGCCGACGACGCCGATGACGGTCGCCATTCGGACATTTCGTTCGAGGATGTACTGCGTATACGCGATGTACTGCGGCAGGACCTGCGGCAGCACGGCGCGGCAGAGCACCTTCAGCCGGTTCGCGCCTGCCGCGATCAACGCGTCCTGCGGCGCGCGATCCGCGTTCTCGATGTCGTCGGCGAAGAACTTTCCGAAGAATCCCGCCGAGTGAAACGCGAGCGCCACCACACCGGCCCGGGGACCGAAGCCGTATCCGAGAGTGAGGACGAGCGCGGACACGAGCTCGGGAATCGCACGAAAGGAGCTGCTCGCGACCCGCGACAGCACGTACGTGGCTCGGTTGGGCGTGTAACCTTTGGCCCCGAGGCACGCGAGGGGGAGACCGAAGACGAGCGCGAAGAACGTCCCCCAGAAGGCGAGCTCGAGGCTCTCGAGCAACTTGCCGCAGACGTAGACGAGATAGCCCACGGGCTCGACGAGGACCTCTTCGACCTCCGTGGTCTCGACCATCTTGTTCTCGGTGAAATCGAAGCGCGACGTCTTCGTCTCGCGGCGTTCGATGTGCGAAAGGAGCGGCAGGTGGTTGCGATCCAGGTCCGGCCTCCGCGAGAGCGGCGTCACCTCGGCGATCGCGATCGGGATTGCCTGGGAACCGAAGCGCGCGAGTCCCTTGCCGAGAGTGGGAGACGTAAAGATGCCCGGGATCTGCGCGTGATGCGCCGAGACCGCCATGAGGAGCGACGCCACAAAAAAGGCGAAGATCGTTCGCTTCCCGAACGGCTGACGCAGCGTCCAGTCTTCGGGGGGGCGGCGCGTACCGTGCGCCGAACGCGGCGGGTCGGACGCGGGGTTCATGCAGTCAAGGGGGCCTTGGACGCGCGTTCGGCGGACGCGTAGATGCGCTCGAGGGCGGCCTCGTCGAGCTCGTCGGGGCGCCCGTCGGCGATGACCTCCCCGGCGCGCATCGCGACGATGCGGTCCGCGAACTGCTTGGCGAGATCGACCTGGTGCAGCGAGCAGAGGACCGTCGCCCCGCGGCGCGCCGACGTCTCGCGCAAGAGGCGCAGGATGTTCTGGCTCATCGACATGTCGAGGCTCGCGACCGGTTCGTCCGCGAGGACCACCGCGGGGTCGAGGAGGAAGGCCCGCGCGATCGCGACGCGTTGCTGCTGCCCGCCGGAGAGCTCCGACGCGCGCCGGTAGAGGTGCGCCTCCTCGAGCCCGAGGTCGTCCAGCAGCGCGCACGCCTTCCGCCGATAGCGCTCGGGGAAAAGCCCGAACATCGCGCGCAGCGTGGAGACCTCGCGCAGCGCCCCATCGAGCACGTTGTCGAGGACCGACGCGCGTCCGACGAGCGAGAGGCTCTGGTGCACCATCGCGACTTTCGCGCGGACCGTCGCCAGCGTCGCTGCGCTCACGACCGTGCCGTCGACTTCCACGGTACCCGAGTCGGGCATCACCAGCCCGATCGCCGTTCGAAGCAGCGTCGACTTGCCCGCGCCCGACGATCCCAGCACGACGCAGAATTGCCCGCGCGCCACTTCGAGCGTGACGCGACGCAGAGCGACGGTCCCGTCGGGATAGCCTCGGGTCACGTCGCGCCAGCGGACCATGCGCTAATTCTGCCCGGCCTTCTTCAGCACGTCCGCCTTGATCGCCTCGACCTTCTGCAGTCTCGCCGCCACTTTCAGGAACTCCGCCTCGGGGTAATCGACGTCGTAGCGGTCGACCTTCATCCCTCCGTAGCCGCGGACCTGATCCGGGGTGATACCCGGCGCCTTGTGGACGTTGGCGAAGCCCTCGCGCAGCCTCCTCTTGATGTCGGCGTCCAACCCCGGATGCATCGCGAGCGGCGGGTTGGGCAACGGATCGCTCTTCGCGAGCGGCCGCAGCTGGTCGGCCGGGATCTTCTTTTCGCTCACTGCCTTCTCGAACGAATTGAACGACGCCGCGCCCGCGTCGGCGTGCCCCTCGGCGGCGGCCATCAACGAATTCACGTGACTGCCGGTCAGAACGATCTTGCCGAGGTCCTTTACCGGGTCCACGCCCGCCTCGATCAGCATGGCGAGCGGGAAGTTGAAGCTCGATCCGGAGGACGGATCTCCGACGGCGAGGGTCTTTCCTTTCAGGTCGGCAAGGCCGTGAAGGGGCGAGTCTCCCCGGACGAAGACGCCCGAGAAGTACGTCGACGATCCGTGCTCGACGGCGACCGCGAGCAGCTGCGCGCCCGCCCGCTTCCTCGCCTCGAGGTACGACACCGGACCGAACCATCCCACGTCCACCTGACCGTTGGCCATGGCCTCCACGACCGCGCTGTAACTCTGGCCGACGCGCACGTCGAAGTGCAGCTGCTCAGCGTGACCAATCGCGTTGAAGAGCGGCATGAAATCGGCCTTGGTGCCGTCCTCGGTGCCTCCATCCGCCGGAATGAGCATCACGGCGAGGGGTTTCTCAGCGCTTCCGTCGCGCGGCCACGCCGCGGTGCTCCCTGCCTTTGCCGCGGCCTCTCCCGGACGGTCGGCCTTCTTGTCGCAGCCGGCGACCGCCAGCGCGACCGCAGTCGCAAGCGCAGCTCCGGCGGCCCCGCGTTTGTCCAGGAACATGGACACAGTCTCTACCATCAGAGTGACGCCTCGGTGACATCACTCCGCGGCGTCAGGTCCCGGACCCCCCGCGAGCGCGGGAGGAGCGGAATCAGGTCGGTCGTCCTTGGCATAGACCAGTACCCGCTCGGGAGCGACGCCGACATGAACGCGATCGCCCACCGCGACGCGGGCGCTCGAGCGCACGGTCAGAGAAACGCCGCGGCCGATCTCGACCTGGATCCGCGAGTCGACGCCGGACGACTCCACGCTCGCGACCAAGCCCGCGACGGCGTTCGGCGCGCCTTCCGGCCCGATCGTCAGATCCTCGGGACGAATCGCGGCGACGACGCGTCCCTCGATCGTCGCCTCTCGCGAGGCGCCCGCAAGGACCAGAGCCTCGCGGCGCAGGAGGACCTGCCCGGGGCGTGGTCCCGGCTCCGCGGCAAAGTCGATGACGTTGCGGTACCCGAGGAAGCGCGCGACGTGAAGGTTGGCCGGGCGGGCGTGGACCTCGAGCGGTGCGCCCACCTGCTGAACGATTCCCGCGCGAAGGATGACCACGCGGTCGGCGAGAGAAAGTCCCTCGTCCTGGTCGTGCGTGACGTAGATCGTCGTGCGCCCCAGCTCTCCATGAATGCGACGGATCTGGGCGCGCGTCTCGACGCGGAGCTCGGCGTCCAGGCTGGAGAGCGGCTCGTCCATGAGGACGAGCGGCGGCTCGATGACGATCGCACGAGCGAGGGCCACCCGTTGCTGCTGCCCTCCGGAGAGCTGCCCCGGCAGCTTGTCCTTTTGGCCCTCGAGCTGGACGAGCGCCAGCGCTCGCTCGACTCGAACGCGGACTTGCGCGGCCTGCACCGCGCGCATCCGCAACCCGAACGCGACGTTCTCTCCGACGGTCATGTGCGGAAAAAGGGCGTAGTTCTGGAAGACCATCCCGAATCCACGCCTCTCGGGAGAGAGCCCATCGATGCGGGTGTCGTCGAGCCAGATGCTGCCGCGCGACAGCCGCACCAGACCCGCGATGCAGCCCAGCGCCGTCGATTTTCCGCAACCGGATGGGCCGAGCAGGGCGATGAATTCGCCGCGCCGAACGACGAGGGAGAGCCCATCGAGGGCCACGATCTCGCTGCCGCCGCCGGTCCGATCCACGAACCGCCGAGCGATGCCGTCGAGGCGCAGCTGATCGAAGTCGTTCTTCATCGCGGCACGAGAGCTCATGGTGGACACCGGCAGCTCAGCACGAAGTCCGCGCGCGCGCCTCGCGCCAGGTACACGCGCTGCACCCTGACCTGTCATGTGCACATTTCGCATGCGGCGTCTCGGGCTCGGGCTGACCGCGCTGGTGCTCGCGGCGGGCTGCTCGAGCGCGCGGTATATGTATCGGCCCGAGGAGAACGCCACGGCGCGCGTCTCGGGGCGCCCGGCGGCGTACTACGAGGTTCCCCCGCAATCGCCTCACGGGGACGTACGGCTGGCGACGATAGGGATCGCGAAGCTGGTCGCGCAGCGCGAGGCCAAGGAGCACATCCACGCGATGCACGTCCGGATGATCGTCGACAACAACGACGACACCGCACCGTGGCAGGTGGACACGCGTGAGCAGATCGGCAGCCTCGGCGGGGACGGGCAGAGCCGCCCCGCGTTCGCCTGGGCGACGACGGCTCGCCCGCCGATCGTGTCAATCGCGCCCGGAACGAGCGACACGGTCGACCTCTACTATCCGCTGCCGTCGTCGATGCAGGGCGCGTCCGAAGTCCCGCACTTCGAGGTGCTCTGGCGCGTGCAGACGCCGGACGGGATGGTCTCGGAGCGGACGACCTTCGAGCGTCTGGAGATCGAACAGCTGCCTCCCCCGGGCTACTACGCCGCGGCCGGGGCGGACTGGTGGGGGCCCGGCTGGGGCGGCTGGTACGACCCCTTCTGGCCCGACTACTCCTTCTGGGGTGCGCCCTTGGTCTATTCCACGCGTCCGCCCACGATGCCCGCGCCGGCGGCGCGGCGGCTGCGCTGACGCGGCTCAGCCCACGCGCCCGAGGACGACTCCGAGGAAGAGGAGCGCGAGTACGAGGCTGGTCAGCGCGAAGAAAACCCAGTCGCGCGCGCGAAGGAACACGAGGGCCGCGAACGCGACGCGGGCGATGGGAACGAGCGTCAGGACGAGCAGGCCCGTGACCAGCAGCGCGTCCCCGGGCACATTCGCGATCTGGTGATTCACGGACGACGAGCGTCCGGCTGCCGTGGACCCGCGCGCGTGCTCGAGCGCTCGATAGCTCGCCACGTACGCATGCGGCTCCGTCGCGGCGATGACGCACAAGCCGGCGACGAGCAGGATCGCGCTGGCGACCAGCGCGCCTCGCAGGATGCGCGGCGTCCAGGTGCGGAGCAGGCGGTCGTCCTCGAGTCCCACGGTTTCACCCTCCGGTGGCCGCGCGCCACCCCATTTGCGCGGCGACGGCGAGCAGCAGCACCACGAAAGCCATGCGCAAGACGCGCACCCTCGATCGGACGAGCACGCGACTGCCGACGAGGGCGCCCGCCGCGACGCCCAGGGCGACGGGCGCTGCGATCGTGGTCGCGATGTCGCCTCGCGCCAGGTACACGAGCGCGCCGGCGCCAGCCGTGACGCCGATCATGAAATTGCTCGTTGCGCTCGAGACCTTGAACGGGAGCCCCATCACCGAGTCCATCGCCATGACCTTGAGCACCCCGGCGCCGATCCCCAGGAGACCCGAGGCCAGGCCGGCGACGCTCATCAGGGCTGCCCCCGGGAGCACACGGCGAACGCCGTAGGGCACGGGGCCGTTCTGACCCGGATACGATCCGCCCATGCGAAGCCGGGCCGCGAGCCGATCGCTGGTCGGGAGCAAGTCCAGGTTTCGACCGCGCTCCGGCCGAGCCGGAGACGTGCCGTCCAGGTTTCGACCACGCTCCGGCCGAGCCGGAGACGTGCCGTCCAGGTTTCGACCACGCTCCGGCCGAGCCGGAGACGTGCCGTCGCGCGAGCGCTGTCTGAGCGTCTCGATCGCCGAGACCACCATCGCGACGGCAAAGAGGCCCTCGAGGACGCGCGCCGATAGGACCCCCGCCAGCGAGGCGCCGAGCAGCGCCCCGGCGGTCGTCGCCACCTCGAGCGCCATCGCGACGCGGAGGTTGGTCCATCCGTCGCGAACGAAGGCTGCGCTCGCGCCGGCGCTGGTGGCCACGACGGAGATCAGGCTCACGCCGATCGCCACGCGAATGGGCATGTGGAGGACGAGCGTAAGCGCCGGCACGAGCAGGACGCCTCCGCCGATACCGAAGATGGCGCCGACGAAGCCGGCGCCGAGCGACAGCGCGAAGAGCGACGCCGCGATCGCCAGCACGCGTCACTCCCCGGCGAGCCACTTCGAGAGCGTCTTGACGTCGACTCCGAGCGCCTCGGCCGTGCGCGCCTTTCGGCCGCCGAGCTTCTCGAGCGCCCACGCCGCGTACCGGCGCTGCACTTCGCGGATGGGGAGAACCCCTCCCTCGAGGACATCGGGCATCTCCGGGGGCGGCCCGGTGGTCACGCTCGGCGGCAGGTCCCCTGCCCCGGCCTCGACGTCTCGACCGAGGAGGACCACGCGCTCGATTGCGTGGGCGAGTTCCCGGACGTTGCCGGGCCATGCGTGGTCGATCAGCTTCTGCATGGCGTCGGGGCCGAGGCGCTCGACGACCGAGCGTGGGTGCTTCGCCTTCGCATCGGCGAGCATACGTTCGACGAGGAGAGGCACGTCCTCGCGACGATGCCGGAGGGGCGGCACCTGGATCGTGACGACGTCGAGCCGGTAGAGCAGATCCTCGCGAAACGCCCCGCTCCGTACGCGCTCGTGCAGGTCGCGGTGGGTCGCGGCGAGGATGCGCGTGTCCACTTGCCGCTCCTTCGCGGCGCCCACAGCGCGCACCGCGCGGCTCTCGATGACGTGGAGCAACTTGGCCTGCAGGGCCGTGGACATCTCGCCCACTTCGTCGAGCAGGAGCGTTCCGCCGTCGGCTTCGGCGAAGAGCCCCCCGCGCGCGCTCGTCGCCCCGGTGAACGCACCCTTGACGTGTCCGAAGAGCTCGCTCTCGAGGAGCGTCTCCGGGAGAGCCGCGCAGTTTACCGCGACGAAGGCGCCCGAAGCGCGCACGCTCGTCGCGTGAATCGCCCGCGCGAGGGCGCTCTTGCCGGTCCCGGTTTCCCCGACGATCAGCACCGGCGTCGCCGCGTCGGCCACCCGCGCCGCGAGGTCGAACACTTCGCGCATCGCGACGCTGGCGGCGACGAGGGTGCCCAGCCCGGCCGTTTCGCGGAGCGCCGCTCGCAGGCTGCGCGCTTCGCGACGCACGCGCACATCGTCCAGTGCGCGGCCGAGGAACAGGGAGAGCTCCTCGACCGCGAACGGCTTGGTCAGGTAGTGGAACGCCCCCTGGCGGATCGCGTCGACGGCGGTCTCGATGGCGCCGTAGGCCGTCATGACGATGACCGGGCGCTCCGGCGCGACCTGCCGCGACAGGGCCAGGAGCGCCATCCCATCCACCTTCGGCATGCGGAGATCGGTGACCAGGGCGTCGATCGTGTCCGCGCTCAGCCGCTTTGAGGCGTCCGTGCTCGAGTCGCACGCCGTCGCGTCGAATCCACGGTCGCGAAGGCCGTCCGCGAGCGTCTCCGCCATGTCGGGCTCATCGTCGACGACCAAGACGCGAGGTAGCACGGCCACCAGGATAGGCCGCACGGCGAAGGACGCACCCTCGCCCCCCGACGATCACTCCTCGCTGCACCACCTGCGCGCGCGACGGTTCCGGACGCGAAGGGCACCAGGGAGCTGCCGCCAGGTGTCGCGCTCCGACGGGGCGGTCGGAAGATCCGGCGCGCGCGGCAGAGGCTCGAGAGCCACGCGCGGCGCTGCGGGCGCGGGCTCCACTCGGGCATCCGGCTCTACCGGTGCGGCCTGCGACGCGGGGGCATCGGGCGCGACCGGCTTCAGCTCGAAGGGATCGATGAGCGTCGCGGCTCGGGGGCGCGCGCGAAGCGGACCTGCGCCTGCGGTCATTGCGGGCGCAACAATCCCACAGGATGCGGCCGTGTCGATGCCAATTTCATGGCCGAATGCTCGGCTTTTCGGTGCGCGCTAAGTTTCTCTTCCCACCACCCGCGAACCGGCAAAACTACGCCCATCTCGGTACTGGTCCCTTCCCCCACGGGCCCGGTCCGCGTTCCCCTCCCGCCATGCCCCCGCGAAG
>CALKVG010000713.1 GCA_937998045.1 uncultured Myxococcales bacterium
CTACACGCGTAAGATCGTCGGCAGCGTCAGATGTGTATAAGAGACAGTCGCACGCCAACCAGCCGCTGGGCACCGACGGCGCGACGATCACCCGGTACCGCCCGGACGATCCGAAGCATCCCTTCGCGGTCTCTTTCGACTGGAATCGCCCGGGGGAGCCGGTACGGGGCGGAGGCGCGGGCCAGGGCTTTCTTCGCGTGCACGCCATCGGCGGACGCCTGTTCGTCCCTGACACGGACCCGCCGTACGCCGGGTTCGGTCTAGTGGATCACGGCACCGAGGGTTACGTCTTCGTGTCGGACGCGAGCGGCGCATTCGCCCCGGCGCGCGCGCCGGGTCACAAGCCGCCCGGGCCGCCCACGATGGGGGCGGATGGACATGCAGGGGCGGGCGTCGTGCCGCGCGCCTACCACGTCATCGACGTAATCCGCTTCCGCGGACGGCTGTACGCGTCCACCGGCTCGGTGCCGCCGACCGAGCGCGCCTGGCATGGTGCGTCGCCGGGAGCACTGCATGCAGCAACCGACGACGCGTCGCGCTGGACGTACGAAGTGGACTATCCCTGGCCGTGGCAGTCCGGCGTCTGGCGACTGACCTATCTCGCGCGCTTTCGCGACCGCCTCTATGCCGGGATTCAGGACTTCGACGGACGCGAACCAAACGACTACGTCGTCTTCGCGCCACCGAGCGGGTCGATGTCGATCGCGCACGAGGACGCGCACGTCGCGAACGTGACGCAGCAAGGGGGGGCACTCACGTTGCGCTGGTACGTCGACGCGGCGAAGCTCTGGTGGATCGCGCTGGAGCGCGACGGCAGCGCGGCGCTGCGGGTCACGAGCGACGGGGAGACGTGGCGGGTACGGCCGCTCCCGCCGGAGGCTGGGCGGCCGACCGACATCGTGCGGTTTCGGGGCGCGCTCGTCGTTCTCGCGGAGCGCGGCCTCTGGCGGGTCGACGTCGATCCGCCCGTCGCGCTCGCCCTCGTGGACGCCAAGCGGAGCCCCTTCGCACTGACCGATGCGTTCTGCGCCGCGCCGCTGGCCGTCTTTCGCGGCGACCTTTATGCCGGCGACCAGCGGGACGGCTCGCTCTGGCGCGCCGCTCCCGTCCCTTGAGCCTTACTCGGCGGCATTTCGCCCAACTGCGGTGGATGCGCACGTACCCATCAGTCCGCGGCCGGATCGGCGCAGCAGCGCATCCCGGTCTGGAGCTCGTGGAACGTCTCGCCGTGGGCGGTGGTGGCCGGGCGGCATCGCTCGCGCGCCGCGGTCCACCACCCGCCCTTCAGCGCGGAGTGCCATGGACCAGGCGTCCGGTCGCGGACGACCCACTCGTCGAGGTTGCCGCTCATGTTGCGGACGCCGAACGGGCTGGTGCACCGCTCGAGCTGGCCCGCGGGGAGCCTGAGATCGCGGAGCTTGCCAGTCTTCGGATCGGCGAGGTGGCTCCGGTCGAAGTTGCACGCGCCCGGGTCGCGCTCGTACCCGGTCGTGTAAGGGAACATCTGCTCGCCCTCGCAGGCGAGCTCCCATTCACTCTCCTGGCACAGGCGCTTGCGCTGCGCCCGGCAGGTGGCGTTGGCATCGTTCCAAGAGACATCACCGGCCGGCAGTGCCTCGCCCGGCGGAACGTATTCGTCCCGATCGACGCATACGCGCTTGTGAACGCGCCGCCCGACGCACTCGCTCGGCGCGAACTTCGCGCAGCGCGCCAAAGGCGTCCCCGGAGGGTCTTCCCATTGCGCGCATATCTGGCGCACCTCGGTGCAGTACTCGCCGTCGACGAGGACCATGCCGTCCGGACAGGGGGATGACGCAGCGCCCGCGGACTCGGCCGGCGAGGTCGGGAGGGTCGCCAGGCTCGCTAGCGACAGTTGTGGTGGAGCGGTCGCGGCTGCCGGCCGCGACCGAGGTGGGCCGTCGGCTCCTCCCGAGCCGGCTTCGGAATGCGTACTACACGAACCGATGATGGCGCTGCCCGCGAGTGCGAAAACGAACGAAACTGCGCGATTCATGACCACTTGCTCGAATCGAAAACGCGTTGATCGCGGGTTCGAGAGCGACTCCCGTGGACTGCCAAGAACCTAATGCTTCTTTCGTGCCTGCGGTAGGGGCGCAAGAACTCCGCGTTACGGCAGAGGGCGCAGCGCAGCGTGCGCGACATTCCAGTCGCGAATGGCCGCGAACGGTTCGCGTTCTGCGCATTTCCGTTCTCGTCATGCTGTCGTGTTGACTGTCGCCGCGCGCGCGACGCTTCGCGTAAGATGCTCGCCCCCGATGCGCCGAGTCGAACATCTTCGCGCCTGGCGGTGGGCTCGAGCGTGGGCACTCGCTTGCGCCGTGGGCAACTGCGCGTGCGAGTCCAGCGCACCGGCGTCGACGCTCGTCGTGCATCGGGGCGCACCGACCGCGACGGAGTGGCTCGGCAAGCCCGCGCGATCGACCGCTGCATCCGACGTCGGCGCCGACGGAGGCTCGGCGCGCGGTACTTGGGTGTTGCACATCGGCGACTCTTTCGTCGACGCGTCCTTTTCGCAGAACATCGAGCCGCGCATTCGCGCGAGCGGCGCCAAGTACGTAGTGGACTCACGGACGTCGACTTACACGACCACGTGGGCTTACGACGCGCAGCTCGACACGTGGCTCAGCCGTCGGCCGACGCTCGTCATCGTGACGCTCGGCGCCAACGAGGTCGACATCCCGGCACCCGAGGTGCACGCCGGGGCGGTCGAGCGAATCGCACGGAGGATCCGCCAGGCCGGCGCGTCCTGTGTCTGGACGACGCCGCCGCTCTGGCGGGGGGACACGGGCGTGGTCCGCGTGATCCACGATCACTGCGCACCGTGCGCATTCTTCGACAGCGACGCAGCGCTCGATGGTGGCCTCGTCGCGAGCGAGCGCCAGCCCGACCGCATCCACCCGAACTCGCGGGGCGGGAGGCGCTGGGCGGAGGCGTTCTCGGAGTGGCTCGACGAGCACCGCGACGTCAGTCGGCCGGGCTGGTGGGTCCTTCCGTTCGAGCGCAGATAGTGTCCCTAAGGCGACTTCGGGTACGCCCGCACCCAGTCGATCGTCATCGTCTGCGGGAAGGTGGTCGAGTTGCCCGGGGACCCCGGCCAATTGCCGCCTACGGCCAGATTCAGAATCATGAAGATCGCAACCCCCAGACTTGCACGAAGGCGGCAACGAGGCTTGCGCGTATGCGGTCCTCAGAATCGTCCGCTCACGCAGAATCCATTGGGTCCCAGGCCGATCGATGGGATCTCCGACGTCACGCTCGCGCGCGGGCTGTGAGGCCGCTGAAGCAGGTACCCGATCGCCATCCCCACGAGCCCGACGCCAGCGACGCCGAACGAGATGGTGCTCGTGAGCGCCTCGACCTTTCCGCGATCCGCAGCGGACTTGCCGCGCTGCGTGCAGGCCAGGCCCTTGCACTCGTCGCCGACGATGTTCTTGTCCATGAAGGCGAGGATCCCCGTCGTCGTCCCGGCTGCAGCGCCGATACCGAAGACGACCGTCGCCGACCACCAGAGGCCTGACGACCCACCATGAGAGCTGGGCGCGTTGACCGGAGGCGCCGGGGCAGTGGGCCTCTCCTTCACCGGGATTCGCAGCGCCGGGGGTGGCGTCGGCGGTAGACGCAGGGTGAGCGTCTTGTTTTCTCCTCTCCCGAGCGCCACCGGCTGCTCCTGAAGCGGAGCCCCGGGCACCTCGAGCGTGACGATGTGGTCGCCCGGATCCACCGGCAGCCGCCGGCCGAGAGCCGTGGGATCGAGCGGCGCGCCGTCGCGTCGTACGACCGCGCCAGGAGGAAGCCCCTCCGGTAGCGACACGGTCACGTACGGGATCTGGGGAGCAAGGGTCGACAGCTGAGCCGCAGCAGCTTGCTTTCGTTCGGCCTGGATCGCCTGCTGCTCGGGGGGAAGTGTCGCGACGAGGCGCAAGAAGTCCTCGTAATGCGCGGCCGCGGTGGCAACGCGCCCAAGGCGTGCTTCGCAGGTCGCGAGCGTGTAGAGGACGCCCGGGTGCGGGTCGAGCTTGTAGCTCGCTCCAAACTCTTGGCATGCGGAGTCGAACCGCTCCGCCCGGAAGTCGGAAACGCCGCGACGGTACAATTCCTCTGCCGCAGCAACGTCCTGTGCGAACGCTGCTCGCGGAGCCAGGAGCGTACATGCTACTACCAGCCCGCGAAGGCGCGATGGCATGCGAGCGCCCTTATATCACCTCGCCGGATGCAAACTCCCTGGGCGAAGCGCGATCGTGAGATACACTCCTCAGCGGATCATGGTCGCCGTCGCGAGCGATCCTCTTGGGAGGCCTGGGCGGAGCATCGGGCGTTACGCGCTGTTTGACGAGATCGGCCGTGGGGGTACCGCCACGGTGCACATCGGCCGTCTGCTTGGACCGGTGGGATTCTCGAAGACGGTCGCGATCAAGAGAATGCACGAGAACCTCGCGCGCGATCCCGAGATCGCCGCCATGTTTCTCGACGAGGCCAGGCTGGCGAGTCGCATTCAGCACTCGAACGTCGTGGCGACCCTCGACGTCCTCGCGATCGACGGCGAAGCGTTCCTGGTCATGGAGTACGTGCACGGCGAGTCGCTCGCGTCGCTGCTCCATTCCCTGCGCTCCCGCGGGCAGACCGTGCCGGCGCCCATTGCGGTGCAGATCATGCGTGACGTTCTGCACGGTCTTCACGCCGCTCACGAGGCGAAGGACGCGCAGGGGGAGTCGCTCGATCTCATCCATCGCGACGTCTCGCCGCACAACATCCTCGTCGGCGTCGACGGCATCGCACGCGTGTTCGACTTCGGCATCGCCAAGGCGGTGGGCCGGTTGCAGGACACCCGGACCGGCCAGCTGAAGGGCAAGGTCTGGTACATGGCTCCCGAGCAGCTGCTCGGCAATGCGCTCGATCGGCGTGTCGACGTCTTCGCCGCCGCCCTCGTGCTCTGGGAGGCGCTCGCTGGAAGAAGGCCGTTCGACGGCGAGTCGTCGGCGCGCATCATGTTCCAGCTCGTCGGCGAGCAGGCGCCGCCGCTGTCCTCGATCTTGCCGGACTTGCCGGCGTCCATTTCGGAAGCCGTGGCGAAGGCAGGCGCGCTCGATCCACCCGAACGTTTTGCGACGGCGCTCGCGTTCGCGCGCGCCCTAGAGCAAGGGTCGCAACCCCTACCGCCGAGCGCCGTCGGAGACTGGGTCCGCGAGGTCGCCGGGCTGACCCTCGCGCGACGCCAGGAGAGACTGCGAGCGATCGAGGCGTGGTCCCCCGGTGCGCGCGACATCACGCTGGACGAGCTGGACTGCGCGCCGCCGCGATCTTCGCGAATCCCTCTGGCGCCGGTCACGCCCGACGGGCCCACCCAATCGGAGGTTTCCGAGTTTCTCGACAGCGGGCTGCGCCCTCGGCCTCGCGCGCGCTCGCTCCACCGGCGGCGTGTCGCTGTAGGAGCCGCGGTCGCCGTGGCGCTCTCGATGGGCGCATTCCTCGCGTTCGGCCGGGCGAAGTCACCTTCGCCCGCGGTCCCCGTGCAATCGACCGCGTATCGGCCGGACACCCCGTCCCCCGCGGCGGGCCCCGCCGGCCCGGCCGCGCCGTCGTCGTCCGTCGGCGCGCCCGTCCCGCCCGCGGCGGAGGTCACTGCTCCCGCGGCTGCCGTCGAGACGCCGCCGGCCGCCCCCGCGCCGAAGGTGGCGCGACCGAGGCGAATTCCCACGAGGCACGCTCCGACGAGCCCCGCATTCCGGCGGCCCGAGGATCTCTTCTCGCGCGAGTAAGCAGCTGCGCCGCGCGCCTCGGCGATGAACGAGCTCAACTCTGGATGTCGTACTTGCGGATCTTGTAGAGGAGCGAGCGTAGCGAGATCCCGAGGCGGAGCGCAGCGCGCGTTCGGTTGCCGTCGACCGCGCGGAGCGCCTCCTCGATCGATGCACGTTCGACCGCGGCGAGGGCCGCGCGCACGCCCCCCGCGGCTGCCGGCGCACGCACGAGCGGCGAGACGGTGACCATCTCGGGAAGGTGCTCTTGGCGGATGGTGCCGTCCTCGGAGAGAAGCATCGCGTGCTCGATGGCATTGCGAAGCTCGCGGACGTTGCCGGGCCACCCGTGCGCGACGAGCGCCGCCGAAGCATCCGACGCGATGACCGGGTCCTCCCATCCGAGCTGAACGCCGAAGCGCTTCGCGAACAGCTTGGCGAGCAACATGATCTCCGACGGCCGCTCGCGCAGCGGCGGAACGCGGACGACGACGACGCTGATGCGGTAGTAGAGGTCCTCGCGGAAGCGCCCCTCGGCGACCTCCTGCTGGAGGCTACGATGGGTCGCGGCGATGACGCGCACGTCGATCGGCGTCTCGACCGTGCTCCCGACGCGCACGACCGCGCGGTTTTCCAGCATGGCGAGCAGCTTGGCCTGCACCGGAAGCGAGAGCTCACCGATCTCGTCGAGGAAGAGCGTCCCCTCGTGCGCGGCTTCGGCGAAGCCGATCTTACGCTTGTCCGCGCCGGTGAACGCTCCCCGCTCGTGGCCGAAAAGCTCGCTCTCCACCAGCGTTTCCGGAAGTGCCGCGCAGTTCACCCGGATGAAGCGCCGCGCTGCGCGGTCGCTCCAGCGGTGGAGCTGCTGGGCGACGAGCTCCTTGCCGACGCCCGTCTCTCCCAGGATGAGCGCCGTGGCCTTCGCGGCAGCCACTCTCCGCGTGAACCCGAACACGCGCGCCATGTTGGGATCCGCGACGACGACCCCTTCGGGCCAGTCGGCGCTGGACGAGCTGCGATCCGGCGGCGCCCAGCTCCCGCTGGAATCCGGCAATTCTGCCGACGACGGCGGGATGGCGCGGGGCTTGCTCTCCTGCGCCGCGCCGAACGGCGTCACGACGGCGACGGCGACCTCGCCACCCCCGATGCGGATGCAGTCTCCGCCGCGGAGCGTGCGCGTTCCTCCCCGAATCACCTCGCCGTTCAGCGTCGTGCCGTTCCGGCTACCGAGGTCCTCGATGACGAGCGCTCCCTCGTCCCAGCCGACCCGGGCATGTGTTCTCGAGACGCGCGAATCTTCGATTCGCAGCGCAGCTCCCGCCTCGCGACCGATGACGGCAGGGCCACTCCCCTGCGCAGGCACTTCGATGACCTGCGTGCCGCCGGTATCGTTGCGAAGGATGAGATATGCACGCGTCGACCCCGCAAAGTCGGAGGTTTCGACGCGGTCGCTGTCCTTTTCCGTAAGTTCGGTCTGAGCCAATGCGCTCCCTACACGCGACGACATGGTGCGTCTCCCGACGACGCCATCCAACTCGATCGCCTCGACGTTCGCAGATCGTACTCCCATTTGCTCACGGGGACCACGTCTGCGCGTAGCGAGCCAAGCTACGCGAACAAAATCCTCTGCGCTCCATTTCGCAGCAATTCTGAAGACCTATCGCTAACGTGGCGGTGTTCGCACTCTGTAGCAGGTCTCCACGCTGGCCGGAAGATCCGCTCGGAATGTCGCCAGCAGTCTACGGACATTGCGTGGTGTCCCCGCGGGCTCGCGCACGCCGGGTCGCACCCAATCAGGTCACGCTCGCCGCGCCGTTCTTCGGCCAGCAGGGGAATCGGGAGCCCGAGTACAACCGATGCTTTCCCAGTATCCCGACGCATCGCAGGTGGGGCGGCGTAAACGGGATTCCGTACGCCGGCGAGGCTGCGATGGCGGCCGAGACGAACCTCGGAAAACAAACGACCGAATCATGATCTGGGAATTGATTGGTCACGCTCCCCCGCCGCACTCGCTCCTGACGTCATCCAGTTTCTGTAGTGTCGGTCTCGGTATCGCTCTGGCTCTCGCTCTCGTAGCCGGCTGTCGCCAATCGTCAGGTCGTTAGCCCCCACGAGAGCGTTTCACCGCGTCTGCCAGCGGACGGCGCCGGCGCGTTCGCGTTGGCATTCCTCCTGCGCTGTGGATACGGCCCCGTTCTCTCCAAGGGGCCTCATAGGAGGAACCGCTGTGAAATTCATGAACGCGTTTGGAGTCTTTGGATTGCTACTTGCGACAGTCGCGAACGGAACCGGTTGTTCGAGCGGATCGTCGACGGGAACGGGAGTAAGCACCGTCGGAGATGACGGTGGGACCGGGAACGCAAGCTCTAGCGGCAGTGGAAGCGGCAGCGGCAGCGGAAGCAACGGCGCCGCCTCCGGATCCGACGGTGGGAGCAGCTCCGGGAGCAGCGCCAACAACGGGCCGACCGACATGACGTGCGCGGGTATGTCGACGAACTCGTCGTGCCAGCAGTGTTGCGCGCAGGTGCACCCGTCCGGCTATCAGACGTTCGCGAACGCGCTCTTGACGTGCGCTTGCGGGCCCGTCGGCGCCTGCGCGAGCGCCTGCGCGTCGTCGGCGTGCGCGTCGTCGCCGTCGGCGCCGAAGCCCGGGGATGGATGCGATACGTGCATCAACACGGACGTCACGACGCCCCCGGACGGCGGCGCAGCGCCTTGCGACAAGCCCATCATCGACGCGTGCAGCGCGGACCGCAACTGCGGCGCGTTCGCACTGTGTGCGCGCCCTTGCGTCTCGCTACCGTGATCTGACGGCAGACGCCAGAGGCCGTCGATGCGGCGGCGATATGGGACGAGCTCGGAAGGCACCGCGCTTGCTGGGGACGACGGCTCGCCATGCCGAAGTACACATACAGCCTAGTTCGGTCGTCGATCCTGCTCGCGACGTTGCTCCTCGTCGCCGCCGCATTCGCGCCCCTCCCTGGGTGCTCGCAGAACGCAAAGGGCAGCGGCAGCTCCGGCTCCAACGGCGGGTGCGCCAACTGCCCGCCCGGGGCGTCGTGCGTCAACGGGGTCTGCCAAGAGTCGTGTCCGTCTTCCGATCTCACCTTTTGCGGCACGGCGTGCGTGAACCTGGCCACGGATCCCGACAATTGCGGCGGCTGCTTTCTCACGTGCGGCCAGGGAATGACGTGCCACAACGCCCAATGCGCCTGCGGGGCGGGCCAGACCGACTGCGGCCAGAGCGGCTGCAGCAACCTCATGGCCGACGGCACGAACTGCGGCGCGTGCGGCAACCCCTGTGCGACCGGCAAGCTGTGCTCGCAGGGCAAGTGCGTATCGCAATGCGCCTCTGGCGAGACCGTCTGCAAGAGCGCCTGCGTCGACACGACGGCCGACGACGCGAACTGCGGCGGCTGCGGCAAGACGTGCACGAACGAGACGCACTGCACCGGCGGCAAATGCAGCTGCCAGATGGGGCTCACCGAGTGCAGCAACTCATGCGTCGACACGACCAGCGACGATCAACACTGCGGCGGGTGCAGCACCATGTGCCCGCAGGACCAGATGTGCGCCGCCAGCAAGTGCGTCTCACGCTGCACTCCGGACAAGACGTACTGCAACGGGAGCTGCATCGACACGACGGGCGACAACTGGAACTGCGGAATGTGCAACAACGTGTGCTCGGGAGGCGCGGCGTGCGTCGCCGGCAAATGCGCGTGCCCGCAGGGCCAGACGCTCTGCTTCCGCACGAGCTGCACCGACCTCTCCAGCGATAAGGTGAACTGCGGGACGTGCGGCAACGTCTGCAGTTACGGGCAGACTTGCATCGAGGGCCTCTGCAGCGGAACCACTTCCACGAGCGTCGTCCCCCCTCAGGCGGTCAACCCGAACGCCGGTCCGGCCACTCCCGGAGTGACCTCGGTGAGCACGCCGGCGCCCCCGTTCGGCGTGCCGACCTCGCGCACGGTCGGAGCCCCGACGGCATCCACGACTCTGGGATCGGCGAACGTGCCTGGCTTCGGTTCGCCCGTCACGCCGCCGGGCGTTGGCTCACCCTCCTCGCCCACCGCAGGTTCTCCCTCGGTGCCGGGCGTGGGTTCGTCGGGCGCTCCCGGGAGCGCCGCTCCGAGCCCGAGCGCCCGTGTCGGCGGCAGCGGGTTCTAACGGTCGCCGAGCGTCCGCGAGAGGAACGCGTCGATTCGGGACCATGCATCCGACGCCGCCGCCTCGTTGTAGCCGTCCTTGTTGCTCGGATTCATGAAGGCGTGCTTCGCGCCGTCGTAGATCTTGACGTCCGCGTCTATGTGGGCCGCCTTGAGCTGGTCGGCGAAAGCGCGGACGTCCTCGGGCGGAATGCCCCGGTCGGCGCCGGCGAAGTTCCCGAGCAGCGATGCGTGCAGCGCATCGATCTTCTCGGGAGCGGTGACGAGCTTGCCGTAATTGACGACCGCCGCGCGCAGCCGAGGTTCCGCCGTTGCGAACGCGAGCGCGTAGCCGCCGCCCATGCACCAGCCGACAATCCCGATGCGCTGGGGGTCGACGTCCGGTCGCGCCGAGAGCCAGCGAAAGGCGGCCTTCATGTCTTCCATAGCGCGATCTTCCGGCAGTCCGCGCGAGAGTTCGTGCGCCTCGCCCGGATCGGCGGCGACCTTGCCCCGGTACAGATCGACCGCGAGCGCCACGTCGCCGCGTGCGGCGAAGCGCGCGACGTCTTGCTTGATCCAGTCGGTTAGCCCCCACCACTCGGGGATTACGAGAAGTCCCGGATGCTTGCCGGGTGCGGTCGGCGCTTGCAGCCAGCCGTTCCCGCCATTCGGAAACGACACTGGCTGGCCCTCGCCGCCGGCGGGCGGCGACGTGGTCGCGGTCTGCTGCACCGGCGCGGGGGCGCGCTTGCATGCGATCGACAGAACCGCAGCGAGGAGAGCAAGAGCAGCGAATCGCCGGAGCATCATGACGGCGCGAGCCTAACACTCACCCCCAGTCGAAGGCGTAGACGAGAAAGAGCTCGTCGCCCAGTCTGTCGACCCGGACGAGTCGCGCGTCGGGAATCGCGTCCGGCTCGAACCCATCGCCCTCGACGATGGTGGGTGCGGCCGATCCCCCGAGGATGCGGGGCACGATGGTCAGATAGAGCTCGTCGACCGCCCGGGCCGCGAAGAGGCGCGCGTTGAGGACGCCTCCTCCCTCGCAAAGAACGACCCGGCACCCGCGCTCGCTCGATAGCCACCCGAGCAGTGCGAGCACGTCCACCTCCGAGGGGCCCAGCTCGACCAGCGTCGCGTGGGGTCGCAGCGCGCTTCGCGCGGCCTCTCCCATCGTGGCTGCGTGCGCGACCACGGCCTCCCCTCCGAGCCGCTCGTCGAGCGCCTTCGCCGTGGGAGCGATCTGCTCGCCGGCGCGCGTGACGACGACCCGCAGGCGGCTCGGCATCAGGTCCGGATCGTCCTGCCTCAGGTTCGTCGCGCCGATCACGACCGCGTCGGCGCGCTGGCGCAGCGCGCGCATCCGCTCGCCGTCCTCGCGGTGGCGCGACATGACGAGCGGCCCGTGTTTGCGCGCGGGCGCGATCTTCCCGTCCAGACTGGGCGCCATGTTCACGAGAACGCGCGGTCGCTCGCTCATGCGGTCGCCTCCTCGGTGGCGTGGGGTCCCTGCGTCGGGAGCACGAGGCGGAAGACCGCACCGGCGCCGGAAGTGCCGATGTACGAGAGCTCGCCGTCGTGCTCGATGGCAATGCGCTGTGCGATCGCCAATCCCAGCCCCGTGCCATGCTCCTTAGTCGTCGCGTACGGTTCGAAGAGGCGGGCCGCGATCTCGGGGGCGACCCCGGGCCCGTTGTCGGCGACAGTGACCGTGGCGTATTCGGCCCCCTCGGTGTCGAGCGTGAGGGAGACGCGGCCTCCCTCCGGGCGCTCGCTCACCGCGTCGAGAGCGTTCTGAACGAGGTTCGTCAGGACCTGCACGATCTGATCGCGATCCGCCCTCACGATGGGCGGCGTGCGCTCGATCTTCACTTCGAGGACGGCGCTCGCGGCCGGCTTGTGGAGGAGCGCGACCTGCCGTGCGAGCTCGACCAGGTCGAGCTCCTGCGGGCGAGGCGCGGGGAGTCGCGCAAAACGCGTGAACTCCGTGACGATGTTGGCGATTCGATGCACCTCGTCGAGGACGGTGCGCGTTGCTTCATCGAAGTACGCGTCGAATTCCGGATCCGATCGGGCGCGCAGGCGCCGGAGCGTCTCGACCGCGGCGCGGATCGGCGCCAGCGGGTTCTTCACCTCGTGCGCGACGCGCCGGGCGACCTCTCGCCAGGCCGCCACCCGGCTCGTCGCCGCGAGCCTGCGCCGCGTGGCCTCCAGATCCTCGAGCATCTTGTCGAACGCCTGCGCCAACTCCCCGATCTCGCCGCCCCCGCGTACCCGCAGTGGGCGGGCCTCGCCCGTCGCGACCTTTCGCGCCTCGGCGGCGAGCTCCGCGATGGGGCGGCCGAGGCTCCGCGCGAGGAGCACGGCGATGACGAGCGCGGCGCCGGTGAATGCCAGGCCCGTATACAGGATGGTCGCGTCGATCCGTGCGAGGTTCTCGACGAGCTCGCGCTTCGGCTTGGCCACCACGATTCCGACGTGAGCGCCCGCAGCGTCGCCGAGCGTGCAGCTCGCGCGGGCGACGTCCTCCGTTGCCGCACCGGACTCCCCGAGGCCGACGCGCGCGTCGACCGTGTTCCCCAGTCGCTCGACCACAGGCTCGAGATACCGCGCCGCGACCAGTCCGACCGCCCCTCCGCCGGCGCCCGACTTGCGGCACCGGCTCACGAGCGCCGGCCTGACGCCGACCCGAAGTGTGAAATGCGCGGCGTCGGCGGACACCAGTCGGGCGACTTCCGGCCGTGGCGTCTTGAGCAGGGTCACGGGATCCTGGCCCAGGAGCTCTCCGTCGGCCGTCGCGAGCAGGAGCTCGTCGACGTCGAACGCCTGCCGTTCGTCGGGCACGATCCGCGAAAGCGAGAGCCGGTGCTCGTCGTCGAGTGTGCCGCCCGCCAGCCAGATGGCCGCGCGGTCGACGAGCTCACCCGACTGGCAAGCCCCGGCGATGAGCTTGCGATCTCTCTCCCCTTGCCGCTCGATCTCGGCGACGACTCGGTCGCAGGCGCTACGCACCTCCTGCTCGAAGCGCTTGGCCTCGCTCGCCCGGCGGTCCTCGCGCACGACGTAGCCGAACACCGCGACGGACAGCGACGCCACGAGTGCGAACGCGATTCCGAGGCGAAACGCGAGCCGCACTAGAGTGTCCTCCTTCGAGCGGCGCTGCCCCAGTCGATCCCGCGGCCCCACCGGGACGGGGGGAGCACCACGTCGGCTGCGCGTCCGCCTTGCAAACGAACCTCTGCGACCACGCCGAGTCGCATCGTACGGGCCGCGACCCGCGGTGGCATGTCTCCGCGCGGGGGATGGCGGGCCAGCGCGGCCGCCGAGGCCGGGTCGTCGGCCGTCGCGAGCCCGACCAGCGCCCCGAGCGAGCCCGGCCCGGCCGGCCGCGCGACGTCGAGCATGAGCGAGAACCCGCGCGTGAACCGGCGCATCGCGAGGTCGGCGCTCGCCACGGCGCGCGGAGTCACCTCGCGCCCGGGAGAGGAGAGCGCGACCGCGAAAGCGCGGGCAAGCTCGACGAGCCAGGGGGAGTCGTCTCGCACGAGCAGATCGCACGGCGGGCCGCTCCAGGGAGTGGGCGCGGCCGGTGCGCCCGCCGCAGGCGGACCGACGACCAGGGACGCGAGAGCTGCGTGGGGGATGCCATCGGCGATGGCCTGCGCGGTGCCCGGCGCGTCGAGCCCTCCCGCGTCGCGCCCCGTGCGCAGGATCGCCCAGGCGACGCAGCCGGCGTCGAAGCTCTTGGCGCCCGCGCGCGGCTCGTGCAGGAAGGACCCGAGCCAGCCGATGTCGTCGGCGCCGCTCTCGAACGCGCGGAGCGAGGTCACCAGATCCGGAGCGTGGCGGGCTTCGATTTCGTCGAGCAACGCCGGCCCCTGCGCGGCGGAGGTGTTGCGCGAGAGAAGGAGAGCACCCGCCTGGAGCTCGGCGCGCAACGGGCCCGTTCCGTCGGGCCGCTCGGGGGAGAACCGCGGCGGGACGATCGCGACGACAGGCGCCGCCAGCGCTCCGACCAGCTTGTGCGCGTCGCGCATCGCAAAGACGAGGGAGTTGCCGTCCACCCGCGGCGGGGGAATCTCGGTCAGCCACGCCGCGCCGTCGCGCGCGCGCGCGCGGGAGAGCGAACCAGCGGCGACGCGCGCGTCGAGGGAGGCTCCCGACGCGAATCGGATGCCCGCGCGGAGCGGGACGCGCAGGCCGGCGCCCTCCGCGCGCGGTTCATCCTCCGCGAGGACCGGGATCAGGGCACCTGCGTCGCCCGGGCCGTACAGCGTGTCGAACAGCGCCTCTCCGAAGAACGCCGCCGCCGCGTCGTCCAGCCGGTGAGGATCGATGGACGCGAGCGGCCAGGGGACGTGCAACGCCAGACGCCCTCCGTAGGGCACGCGAGCGCTCGCGACGGCGCGCCGCGCCGCGAGCGCCGCCAGCGCGAACGAGGCGGTGCCGCCGAGGAAGGTCCGCCGGCCGATCATCTAGCGCCCCGACGCGCCCCGGTTTTCCGCGATCGGCCTCAAGAGCCAGACTTCATCCGCGACGACGGCTACGAGCGCCGGGATCCCGTTCTGTTCCGAGGGACACACCGTCAGCGCCCGCACTCCGCCGGGCGCGGCGACCCGAAGCCGAGGCCGCAGATCCGCCGGGGTCCACGACCAAAGGGTGATCGCGTCGTCGGTGCCATCGACCGTCGTCACCAGGTCGGGCATCCCGTCTTGGTCGAGGTCGGCCACGGCGATCTGAGCGCCATACGTCCCCTCCAGCGTTTGGACGGGCGCATCGTCGATGCGCATTTTGAGCTTGCTGCTGGGTTCGCGCACGACGACCGCGGAATGGGGTCTGCCGTCACGGTCCGCGAAGCTCGCCGCGGCGAAGGCGTCGAAGCGCGGCGACGGCACGGCCAGCTTGGGTCGGGGGTCCCGCGTCACCGTGCACTCGATCGGCGCGCCGTCGAACGCGCCCGCCGACGGCTCGGGTCGCAGGCAGACCGCCCCGTCCCAGCCCGACGCGGGAATTGCGCTCAGCGCGTCGTGGCCGACGAAGTCCGGGGTCAGGGCGAACGAGCCGCGATCCGTCGATCCGACGTCGATGACTCCGAGGCTCACGACGGCACCGCCGAGCGGCTCGCGCATCGGCACAGGCAAACGAGGAGCGAGCGCGCTCCATGCCGCCGTTCGCTCCGGTACGAACCTCTCTCCGCGAATTCGGCCCAGGGCGACGCGAGCGCGCGAGACGAGCACGAGTTCGTTGCCGCCGTCTCCGTCGACGTCGCCGCACGCGACCGCGAGCACGTCGCCCTCGTCCTGGTGGGCCCGGTGGATGCTCGCCTGCTCGAGCAGTAGCGGCGCCAGGAACGCGCGGACCTCGGCGTCGATCTTCGCGCTCGCGAACGCGTGCGCCGTGGGCGACGGAAGAGGGTTCCGGATCCGGTCCCAAGCGTTCGCCATCGACGGGTAGACGTCGACGGTCGTTCGGAGGTCGCCCCGCGCGATCTCGGTCTGGACGTACACGAGCGCGCTCGCGCGGCCGGCGATCGCACGCGCGGTGCCGAGCTGCGCCGCCTGGGCGTGTGCGCGCGCGCTCGGCCCGATCCTCCCGGAGACCAGCGCCGCGACGCGAAGCGCGAGGTCATCCGGCCGCGCGATCGGCTGATCGCTCAAGAGCGGCGCAGCGACGACCACGCTCGACGGGGGCGCCTGGGCGAGCGAGAGCGCGACGTCCTGGGCGACGACGTCCACCGCGCCTCCCGCGGCCGCGGCGCGCGGCGAGACGAGGAGAGCGACGACGACGGCGAGGGCCGTCGGTGGCGTACTTGGTCGGCGGGTCATCTCGTCCGGAAGGGGTCCGAACGGTCTTTACTGTAGGTCGTTCGCGGCTGCATCCGGGAGCCCGGCGTCGCCGGCCCCGGCGCTATCGGGAGGCGGCGGCTCCGCCGTCGTCGTCGGCTCGGTCCCGGCCAGGAAGACCTCGTCCATGATGTCCGGGTCGTCGAGGTAGGGAAGCTCGCCCGTTCGCTTGTCGATCGCGACCGTCACCACGCCGGGAGGGCGCGAAAAGTCGACCCTAGGTTGCCCGTCGGTCGCTTGTTTCATCAAGGCCAGCCACGCCGGGAGCGCGGTGATGGCGCCCTGTTCCGCCCGTCCGAGCGTACGGCCGTCGTCGAAGCCGATCCAGACGACCGCCGCGATGTCCGTCGAGTACCCCGCGAACCACGTGTCCTTGGGACCGTTCGACGTGCCGGTCTTCCCCGCGACGGGTCTGCCGAGCGACTTCGCGCGCACGGCCGTGCCGTGATCGACGACGCTGGTCAGCATGCTCGTAATCACGTAGGCCTCGGCGTCGTCGAGAACGCGCCGCGCCGGCGGCGGGGGAGGGAGGGGTACGTCCTTTCCGTCAGGACCGACGACGCGAAGTATGAGCGTCGGTTCCTGGTAGACCCCACCGGCCGCGAAGGTCGCGTAGGCGCCGGCCAGCTCGAGCGGATGCACCTCGTAGCTCCCCAGGGCCAACGACAGATCGGCCTTCATCGGCGACTCGATGCCGAGCGCCTGAGCCCACGGAATGACGTTCGCGGGACCGACGTCGCGCAGGACGCGCACCGCAGCCACGTTGACGCTGTTGGCGAGCGCCTCCCGGAGGCGCAGCGGGTCCTTGCCTCGCCAGCCCTCGAAGTTGGACGGGTGGTACCCGCCCTCGAAGACGTCCGGAGTTGGATCGACCAGCGTTGCCGGGGTGAAGCGCCGCGAGTGCAGCGCGTAGGAATAGACGATGGGCTTGAAGGTGGACCCCGGCTGCCGCCGCGACTGGGTGGCGCGATCGAGCGCCCCGGCCTGGCCCTCGTAGCTCCCGACGAGGGCCAGGATCTGCCGCGTGCGCACGTCGAGCGCGACGAGGGCCGCCTCGGGCCCCGACTCCAGTCGGAGAGGCACTCGCGCCTCCGCCGAATCGGACAGCGGTTGCAGCAGGCTCACGCGGACCTTCGCGCCCGCCGGCGCGAACGCGCTCGGCGCGAGCTTCCCGGGGTTGTAGCGCTCGAAGTCAGAGAGGCGCACCGTGCCGGTAGCTGTACCGACCCGCACGTCGATGGTTCCCGCCGCGTCGTCGACGCCTGCGACGACCCCCACGAGCACCTTGTGTCGCTCGAAGTCCGGGGTCCCCTCGAACGGCGGCACGCCGTCGCGTCCCAGCGTCGGCCGCCCCTTCTTGTCGGCCACCGTCGGAGGCGGCTTCAGCGCGCCCTGGATCCCTTGCCGCTTGTCGTAAGCCGCCAGGGCGTCGCGCACGCTCTTGCGCGCCGCCGCCTGGAGCTTCGGATCGATCGACGTCGTGATCGTGAAGCCTCCCAGGCGTGCCTGATCGGGTTCGAGGCCGTAGAGAAACGACTTGGCCATCTCGACGGCCTCGGGCGCGAGCTCGCTCGCCGCGGCGTCGACCGCGGGCGCAAGGTTCACCGGCTCTTTGTCCGCGGCCTCCCACTGGGCGTCGCCGAGGAAGCCCTTCGTGTGCATCTGGTCGAGGACGTATGCACGCCGCTTGAGGGCCGCGGCCATGCTCGTGCGTGGGTGGAACGCGCGCGGGTTGGCGATTCGCCCCGCGAGGAGCGCGGCCTCCGCGATCGTGACGTCGTGGGCGCTCTTTCCGAAGTCGTCGCGCGCGGCTTCCTCGATCCCGTACCGTCCGCGGCCGAAGTAAATGTTGTTGATGTAAAGCTCGAGGATCTCGTCCTTCGAGAGCTCCTGCTCGAGTCTCCGCGCGAGGAGCGCCTCGCGGATCTTGCGGGAAAGGGTGCGCTCGTGCGTCGCGAGGAGGAGGTTCTTGACGACCTGCTGGGTGATGGTGGAGCCGCCTTGCCGCGTACCGCCGTATCGCAGGTTGACGAGCATGGCGCGGGCGATGCCCCAGTAGTTGAGGCCCTCGTGTTCGTAGAAGCCGGCGTCCTCTGCGGCCAGGACGGCGAGCTTGACGTGCGCGGGCAGCGCGTTGATGGGCACGACGGTGCGGCGCTGGGTGAAGAGCTCGGCGAGCACGGTCGAGCCGTCGCGCGCCAGGACGCGCGTGACCTGCGGCGCGTGGTACGCCTTGAGCTCCGCGACGCTGGGGAGACCCGCTTCGTAGTGGTGCACGACGAGCCCCAGCGCGATCGCGCCGAGGAGGCCTGTGGCGCCGGCGGCCACCGCAAGGCGCTTGCCCCAGAGGAGGGCGCGGGCCTTCCAGAGTTGCCAGCGAAGCGTCGACGTCCGGGATCGCTCGGGAGGCATTCGCACGTCCGGAGGGGGAACGCTCGAGCCGGCTCGCGTCATTCGCGCTTTTCCGTGTACCGGAGGCTGTGAGCGGGCGCCAGCCCCGGCGAGAGCTGCGACGGGCAATGCGGCGGCTCGCTGCGTCCTACGCTCGCCGGGCTTACGCAGGACGCCCCCGAGGAGCGGGCCGGCGAAGACTGAGGTCGGCGAGCTTCGCACGAGGAAGCCGGCGGGCTTGACGAAGCCGGGGTTTAGACCCAGTCTAATCCTGTGGTGGACGTCGTCTCTCTCCTGCGCGACCACGGCGTCCAGCCGTCGGCGCAGCGCGTCGCGGTGGGCGAGTACGTCCTCTCGACCGACGAGCACCCCTCGGCCGACGAAGTGTGGGGCACCGTAAAGCGATCGTTCCCGATGATCTCGAGGGCGACCGTATACAACACGCTGAATCTCTTCGTGCAGAAGGGCCTGCTCCGCGAGCTCGTCCTTGCCGAGGGTCGCGTCGTCTTCGACCCGAAGACGGAACCTCATCACCATTTCATCGACGAGCAGACCGGCGCCATTTACGACGTACCCTGGGGAGCCCTGCGCGTCTCGAACGTCGATGGCCTCAAGGGGTTCGGCGTGCGCGAATACCAGGTCGTGATGCGCGGCAAGAAGCTCGGCCGCAAAGGTTGATCGCAGGCGCCGACCCCCGGGTGGGCGTTTTTTTGGCCGGCCATATTAGACGATGTCTAAGTCGTGATTATGTTCAAACAAAAACAAGGAGTCCATCTCATGCTCACTGTCGGCGACAAGCTTCCCCCGTTCGAGCTGCAAGGCGTCGTGAGTCTGCAGTCCGGGCAGGAGTTCCAGACCATCTCTAGCGAGACGTACGCGGGCAAGTGGCTCGCACTCTTCTTCTGGCCGATGGACTTCACGTTCGTCTGCCCGACGGAGATCGCGGAGTTCGGCCGTTCCCATCCCGGGTTCGTCGAGCGCGGCGCGCAGGTCCTCGGTGCGAGCACCGACTCGCACTACGTGCACCTCGCGTGGCGCCAGCAGCACCCCGCGCTGCGCGGCCTTCCTTTCCCGATGCTCGCCGACATCAAGCGCGAGCTGTCGCAGGCGCTCGGCGTCCTCGACAAGAAGGCAGGGGTCGCACTGCGCGCGACCTTCCTCGTCGACCCGACGGGCGTCATCCGCTGGGCGAGCGTGAACGACCTCAACGTGGGCCGGAACGTCGACGAAGTGCTGCGCGTCCTCGACGCCCTGCAGACCAACCAGCTCACGCCCTGCAACTGGCACAGGGGCGAGGCCACTCTGAGCGCGGCGTAGCCGAGCACGTCTCGGCCGGTACTTGATGGTACAAGTAGGAGCGTGTTCGCGCTGACTCGCGGCGAGTTCGCCATGGTGGCGTTCCTCTTCGTCCTGGTGTGGGGGGCGGGCCTCTTGCCGCGTCTCGGAGAGTGGCTGGGCGAGCGCTGGAGCGCGGCTGCGCGGGGTCGGCGCGACTAGGGGGCCAGGTGGCGAACGAGGGGACGGTTCACGACGAGGGCGCCCGCGGGCCGGCAGCGACCGTATTCGTAAGCGACCCGACCGCCGAAACCGAGCGCGTCGCTCAGGCTCTCCGTTCGGCCGGCTACATGGTGGTCGACGTCCCGCAGTCGATGCTCATCGCGCGGGTCGCGGTGCAGCATCCTCGCGTCGTCCTGGTCGATGCAGACAGCGACGGAGCGCTCGACGTCGTCGCGCGCATGAGGGAGCTCCCCGACGCCGACGACATCCACGTCCTCTTCGTCGCACGCCCCGGCGGCGCCGTGCCCACTCCGGAAGAGGCGCTCGCCAACGAGGGGAGCGGGCTGTTCGTCCGCCCCGTCGACGTGCCAGCCCTCGTTCGGAAGGTCGACGCCCTCACCGGTGGAGCTCGAAGCGAGGATTCCGGCCGCGCGAGTACCCCACAGCCGTCGATTCCCACCCCGCAACAGAAGCGGTCGAGCGCACCTCCGTCGCTCCCCCCCGCGAGCATGCGCGGGGTCGCCCCCGCGCTCGTCCCCGAGGCGCGCACCTCCGCCCCGGCGCCGCGGTCGGCCGCGCCGCGTCCTTCGCGACTGCCCTCGGAGCCGCCGCCCACCTCGGGGACGCCGGGGTCGGCGCGGCGGGTCATCGGCCTCTCCCCGCCGGTGAGCCCCGAGCTCCAGCAACTCCTCGCCGAAGCCGAGCAGAGGGTCATCGTGCAGGGCGACCACGAGTCGCTGGTACCTTCCCCGGAGGACGAGATCGAAGCCGTCCTCCCGGCCGAGCTCCTGGCCTCCCTCGACGAGCCGCTGGAGGAGGACGAGGACGACGACGAGATCGCGCCGCCACCGCGAGTGCCGGTCTCGTCGGTTCCTCGCACGCGCGACGGCGGCTCTCATTCCGCGGCCGCGAGCACGGGGCCGAGCGCCGCCATGTTGGGCGCCGGACCGTCGGCGCCGGCCCGCGGAACCGGGGACGCCGAGGCTTCGCTCACGCCCGCTCCGGTCCAGACCCACGGCGGGACGCACTCGGGGCCAACCGGCGAGGGTGTATCGACCACCGGCGCGTCCCACGCCCGCGATGTCGCCGGCTCCGCCGCGCCTGAGCCGGAAAACCCGGACGCCCCATCCCCCTCCATCTGTC
>CALKVG010000714.1 GCA_937998045.1 uncultured Myxococcales bacterium
GTCGCGTGGACGGCATGGGCCACCCGCTCGACGACGATCTCGCTCGCGTCCCCCCGCGGGACGACTCGCACCACCGGCGGATCGAAGCCGCCGCCCCGCGCCGCTTGCACGCTGATGTCGACGCGATCGGAACGACGAGCGTCGACCCACACTCGCGCGCGAACTCCATTGGCCGCGGGTTTCCGAGCGTCCGAGGACCACGGCGGTTCGCTCGATCCCGAGTCCTGCATCTCCAGCCCGAGGCGCGAGAGCAGCTCGCGAAGCGAGCTCGCCACCGCCGCACGCTCTTCGTCGCGACCCGCGACGGCGACCACGACGCCCCTTTCTTCCTGCTCGCCATGGGCGCCGAGCTGCGGTGGCGGGCCGTCGCCCCTGGCCTCCGGGGCAATCGCCCAAGTGAGGACCACCGCCGCACCGATCGCGCGGGCGCCGCGGAGACACCGCGACCTCTCAGTGCGTTTCGAGATCGAGTAGCCGCCTCCGCGCCCGCTCCGCATGGACGGAGCTAGGGTAGTCCGCAACGAGATCCTTCCAAGCTCGCGTTTCCTCACTCGACCGTCCGAGCCGCCGCAGAGACAGCGCCCGCCCCAGCATAACGTCCTCGCGGGAAGGCCCGCCTCGGCGCAGGTACTGGTCGAAGCATCGAAGCGCCCCGTCGGCGTCCGAGTCGTCGAGCAGCATTCGACCCAGCACCGCGAGCCCTTCCTGAGCTTCCGGCGACGCGGGGAAGCCCTCGAGAAGAGCGCGGAAGTAGTGGGTCGCACCGGAGTGATCGCCGAGCCGCCGAGCCGCCGTCGCGCGGGCGAAAAGCATCGCGGCGTCCGGCGTAGGAGGAGCCTGGGTGACCGGCGCCGTCTCCGGAGGCGGCGCCGCACGCGTCGCAACCGAAGGGGTCTCCAGGGGCCGCCGGGCGGGTCGACGCGTCGCAGCGGCGCTGGGCTCGACGAGGAAAGCGGAGAAAACGGCCGCTGACGGTGCTGCGGCGGCGCGAGCAGAGGCTGCTGCGGGCGGCGGCGCGAGCCTGACCACGTGCGCCACGTGGTCGGCGAGGCCGGCGGGCGCCTCCGGCGGGGCGGCCGGGGTGGCGTCGCGACTCGGCGCGCGAGGCCCCGACCACAGTCCGGCCGCCGCCCATCCGGCGACGCTCACGACGGCGGCCGAGACGAGCACCATGCGCAGATAGCGCAGTCTCGAGCGAGCGGGCCGGCGGAGGGCACTTTGCATGGTGGCCGGCAACAACAGCGAAGCCACGAGCCGGCGCGCGTCGCCCTCCGAGGCCGGGTCTTCGGCCTCGCGCCGAAAGTCCTCGCGAACGAGTCGTTCCAGGCGGCAGACCGCGCACTGGCGAAGATGAGATTCCAGGCGCTCGTGCTCGCTCGGGGAAAGCTCGCCGCGCATCTCGCGGTCCATGAGATCGTCGGGATGCAGGTCCGTCGACGTCATGGGCCGACCTCGACGGGCTCCAGCGCCTCCGCGAGCGCAGGGTTGTCGGCGAAGCGTCGGCGAAGCGCTTCCTTCGCGAGACGCAGTCGGCTCCGCACGGTGTTGAGAGGAGCCCCCGTCGACGCGGCGATCTCCTTCAGAGACCAGCCCAGCATGATCCGGAGCGCCAAGGCCTCGGCCTGCTCCTCGGGGAGTTCGTCGAGCAGGCGACGAATGAGCGCGCGCCGCCTCGCCGCGGCGACTTCGCTCGGCGGCGCTTCCATGCCGTCCAAATCCACCGAATCGTCGTGCGAGACGGAGCGCGCGCGGGCCCTACGACGGACGGCACCCGCCGTGCGAACGGCGATGCGCGCGGCAAACTGCGCGGGGTCGCACTCGCCGCGAAAGCTGGGCAGCGCCTGAATGAACCCGATGAGCGTCAGCTGCGTCGCGTCGTCGGCGTCCGGATGCCTGGCTCCCATGACGGCGCGAATGGCTCTCGCCACGCGGGGCGCGACGACCTCGAGAAGCCGGCGCGTTGCCCGTACGTCCCCCGCGGAAGCGGCCCGCGCAAGCTCGAGCGCAGCGTCGCGCGCCCGTGTGCGATCCCGCGAACGGTCGCCGTCGATGAAACGAAGAGACGCCGACTCGCCGTCACGCATGCTTGCCAAGGAATAGTGGCATGCTGCATAAGAAACGGATCAAGCGCAAACGCAGCTGTCGGCGTGATCCATTTTCGGCCGTAGCTCGCACTCTACTCTTGTTCGACGGGACGGCGGCCGCTCCCTCGAGCGCCCATGCCGCCGCCCGCGTGCCCGATTTCATCCCGGCGTAAGAGTCCACCCAGGGCAATCCCATGAGACAAGCTTCCTTCCTCGTGTTCACGTTGTCGTTTCTCTTCGGCTTTTTGGTCGGAGGATGCGGCGGGCGAGCCGAACTTAGCGTTGCGGAGAGCGACGCGGGCCTCGACGCCGTTGCTGCGGGCGACGTGACCGCGGATTCGCCGCAGGTCGACAGCGCGCCGGACTCGAGCGTCGCCGACGCTGTAGCCGTCGACTCGACGATGGGGGACGCCGTCGCCCAGGACGGAAGCGGCGGCGACACCGGCCCTGGCTGTACGACAGGCAGGGAGTGCAACGGCACCTGCGTCGACACCCTCACCGACCCGCAGAACTGCGGCGGTTGCGGGATCGCCTGCGGCATGGGCCAGGTGTGTTCGGTCGGGAACTGTCAGCAGACCTGCGCGGCGGGGTTGACCGATTGCAACGGTGCGTGCGTCGACCTGACCAGCGACGACTCGAACTGCGGCATGTGCTCGAGCGCGTGCACGGGCAACACGCACTGCCTGACCGGCGTGTGCACCTGCCTCGCGGGGCAGAAGCCCGTTCTGTGCAGCGGCCAGTGCGTCGACGTGGCCTCGGATCCGAGCAACTGCGGGGGATGCGGCCTCGTCTGCCCTGCGCCGGACGTCTGCTCTCAGGGGCAGTGCGCACTGCAGTGCGCGACCGGGCTCTCCGACTGCAACAACGCGTGCGTCGATCTGCATACGGACGATCTCAACTGCGGCGCGTGCGGGACGGCGTGCGCATCCGGTACGACTTGCGTGGGTGGATCGTGCGCGTGCCCGGCCGGGCAGATGTCGTGCGGAGGCGTATGCGTCGACCTCTCGAGCAACCAGAACGACTGCGGGAGCTGCGGGAACCAGTGCGCGGGCGCTCAGATCTGCACTGCCGGAAAGTGCACGTTGACGTGCTCGGCGGGGCTCTCTCCGTGCGGCACGGCATGCGTGAATGAGCAGACGGACAACTCGAACTGCGGCGGGTGCGGGGTCCGCTGCGCGAGCGGGACCACCTGCCAGAGCGGCGCGTGCTCCTGTTTCAACAACGGGACCCGCTGCCTCGGCGTGTGCACCGATACGCAAGGCGACCCGAAGAACTGTGGAGGCTGCGGACACGCGTGCGCGGCCGGACAGGTGTGCTCGCTCGGCCAGTGCACGGTGTCCTGCTCCTCGGGCCTGAGCGACTGCAGCAACGCCTGCGTGGATCTGCAAACGGACCCCTCGAACTGCGGGGCCTGCGGCAGCGCCTGCGGAACAGGGGCCAACTGCACCGCCGGGGCGTGCGCTTGCGGCGGCGGCCAGACGCTCTGCGGCGTGCAGTGCACGGACACGCAGATGGACCCCCGCAACTGCGGCGGCTGCGGGAATCGCTGCCCCGGCGGCGACATGTGCGCTGGGGGCAGTTGCGTGGCGGGCTGCTCGACGGGACTCACGGCGTGCACCGGAGGAAGGGGAGGCAGCACCTGCGTCGACCTGCAGACGTCGAACGCAAACTGCGGCGGCTGCGGGAACGTCTGCCCCACGGGCGCGCCGTGCATCGGGGGTTCGTGCATGTGCCCAGCGGGCGAAACCGCGTGCATGGCGGGGGGAGGCCCCGGCGGCGGAGGCAGCGCTTGCGTCAACCTCCAGTCGAGCGCCGCCGACTGCGGATCGTGCGGCAATCGCTGCATGGGCGGCGAGGTGTGCAACGCGGGAACCTGCTCGGCCGCGTGCGGCTCGGGGCTCGCTCGATGTGGAAACGCATGCGTCGATCTCACGAGCGACAAGGGAAACTGCGGATTCTGTGGGCAGATCTGCGCCGGTGCGCTGGTCTGCGTCAACAACGCATGCGCATGCCCCGCCGGTACGACCGATTGCGCCGGCGTCTGCGCCGACTTGAACACATCGGACGCCAACTGCGGCACCTGCGGGGTCTCGTGCAGTGCCGGTCAGACGTGCGTGGGAGGCAAGTGCCAGTAGCGCCTCGTCCTCAAGGCGGCGGCGTCACCGCCGTTCCCTCCTCACGTGAGCACGTTCGCGGAGGCCTTGCAGTCCGCTCTCCAGGAGGACATCCCCGGGGCCGTTGACGCACCGGATTTCCGCGACGCGGTGGAGCGCCTCGAGCGCGCGCTGGCCGGATGGTCGCATCCGCGGGCCTCACTCGGTCCCAGGCCTGCGTGGTCGGAGGAGCTGGGCGTGGACCTTCCTTGCGACCGACAGGACATCGTCCGCGCCTTCCGCCGTCTCGCGTTTCGGACGCATCCCGACCGCGCCGGCGGATCGCACGAGGCGTTTCTGCGCGCACAACGGCTCCTCGAAGAGGCGCTCACCTGGCTACGCGAGACCGCGCCGCGAACCCTCGCGGCCCGCTTCCACCAGGCGCCGCCGCCGGCGGCAGCCCGCTCGGTCTACGCCTAACGCCCCGCGCCCTGCTCGGCGCGGGTCTCGAGCAGGGCCGCGACGACCTCGCTGACTTCGAACGGTTTGCGGATCCATCGAATGCGCTCGGCGTCGAGCCCCTCGGGCAGCCCCACCGCGCTCCCGCTGATGAACACGAGCGCCATCCCCGGCGACCCCCTTCTGAGCGCGTCGACTGCGCCACGAACGTCCTGGGCGATCGGCGAGAGATCCACGAGCGCCGCGTCGTGTCCGTCGCCTGCACGGTCCGCGAGCTCGTCGGCGGTTCGGGCGACAACCACGTGCGCCCCGCGCGCTCCCAGCGCCCCTTCGAGCAACGTCGCCACGTCGAGGTCGTCCTCGACGATCAGGACGCGGGTCCCGGCAAGGATGGCCGGACGGGGTGCCGACACCGGGGGCCTCGAGAGCGACTGCTCTACGCGCGGCCAGCGCAGGCGGAACCGAGCGCCGCGGGTCGGCAGCTGCGGGAGCAACTCCAGCTCTCCGCCGGCCGCGCGCGCCACCGCGCGCCCATGCTTCAGACCCACCCCGCCACCTCCTTCGCGCTCGCTCAAGCCCTCGAAAATGCGCCGCGCGTTCTTCGCCGGTACGCCGGGCCCCTGGTCTTCGACGACGACGGTAGCGGCGATCGAATCGGCCTCCGACTCTAGGGTCACGCGACCGCCGGAGGGCGTCCACGCGATGGCGTTGAGGAGGACGTTGGTCAGCACCTGCGAGACATCGGCCGCGGCGAGGACGCGGACCCCCGGCGAGGGGCGCACGACGAACAGCGTCACTCCGGCGCGCTGAGCCTCCACGGAGAGCGCTTCGACCACGTCGGCGATGACGGCATCGAGCGGCTCCTCGACCTCCTCCACTCGCACCTCGGCGCCAATGGCACGGCGAGCGAGGTTGCGCGCGCTGCGGGCGCGCTCTTCGACGATCGCGAGGGCACGCTCCACCTGCTCCGGCGATTCGCGGGCCCCACGCGCTTCCGCCACCCAGCCGAGCAGGACGGTCAACGCATTGGACACGTCATGAAGGGCCCCGGTCACATCGCGGTGTGGATCGCCGTGCCCTCCCGGCGCCTCGCTCGGGGGGAGCGAGGGGCGCGACTGGTCGTCTCGCGGCACATCCGGAACCTACGACATCTGCCCCGCTCGGTCACGTTCCTGCGGCGCAAAGCCCCAGCCGAACCGCAAATTCAGCCCCGAGAGCCCGCGGGGACAACGTTCAGACCGGCCGGGACGCCAGGTCTTGCCCTCACTCGGCGATGGCGGTGGCCACGCCGCCCGAAGGCGTGACGTCGGCACCAGCGGCTGGTGCCCCGGACGCGACCCCGGGAAGGGCGGCCCCCCCCTCCGCGACGAGGATGGCGAGCGCCTTCCGTGCGGCCTCGAGGGTGATGTCGCGCGCTTCGACGATCATCGCGGCGATTCTTTCCACGTGGTCGCCGGTGGCGCCGGCGGCGAGGGCGACCGATCGCGCATGGAGGCCCATGTGTCCCCTCTGAATGC
>CALKVG010000715.1 GCA_937998045.1 uncultured Myxococcales bacterium
GCATGGTGGACGTCGAAGGCGACTGGTGTCCCGCCGTGGAGCAGGTCTGCCTACGCCAGGTCGACGCGAAGCATCCGGGCCAGGACCGCTGCGCCGAGTTCGCGCCGACGGGCCGCTGCCTCGGGACGCCACAGCACAGACACTTCTGCATCGACCGGTACGAGTGGCCCAACCAGGCCGGCACCAAGCCCGTCGTCGGCGTCGACTGGGACACGGCCCGGGCCGAGTGCACGGCCGCCGGCAAGCGGCTCTGCGCGAACGCCGAGTGGACTCTCGCTTGCGAGGGGCAAGAGCGCCTGCCCTACCCCTACGGGTACGCGTGCGATCGAAACGCGTGCAACATCGACAAGCCGTACATCGTGCCCGACGAAGCGAAATGGGCCGACCCGCGGACGCGCGCCGCCGAGAACGCACGCCTCGATCAGCGCGACCCGAGCGGTGCGCGCGCGGCATGCGTGAGTCCGTACGGCGCGTATGACATGACGGGCAACGTCGACGAGTGGGTGCTCAACGAGAAAGGCTCATCGAGCGAGCCGCCTTACGCGAGCGGCCTCAAGGGAGGGTACTGGGGCCCGGTGCGTGATCGGTGCCGCCCGCTGACGACGGCGCACAACGAGTGGCACGCCGGCTACCAGATCGGTTTCCGCTGCTGCGCCGACTTGCTCGACACGGGCGCCACGGACGCGCGCGCCTTCGCGGCTTCGCCCTGAGGCGTTCGCCCAGCTGAAGCGCGAGACCGTAGGTCGTGTCGGCGTTCGTACGCCCGGCGCGACGATTGCGACGGGACGCGCGCACGATGCATCGGGCGCCCCTCGCCCTGAGCGCAGCCGTGCTCGCGATTGCTGCCCGTGCCGCGGCAGAAGACGGGCGCCGCGCAGACGAGGAGACCGAGCTCGACGTCGTCCCGGTCGCAGGCGGGAGCAGCGACATCGGCTACGGAGGAGGCGCCGTGGGGGCGCTGACTCGGTTCGTGCGCGGCGACCCGCACGCGTGGCAGTGGCGCCTCGAGGCCAGCGCGCTCATCACCTTCCGCGTCCTGCCGTCGTTCGGCGTGCCGTACCAGGACCACTGGATTCAGCTCATCGTCCCCGGTCTGCTGGACGGAAAGCTCCGCGTGCAAGCGCGCGTGGCTTTCACGCAAGAGACGGTGATCTCGTACTACGGCTTGGGCAACGCCGCTCCGGCGCCCGCCAACCCCACGGCACCGGCTTATCTCTACGGGCGCACGCACCCGATGCTCGAGGGCTACGCGCGCGGGACGCTGGGGCCGCACCTCTTCGAGGTGGCCGGCGGCTCGCTCACGCTGAACTGGCTCGACGTACCCGCCAACGGGAGGGTCGCGAGCGACATGCGGTCGGCGAGTCCGGGGGTCCGCTCGCTCCTCGGGGACGCGAGGACGCACGCAGTGGGGATCCTGCAGCAATCGCTCGTGTGGGATAGTCGCGACGACGAGGTCGTTCCGCGCCTCGGGATGTGGCACGAGGTCGACCTGCGCATGTCGCCACGGCTGGGCGACGCGATGCCCTACCCATACTGCGAGCTGCTCGCGATCGCCCGCGGGTACGTCCCCCTCGGCGACCGCTTCGTGATCGCCGGGCGCGCGCTGGGCGACGCGCTCTTCGGCCGCCCGCCCTTCTACCAGCTCGCCGAATACGACGACACGTACGCGATCGGCGGCTCCTCGGGCATCCGTGGCGTACCCGCGGCGCGCTACTACGGCAAGGCGAAGCTCATCGCCAACCTAGAGGCGCGCGCCGACGTCGCGCGACTCCGCTTCGTGGACAAGCCGTGGGCCGTCGCGGTCGTCGCGTTCTTCGACGCAGGGCGCCTCTGGGCGGACTGGTCGGCCAACCCCGGGCTCGACGGCACCGGGCTCGGGCTGAAATGGGGCACCGGGCTCGGGTTGCGCGTGCAACAGGGAAAGGCGTTCGTCGTCCGCGGCGACGTGGCGTGGTCGCCGGACGCGCTACCAATCGGCGCCTACTTCGCCGCGGGCGAGACGTTCTGAGCAGAACGCCCTGTGCGCCGCCGCTGCTTCTACTGCGCCCGCTCGAAGTGCAGCGAGTAGGTGAAGCTCGTCTCCAGAGCTCCGTTGCCGGCGGCGGGCAGAGGAAGCCTGGCGGTGCGATAGACGGCGAGCACGCACTGGGTGACTTCGGCGGTGCGGAAGCGCGCCTCACCCTGCTCGGCGACGTCGAGGACCTGGCCGTCACCGGCGACGCGAAAATGAAGGTCCATCGGTCCCCCGGCGTCCGGGCTCTTCGCGAGCTCGCCCTCGTAGCAGCCGCGCAGCGCCGGCCAGAACGCGCGGAGCGCCTCGCGCAGCTCGGGCGCATGCGGGACCGGCGCGGGCACGGGGACAGGCTCATCGCCCAGAAACAGCGCGACGGACACGCTCGCGCGCGTGGGCGCCCCTGCAACGGCGAACGAGAGGTGCTGCGCCTCGCGCGCGACGCACAGGACGACGCTCTCGTCGGCGACCGTCGTCGACGTGACCGCCGCGCCCTCGACGGCTCCGGTCTGCGTGATCGTCACGTCGAGGAGGACCCGGCCGGTGAGCCGCTGGTCGTGGCGGAGCCCCTCCTCGTAGCAGCGGCGAAACGGCCAGTAGCCGAAGTTGCGCGCCGAGCGCTGGAGCTCTGCGGCGCTTGCTCCGCCTTCGGCGTTCGGCACGTCCACGACGATGCCCGGCGCGGGGTGGTAGGGGCGCCTGCGCTGTCCCCTCTTTTTGGCAGCGTCCATCGGGCGACCCGGGACGTCGTGTACGTGCGGACGGGAACCGCGAAACGGACCCTCATCGATGAGGACGACCCGCGGCGACATCCCGTGGGCTGGGTCGCCGGGCGCCGTTCCGTCCGCGTGGACAGCGAGCGCAGACGAGGCGACGAGGGCGCCTACGGCAGCGGAGGTCGCGAGCGGGGCGCGTCGCATGCGGCCGATCTTTATGCCCCCTTCCGGGCACGCGCGACAAGACACGCCGAACGCAATCGTAACGATGCGCCCGCGTCAGGGGTCCGGCAGACCGGGCTCGATGCGCCAGCCTGCGGGCTCGTGAACGCACGCGACGCTCGAACGTTCGGTCGCAGGGTCGGCGCCGAGCACTTCCACGGTCGCGCGATCGCCGACCACGGTGGCGCGCATCGACTTCGGCCGGAAGGCGAGCCCGAACCGACCCGCGGCGAGCATTTCCCACGCGGCGACCTGCCGTCCCTGCAGCTGGCTCGTGCGGCGGGCGCGCTCCTGGAGGTTTGCGCGGGTCGCGGGGCCCAGGAGGTCGTAGACGCCCCGCATGAGGCGCGGGTCGTCGCTGGCGTTCTCCATCTCGTCGAGGAAAAACCGCAGGACGCCCTCGGGTGTCGCGTCGGGCGGCTGATGGTTGCAGCTGGCGCAGAGCGCAGCCAAAAGGCAGGCAGCAGCGCCAGCGGTCGCGACGGACGAGCCCGCGCGCGTGGCGCGCGCCCCGTCTCGAGCGCGACGGTTCATGCGGGCCCCAGGCCAAGCCCCATGCGGTCTCGCACCTCGGCGATCGTATCCTCTGCGATCCGGCGAGCGCGCGCCGCGCCGTCGCCCAGCGCTTCGCGGACGGCGTCCGGCGTCGCATCGAGCTCGGCGCGCTTTGTACGCAGCGGGACGAGGTCGCGCTCGAACCCCTCCATGAGGATCTTCTTGCAGTCGATGCACCCTCGCTGGGCCGTCGTGCACTCCTTGTAGGTGAGCTCGACCTGCTCGGGCGTCGAGAGCGCCTTGTGCATCGTGTAAATGTTGCAGACCTCCGGCCGCCCGGGGTCGCTTCGTCGCAAGCGCTGCGGGTCGGTGAACGCGCCGCGCAGCTTGTTCCAGAAGGAGTCCTTGTCCTCGAAGAGGCCGATAGTGTTCCCCTTCGACTTGCTCATCTTGCTCTGCCCGTCGAGCCCCATGATGCGCGGAGCGTGCGAGAGGCGGGGCTGCGGCTCGGGGAAGAGGTGGCCGAAGCGGTGGTTGAAACGCCGGACGGTCTCGCGCGCCAGCTCGAGGTGCTGCACCTGGTCCTCGCCGACGGGGACGACGGTGGCCTTGTAGAGCAGGATGTCCGCGCTCATCAGCACCGGGTACGTGAAGATGCCGACGGGCACGTGCTCCTTGCCCGCGCTCTTCTCCTTGAACTGGGTCATCCGCTGGAGGTCGCCCATCGGCGTGATGCCATTCAGGTACCAGGCGAGCTCGGTGTGCTCGTGCACGGCGCTCTGCACGAAGAGCGTGCAGCGGGCAGGGTCGAGGCCGCACGCGATGAGGTCGCGAGCCATCGTGGTCGTCCGCTGGCGAAGCTCGGCAGGCTCGTAGTCGACGGTGATGGCATGCGCGTCGACGATGCAAAAAAAGAGGTCTTCGCGCTGGTCCGCCACCTGGGCGGCCCAGGTGCGCACCGCGCCTAACCAGTTGCCGATGTGCAGCTCGCCGCTTGGTTGAATACCGGAGAAGACGCGCGGCCGAGGAGCGGCACCCTGATTCATGGCCTCCCTCTATAGCGCGCACACGCGCATCGAGGGAGAACGTCGCCTATCCGCCGAAGTTGATGTTGTAGGTGCCCCAGGCGTCACCGGGCGACTTCTGCTTCGGGAACTTGAGCTTCTTGATCACTTCGCCGACGCACTTGGTGACGTCTTCGTTGCTCATGGTCGAAGAGTCGTCTTTCCAGTCCTTTACCTTGCCGTCGTTGCTGATCACGAACTTGAGCTTCACCTCGCCGGTGATCGACGGATCCTTCTTCTTCGCTTTCGAGTAGCAGGCCTGCACCGCCTTCTGCTGCCTCTTGACGGTCTTGGTCACGTCGCCGGCGGGGATCTGGTGGCCCGCCATCCAAACGTCGTCGGACTTGGGGGCCTTTATGTCGCCGGAGCTGTCTCCGCCCGACGAAGCCGGGGCCGCGCCGCCTCCGGCGGGCGCGCTCGTGTCGTTGGGCGCGGCCGAAGCTGCGGCCGCGGAGTCCGCCCCGGCGGCGCTGCTGTCGTCGGGTTTCGTGTCCGAGGACTTCGCGCTGTCCGAGCTGGACACCGCCTCGTCTTCGCCCTTCGGGGGCGGGGTGCCGCCGCCGCAGGCGAGCGGCAGAGCGAGCGGGAGGGAGCACGTCAGCACGAGGAGGCAGGCGGCGATGCGCATGGTGGGCGTCTTTCTAACACGGGTCGCTCCGGCCTTGCGACGGGAATCTGGCCGCGAAATTGGCGTCCGCCGCGACATTCTTTACGATCACGCACATGAGCCGCCCGCTGACGCGAGCCGCCGTGACGCTCTCCTGGCCGGGAAGGAGGCGACTCGCGCCGTCCGAGCTGAACGCCGGGGAGGTTCGCTCGGTCTGGGCGACCGAAGCCGCCGGAGGATGGCTCTTCGAGGGCGATAACGCTGGCGTCCTTCGCGCGCTCGCCGCGACGGAGTGGCGCGAGTCGTTCGCGCTGGCGTACCTCGATCCGCCGTTCTTCACCAACCGCGAACACGCCGCGTGGCTGCGCAAGGCCGGGGGACCCCGGACGGCACGGACGCGCGTCCCCGCCTTCGACGACCGCTGGGCGGATCTGCCGGAGTACCTGGAAGCCCTCGGCGCTCGGCTCGAAGCGACGCGCGCGCTCCTCGCTCCGCACGGATCCATCGTCGTGCACGTGGACCCGAAGACGAGTCACTACGTTCGGGTGCTGGGAGACGAGATCTTCGGCGCCGACGCGTTCGCGAGCGAGATCGTCTGGCGGTACCGCCGCTGGCCCAGCAAGACGCCCAATTTCCAGCGAGTACACGACATCCTCCTGCGCTGGCGGAAGGACCCGAGCGCGGTGCCCCGGTGGCACCAGCCGTACGAGCCGCTGGCTGCATCGACGCTCGCGACCTGGGGCACGAAGAAGCAGCGCGCCGTCTTCGAGGAGAATGGGCGCAGGGCCCGGTCGTCCTCGACCGACGAACCGACGGCGGGGGTGCCCATGGGGGACGTCTGGGAGATCGGCGTCATCGCGCCGATCGCGCGCGAGCGGACCGGGTATCCGTCGCAAAAACCGGAGGCGCTGCTCGAGCGGCTCATGGCCGCGCTCACCGACGAGGGGGATTGCGTGCTGGATCCATACGCCGGCAGCGGGACGACGCTCGCCGTGGCCCACCGGATCCGCCGCCAGTTCGTCGGAGTCGACGCGAGCCCGGTCGCGCTCCAGACGACGCGGGAACGCTTCGAGGCGCTCGGAGCCCCGCTGCGCGAGCGGACCTGGCCCGTTACTCGAACATCATCCGCACGTACGCGTGCGGCCTCGCCTGGCTGAAGTCCGGTTCGGGGGCCTCCCGCTCGCTCTGCCCACTCCCCAGCTCCGCCTGATCCAGCAGCACGGCGGCGACGCCGAGGCGCCCTTCGTGCTCGAAGGCGCGCTGCACGACGCGCATGGTCTGCCCGGCGAAGCACGGCTTGCGGTAGATGATGTCCATCTCTCGGCCGAGGACGTTCGAACCGCGCCCGAGCGCCACGAAACGCCGGAGCGCCGCCTCCTCGAAGAGACGCACGTAAACCAGCGAGTTGACGTGCTGGTTGCTGTCGGTGTGCACGAGGCCGAAGTTCAGCGGGACCGGGTCGAGCGCCATCGCCGCCTCCAGGGGAGTCGCCCCTTCGGGCAGTGTGGCGATGGACTCGGGCGGCGGCGTGGCCGGGCGCGACCCCTGGAGGGTCGGAGCTCCGGGGAAGTCGAGATCGCGAACGCGCCGCTCGCCGGGCAGCGCAAAGGGCCGCGTGAGCACGTGCTCCGCGTACACACGCCCGACGAGGACCTTTTCCGCGTCCTTGGCGATGGGCGGACCGTAGGTGCGACCGCTGGGCGCCTTCAAGTCCGCCCACATGTCGAGGACGATCCGCCCGTCGCCGGAGCGGGCCAGCCGGCACCCGCCCTCGGCCTCCACGGGGGCGTTCGCCGAGAGGGGGCCTCCTTTCCCTTCGAGGACGAACCGCGACAAGACCGGCACGATGCCCCGCGTGAAGAGCTCCCGCGCCGACGGATCCCGGCCGATGATGGCGCGCCAGACCGCCGGCCCGAGCGCGTTCGGGATGGCCTCGAGGACGAGGCGCCCCTCCTGGGTGACGTCTTCGAAGCGCAAGAAAACCGCGGCGGTGGCGCGCGGCGCGTCGGGGGGCAGCGGGGGAATGGGCGTCACGTTACGGAGGTACAGGTTCTTTGGGCTCTAGCGCGCAAAAGGCAAGGGTGGGCGACCCGTGCGCGGCCGCGCGCGGCCGGCCGCCGTTGGTCCGGCGAGGTTTCCTTGCCTCCGGCGT
>CALKVG010000716.1 GCA_937998045.1 uncultured Myxococcales bacterium
GCCGGGGAGATCGCCGCCAGCGGCGACCTGATCGCCCTGGCCCGATCCTACATCGCGTCGGCGGGGCCGGGCCGCACCGAGAAGCGGCGCTTGCTCGCGTGGCTCGACGGCACCGAGCTCGCGCACGCGGAGGAGGAGCCCCAGGTGTTCGGCGCGCTGACGGTCCGCTCGGCGAAGCACGCGTTGACCGAGCTCACGCGCCTCATGCGAGTCCTCGACCACCGAGGCACCCTCCTCGTCTTCCGCGACGGCGATACCCTCCTGCACTTGCCTCCCGCGCGGCGCGAGAGCGCGTACACCGTGCTGCGCGAGCTCGTCGACAACGCCGACGGCGGTCGCGGCATGTTCGCGACCCGCGTCGTGCTCCTCGGGTCGACGGCGCTCTTCGAGGGCGCCCGCTCGCTCGCCTCTCTGCGCCCGCTCGCCATGCGCGCCGCCCTCGTGGCGCCGCACTCCCCTCCGCCTCCCCATCGCCCGCTCGTCGACCTGACGATGCCCGACTCGTTCGACGGCGGGTCCGCGCCCATCGCGGAGGCCACCGACGCTGGAGTGGCGGCGCCCCTGCGCGCGCTCATGCGCGCGAGCCAGGGCCTCCCACCGGTCGAGTCGATCCTGTCGATGACCGTCGGCCAGGAGGCCATCGACACCACGATCGACGACCTCTTCTCGCATGCCTCGATGGACGGCTCGGTCTTCGCGCTCTTGACCGGCGACTACGGCACGGGCAAGACGCACCTGCTCCTGCACCTGGCGGCGCGGGCGCTGGCCGATCGGCGCCCGGTCTTCCGGCTGTCCCTCGAGCGGCTCGACACCGACTTCGGCAATCCCCAGCGGCACCTGCGCCGGATGCTCGAAGGCGCCGTGCTTCCGGGGCGCGCGCGCGCGACGCCCATCGACCGCCTCCTCGCGTGGACGCGATCGCCGGAGGCGCACGGCCGACTCGTACGCGCCCTGGAGCAGATCGCCCAGAGCGGCGACGGCGACGCGCCCCGCGCCGCGGCCCGTGCGCTGCGGCGGGCCCGGTCTGCGAAGGCTCCCGGCCCGGCGCTCGACGCCTTCCTCGGGGCGGCCGACCTCGCCGAGAAGACCGGCGGTTCGAACTATCGGCTCGACGCGTACGGCCGCCTCCTGCTCTGGATCGAGCTGCTCGAGCGGCTCGACCGCTGCGCCGGCCCCGTCCTCGTCATCGACGAGGCGGAGAACCTCTACAAGATCGGCGTCTCCCGCTCCGAACGCCGCACGGCGCTCCGTACGCTCTCCTTCTACTGCGGCGGGGCGCTCCCGCGCGCGTGCGTCCTGATGGCCATCACGCCGGACGTGCTCGACGGCCTGCGCACCGAGTCCGCCGAGCTCCTCGGAGAGCTCTCGGAGCAAGCGACCCTCCTGGCGGCGGAGGACGCCACGATGCTGCGGCGGCGGCTCCAGCGCATCAAGCCCATCGTCGTGCCCGCGCTCGAGCGCGAGCACCGCGCGACGCTCCTCGGGCGGGTGCGGGCGACCCACGCGCGCGTTCGCGGGCGGCGACTGGACGCCGCGTGGGCGCGGTTCACCGAAGAGCTGCTCGCGGAGGCGGACCTGTCTCCGCGCGAGCTGGTCCGCCGGGCCGCGGACTGGCTCGAGGCGCGGTGGTGGGAGCGGGACGTCTCCTGACCGACGGCACGTCTCCGGCTCCGCCGGAGCGTGGGTTGCGCCCTGGACGGCACGTCTCCGGCTCCGCCGGAGCGTCGTCGAGACCTGGACAACGGCTGCGGCGCGCGGCTTGCGCTATGAAGCCGTATGCCCGCGCTCTCGGCCCAGCACGTGAGCAAGGCCTTCGGCCCGCAGGTCGTCCTCGACGACGCGACGTTCACGCTGACTCGCGGCGAGAAGGTCGGCCTGATCGGCGCCAACGGCGCGGGGAAGTCCACGTTCGCGAAGATCCTCGCCGGCGTCGAAACCACCGACGGCGGCGCCGTGAGCGTCCGGCGAGGGCTGACCGTGCGCTACCTCGCGCAGGAGCCCGACCTCGACCCCGACATGAGCGCCCGCGCCGTCGTGGAGCACGCGCTCACCGCCTGGAAAGCGGCGACCGCGCGGCACGCCGAGGTCACCTCGCGGCTCGCGTCGGCGGCACCCTCGGAGCAGGACGCCCTCTTGAAGGAGCAGGCGGAGCTCGGCGAAGCGATCGCGCGCCTCGGAGGGTGGGAGCGCGGTCACGAGGCCCTCGGCTTCCTGCACCAGCTGGGCGTACGCGAGGTCGACCGACCCTGCGGCGCGCGGAGCGGCGGGGAGCGCCGCCGGATCGCGATCGCGCAGCTGTTGGTCGCCAGCCCGGACGTCGCCATCCTGGACGAGCCGACCAACCACCTCGACGCCGACACCGCCGAGTGGCTCGAGGAGTACCTGGCGCGGGAGTTCCGGGGCGCTCTCGTCCTGGTCACGCACGACCGGTATTTCCTCGACGGCATCGCGACGCGCATCGTCGAGCTCGAGCGCGGGAGGCTCACCTCCTTCGACGGCGGGTACGCGGAGTATCTCGAGAAGAAGGCGGAGCTCGTGGCCCACGAGGACCGCGCGGAGCGGAACCGGCAGAACGCGCTGCGCCGCGAGCGCGAGTGGCTCTCGCGCGGTCCCAAGGCGCGCGGGACGAAGCAGAAGGCGCGTATCGAGCGGGCGCACGCGCTCGACGCGCGCGGCGCGGCGAACGCGGGCAGGCCCGGCGAGGTCTCGCTCGTCACGGCGGCGGCGCCGCGACAGGGCAAGGCGCTGCTCGAGCTGCGCGGGCTCCGCGTGGCGGCGGCGCCGGGCGCTCGGCCCCTCAACGAGTCGTTCGACCTGACGATGACGCCGGGCGAGCGCCTGGGGATCGTCGGCCCGAACGGCGCCGGCAAGACGACGCTGCTGCGCGCCATCCTGAGCGCCTCCCGGGAGGCGCGAGGACAGTCGGCCCCCGGCTTTCGACCCCGCCCCGACGCAGCCGGAGACGTGCCGTCCGACGGCGCGCCGGCGGTCGTCGCCGGTTCCGTCGTCCTGGGCAAGAACGTGCGCGTCGCGTACCTCGACCAGGCGCGCGCCGAACTCGACCCCGACAAGTCCATCTTCGACGACGTGCGGGGCGAGCACGGGAGCACCGTCGTCGACCTCGGCGTGCGCGGCGCCGAGCCCATGGACCTGCGGTCGTACCTCGAGCTTTTTCTCTTCGATCCGGCCAAGCAACGGCAGAAGGTCGGATCCCTCTCCGGCGGGGAGCGCGCGCGCGTGGCGCTGGCCAAGACGCTGCGCGAAGGGGCGAACGTCCTCGTCTTCGACGAGCCGACGAACGACCTCGATCTCCCGACGCTGGCGAGCCTCGAGGAGCTCCTCCAGAACTACGAGGGCTCCGTCCTCGTCGTGACCCACGACCGCGCGTTCCTCGACCGCGTCGCGACGGCGATCCTCGCGTTCGAGTGGCCCGACGGCACGTCTCCGGCTCCGCCGGAGCGTGGTCGACACCTGGACGGCACGTCTCCGGCTCCGCCGGAGCGTGGTCGAGACGTAGACGACGACGGCGCGCACCGGGTCGCGCGCGTCACGCGCTACGCCGGCGGCTACCAGGACTACATCGCGCAGCGGGGCGCGCCCGCGCGCGCCAAGCCCGCGGCGGCGGCGCCGGCAGCCACGGCTCCCGCCGCGCCCAAGCCCACGGCGACCGCCAAGGCGAAGCGGGGGCTCACGTACGCGGAGCGCCTCGAGCTCGAAGGAATCGTCGACGCCATCGAGCGGGCCGAGAGCGCGGTCGCCGAGATCGAAGCCCTCCTCGCCGACCCCGCGCTCTACGCCAAGCGCGGTCAGGAGGTCGCACCGCTTCAGGCCCGCCTCGAAGCGGCGCGCGCCGAAGCGGCGAGGCTCGTCGCGCGCTGGGAGGAGCTCGAGGCGAAGAAGGACGAAGGAGCAGCCGCGCGCGGGCCTCAGGGAACGTGACCGGCGTCGAGCTCCGCGAGCCGCAGGCCGGCGGCGAGCCTGCGCAGCGCCGTGTCGATCGACGCCCGGTCGTCGTCGCTCGCGTGGAGCCCAGCCACCCCCGCTCGACCCGCGAGGTACCGCACGCACGCGAGCTCCGCGCGCGACAGGCTCGCGCGGCGCTCGACCCGCAGCCCCGGCACCCGGTAGCGAAGCTCGCTCTCCTCGACTCCCTGCGCGATCGCCAGCCCCTCGACGTGACCCTGCGCTCCGGTGAGCTGGCGGACGATGCCGCGCAGGAGCGCCGACCGCAACCGCGCGCGCCGCACCTCCGGGTCCTCGAACATCGCGTAGAAGCGGTTGCGCGATACCAGCGAGGGGACCAGCGTCATCCCCACGACGAGCGAGTCGCGATCGGCCGAAGCGCGCATCCCGGTCATGCCTCCGCTTCGGAGCCCTCCGGCGCGCCCAGCCGCGCGTCGCGCACCGTCACGCCCATCTCCTGCAGGCGCTCGGCCTGATAGCTCGTGCGGAGCGCGGTCACCAGCTCCTCGAGGTCTCCCTCGATGATGCGATCGAGCTTCGACAAGGTCAGGCGGATCCGGTGGTCGGTCACCCGGTTCTGCGGGAAGTTGTACGTGCGGATCTTCTGCGAGCGCTCCCCGGCCATGACCATGCTCTTGCGCGTCGCGGCCTCCGCCGCCTCCTGCTTCTCGCGCTCGATCTCGAGCAGGCGCGCGCGCAGGACCTTCAGCGCCTTCGCCTTGTTCTTCAGCTGGGAGCGCTCGTCCTGGCACTTGACGATGATGCCGCTCGGCTTGTGTTGAATCTGCACGGCGGAGTTGGTCGTGTTCACGCCCTGCCCGCCCGGGCCGCCGCTCGCCGCGATGCTGATCTCGAGGTCCTTCTCGTCGATATGCACGTCGACGTCGTCGGCCTCGGGCAGCACGGCGACCGTGGCCGTCGACGTGTGGATGCGGCCCTGCTGCTCGGTGACGGGGACGCGCTGCACGCGGTGGACGCCGCCCTCGAAGCGGAGCTGCGAGTAGACGTCCTTGCCGCTCACGAGCGCGATGCACTCCTTGATGCCTCCCGTCGCGCTCTCGCTCGTGCTGAGGATCTCGACCCTGTAGCCCTTCTTCTCCGCGTAGCGGGAGTACATGCGAAAGAGGTCGCCCGCGAAGAGCGCGGCCTCCTCGCCCCCCTCCCCGCTTCGAATCTCGAGGATCGTGTTCTTGCGGTCGTTGGGGTCCGGCGGGAGCAGGAGCACCTGGATGGTCGCCTCGAGCCGCGCCCGCTCCTCCTGCAGTCCCAGGAGCTCCGCCTGCGCGAGCTCGCGCAGG
>CALKVG010000717.1 GCA_937998045.1 uncultured Myxococcales bacterium
GGCCAACGTCCCCCTCCCCGAGGCAGATTTGCAGGCGGCCCTCGCCGGCGAGGGCGGTCTCAAGGAGCACGTGAAGGTGGCGATGAGCCGCCTCGAGAAGGAGCTCGTCAGCCGAGCGCTCCAGCAGACCGGCGGCAACGTGACCCACGCCGCACGGCTGCTGAAGATCTCGCGCAAGGGGCTGCAGCTGAAGATGAAGGAGCTCGGCCTGCGCGAAGGTTCGGTGGAGCGCAACGACTGACGCAGGCGCCGGGGCGAAGCCGACGCTACCCACCGCCGGAGGCGACCTCGCGGAGTCGCCGGATGTGCGCCGGTCCCGTACCGCAACACCCACCGACGATCGTCGCCCCCGCGGCGATCCATGTCGCCGCAAGCCGCGCGTACGCCTCCGCAGCGCCCGGGTCGCCCGCCGCATCCCAGCCGAGGCCCTCGTCCTTCGCTCCGGCGTTGGCGTAGGCGCCGAACGGCACGCCCAGCTTCGCCAGCTCCTCGACGTAGCCAAGCGTCCGGCGCGCCGCCAAGCAATTGACGAGCACCGCGCCCGCGCCGGCGTCGACGCACGCGCGCGCCGCGGCGGCGAGCGCCCCCGGCGTCATCAGCGCCCCGTCGGGACCGGCGGTGAGAGCCACCCACGTCTCCAAACCCGTCGTGACCGCCGCACGCACGGCGGCCCGCGCCTCGGCGGGGTGCGGAAACGTCTCGCAGAGGAGCAAGTCGACACCCTCCGCGGCGAGCGCGCTCGCGAACTCCAGGTGCTCGCCGTACGCGGCCTCTCCGGGGCTGAGATCCTGCCGGTAGCAATCTTCTATCGGGGCGATGCTGCCGGCGACACGGTGCCCCTCGGGAACGTTCGCCCGCGCGAGCTGCACGGCCCGGCGCGTCATCGGCCGCCATCGCTCCCCCACCGCGCGGCGACGGGTGCGAAACGTGTTCGCCGTGTGCACGGCGGCGCCCGCGGCGGCGTAGTCGCGGTGGATGGCGGCGACCGTCTCCGGCGCCGCGTCGATGGCCGTCGCGCTCCACGCCGGAAGAGGCAGCGCGACGCCCCGCCGAGCCAGCTCGGTGCCCATGGGTCCGTCGAGGAGCACGAGGTCCCGGCCGCTCATCGGGCTCTCTCTAGCCGGTGCGGCGGCTTGCACCAGCGCGCCTCAGGAGCGAAGTTGCTCGTCGGGCGCGCGAAGCCGCCCTGGAGGTGAACGGCGATGCTGGGTGGACGCGGCAACGAGACTGTCGAGTTGGAGTGCCCCGAGTGCGGGGCCGTGGTGAAAACGACTGCGAAGGAGGCGGAGAAGGGGAAGGTGCGCTGTCCCAAAGGGCACGAGTTCGCCGTGATGGGAATGCTGGGGACGTTCGACGGCGGTCCTCCAAAGGGAGGCGGAGGAGGGCGGTAGCGCGCTGCCGGGATCGACTTGGCGCGGCGACTGTAGCGACGGGACTGGCGGCACGCCGTTCGCTTGTCACGATTGTAGTAAGAAGTGCTTCGCCGAAGTCTCGTCGCCGCTTGTCTGATGGGTTCCGTGGGAGCGGGAGCGAGCGACGCCGTCCACGACCCCAGCGCGTGCCCGGGCGAGTGCGAGCGCCCCATCGCGTACTCGTTGGACCCGCAGTTCAACGCCGACGAACAGCTCCTCATCGAACAAGCGATGGGCGTCTGGGAGCAGGGCACCGGCGGCCGCGTGTGCTTTGCACCCGGCGGGCGCGACCTGGTCATCGAAAAGCTCGATCGCTCCGATGAGCTCCAGCCGTGGGACCCCGAATGGCCGCGCCACGTCGCCCTGACCAAGGGCGGTCGGATCTGGATCGTCGCCACGCGCGTCGACGATCCAGGCGAGTACCGCGCGCTCGTCGTCCACGAGCTCGGGCATCGACTGGGCATCGGGCACATCGAAGACACGGCGACGACGTACATGCACAGCACGATCAACGACACGCCGCAGGAGCTGTGGAAGCACGCGCTCTTGCCGGAGCGGGATGCGCGCGCGTTCTGCGATGTGCACCGCTGCACGTGCGCTTACTGAGCGCGCGCCCTCGACAGACGAAGTGTCCAATCGTCGTTCGCTCTCACGGGAGCGGTCAGGCGTCGACGAGCAGGCCGCGCACCTGACGGTCGACGAGCGACGCGTAGTACCCCCGCTCGAGCACGAGCTCTTCGTGCGTTCCGCTCTCGACGATCTCTCCGTGGCGGAACACGAGAATCCGGTCGGCGCTGGTCACGGTCGTAAGGCGGTGCGCCACGACGAACATCGTCCGCCCGTCTTCGAGCCGCGCGATGGCGTCCTGTACGAGGGCCTCGCTCTCGGCGTCGAGCGCGCTCGTCGCCTCGTCCAGGATGAGGACCGCGGGATCTTTCAGCAGGGCGCGCGCGATGGCGATCCGCTGTCGTTGCCCGGCGCTGAGCAGCGACCCGCGGTCGCCGATTCGCGTGTCGTAACCATCGGGCAGCTGCGTGATGAACTCGTGGGCGTGCGCGTCCCGCGCCGCGCGCAAGATGGACTCGAAGCTCGCGCCCGGGCGCCCGAACTCGATGTTGTCGCGGATCGAGTCGCTGAACAGAATGTTCTCCTGCGAGACGACGCCGATGTGCGCCCGCAGACTCCGCTGCGAGGCGCGACGGATGTCGACGCCGTCGATGAGGATCTGCCCCAGCGTCGGATCGTAAAGCCGCTGGAGGAGCGCCATCAGCGTCGTCTTGCCCGATCCGCTCGGACCGACGAGCGCCACCGTCTCGCCGTGCGCGACGCGGAGGTCCACGTTGCGGATGATGCAGCGGTCGGCGCGATATCCGAAGCTGACGCCGCGAAACTCGACCGTGCTGCGCAGGCGCGGCAGCTCGACGGCGTCCGGAGCGTCCGCGATCGTGTTCGGTTCATCGAGGATCGAGAACACCGTCTCGAGAGCGACCGTCCCCCGCCGCGCCGTCTGCAACATACCCGAGAGTCCCTGCACGGGCCCGAAGAGGGCGCCGAGGTAGCCGAGGAAAGCGACGAGCGTCCCGAGGGAGAGCTCGCCCTTCGCTACGAGGAAGCCGCCGAGAGCGATGGCCGACAGGCGCGCGAGCGCCACGGACAGGTTCTTCATCGCGGACACGCGGGAGTCCGTGGCGACGCCACGCAAGACGACATCGTTGGCTGCCCGGACGCCCGACAAGAATCGGCGCTTCTCGATCTCCTCCATCGAGAAGCTCTTCACGACGGCGATGGCGGCGAGCACCTCGTTGAAGCGCCCAAAGAGCTTCGTCCAGCTGTCCATCAGCGTGCGTTCGCGGCGCACCTGCTCCGGAGAAACCCACGCGCTGAGGAGCGGCGGAACGGGGACGAACGCGCACACGAGCAGCATGACCCTCCAGTCGAGCCGGGCCATCACGGCGACGCTCATCACCAGGTACGCGAGGGTCGGCACCATGTGGAAGGCGAGATCGCTGAACGCCGCGACCGCGCCGTTGATGCCGCGGTCCATCTTGGTCATGATCGCGCCCACGCTCTCGCTTTGGTGGTACGCGAGGGGCAGCGCGTGGAGCCGCTCGACGGTCGCCCGCGTCACCGACTCGTGCAAGGCGATCCGCACGCGCCAGAGCGCACGGTCCAGCCGGACGCCCAGGGCCTCTTTGCTCGAGAGCATGCCCGCCAGCAGCCCCCCCGCCTGCAACAGCGGGCGCGACGCGCGAGCACCTCCGAGCTCGTCGAAGATCCACTTCAACGCGAGGGGTTCGGCGGCCCCGATCGCGGCGCTCGCGAGCGCCAAAACGAAGACGCCGCCGAGATGCCGCCAATGCGGCGCGACGAACGGCAGCGACTTGCGCAGTAGTTCTCGCGTCGGCGCGCGCGCGCGAACGAAAGCGGCGTCGACCATGAAGGGCTGTGCGCCTCGTAGCAGCGCCAGCCATCGAGATCACGGGGCGGAGCGTACGTGCTCGCGAGAAAGGCCGCACTCGCGCGCAGGCGCACTCACCCGCGCAGGCTTCGTCAGTCGTAGTACTCGTGGCCGAGGTGCGTGATGAGCTCCTCACCCATGAGCCAGCGGAGCGTGTTCTTGAGCTTCATGAGCTGGATGAAGAGGTCGTGCTCGGGGCGCAGTCCGGGCGCCGTCATCGGGCTCTTGAAATAGAACGAGAGCCACTCCTGCGTCCCGCGCAGCGCGGCGCGATTGGCGAAATCGAGGAACAGGGCCAGGTCGAGGACGACCGGCGCGGCGAGGATCGAGTCGCGGCAGAGGAAGTCGATCTTCATCTGCATCGGGTACCCGAGCCAGCCGAACAGGTCGATGTTGTCCCAACCCTCCTTGGCGTCGCCGCGCGGCGGGTAGTACTCGATGCGCACCTTGTGAAACAGATCTCCGTAGAGCTCGGGATACGCGCGCGGCTGCAGGATGAGGTCGAGGACGCCGAGCTTGCTGGTCTCCTTGGTCTTGAAGCAGCCGGGGTCGTCGAGCACCTCGCCGTCGCGGTTCCCGAGAATGTTCGTCGAAAACCATCCGCGCACACCCAGCATTCGCGCCTTCAAGCCCGGGGCGACGACCGTCTTCATCAGCGTCTGGCCGGTCTTGAAGTCCTTTCCCGCGATGGGCACCTGGCGCTCGCGCGCGAGCTCCCAGGCTGCGGGGAAGTCGACGCTCAGGTTGGGCGCGCCGTTGGCGAAGGGAATCCGCTCTTTCAGACACGCCCATGCGTAGAGCTGCGAGCTGGTGATCGCCGGATCGCTCTCGAGCAGCCCGCGCTCGAACGAGGCGATCGACTCGTGCGGACGTCCGGGAGACGTGAACGTCTCCGTCGACCCGCACCAGATGCACACCGCGCGGTCGCAGGAGTTCTCGCGCACGAAGCGGCGCAGATCCTCGCGCAGCTGCCCGACCATGTCGGCCTTGGTTCGGCCGCTCTTCGTATGGCTACCCATCAAACGCCGCACGTATTCGGGGTAGAACGCGCCCGCCATCGGGCGGATCCCCTCGAGCTCGTCGCGCACGGAGTCGAGGTGCTCGCGCCGGAGGACGTCGGCGTCGATCGCCCGCGAGTACGCGTCTTCGGGGAAGATGTCCCACCCGCCGAAGACGAGGTCGTCGAGCCGAGCGAGCGGAACGAACTCGGCGATCTTCGGGGCACGCGGGCTGGTGCGACGGCCGAGGCGGATCGTCGAGAGCTGCGTTAGCGAGCCGATCGGCTGGCCAAGACCTTTTCGCGCGAGGAGCACCCCCGCGATAGTCGTGGTCGCGACCGCTCCCATTCCCGGCAAGAGCACGGCCAGTCGTCCAGTAGCGGGCTGAATGCTGTTCGGTCGATTCACGAGAGCCTCCGTCAATGGCTCGTGCGTTGCACGCCGCACGCCGTCGGGGCGCACGGGACGCCGTGCGAGCTAGGAGACACCGCGGTGACCATCACGAAAGTCCGCATCTTCGTGTGCCATAGCGCCACGGTGCGCGCGTGCGGCACGCGCGACGTGGACTCGGCCCTCCGCACGTTGCGTCGAGAGTTCCCTGGTGTAGCCCTGGATGTCGATTGGCACGCCGATTCGATCGCGACGCCGCTGCCCACCATCGATCTGGCGAGCTGGAACGACACGAGCCGCGACTTCCCGCCGTTCGACGCGCACGTGGAGGACCTCGCGCGACACGGTCCGGCCACGATCGTACTGCGCGGTGAGGCGGTTGAGTGCCTGCGCGCTTCGCACGAGATGTTGACGCGATGGCAGCGCCTGCTCGATCGGCGCAGCGGAGAGTCGCGCACGCGCGCCTTCGATGAGCTGCTGGGGCGATTCCGCTCGATGCACGATATGGAGAAGCCTCTAGCCGTAGCGGATCATCGGCACGCGATCGACACCTGGCAGTGGGTGCTGCGCCTGGCGCCGGACGCGCCGGGCTCGCTTCAAATCGCGGCGCTCCTCCACGACGTCGAGCGCCTCGAGTCCGAGAGCGACGCGCGCGTCGAGCATCTGCGTCCCGACTACGCCGCCTTCAAGCGGTCCCACGCGCACCGCGGCGCGCAGATCGCGTCAGCCCTCGCGCGCGAGTGCGGCTTCGACGAGGGCACGTGCGAGAGAGTGGGCGACCTGGTGAGGCACCACGAGACGTCGGGCGAAGACGCGGACCTGGCGCTCCTGAACGACGCCGACGCCCTGTCGTTCTTCTCGCAGAACAGCTCCGGGTACCTCGACTACTTCGGCCCCGACCAGACTCGTCGCAAGATCGCGTACACGCTCGGTCGCATGCGCGGCCCGGCTCGCTCGCGGCTGGGACGGCGCGTCTCCGGCGCTGCCGGGGTGTGGTCGGAACCTGAAGGCATACGCCTGCGGGCGGACGTCGCGGCGCTCCTACGCGAGCATCGCGCGAAGGGTCTGCCGGCCGGCGAGGCGCGACAGGGGATGAACGCATGAAAATCGTGGTCTTCGGCCTTACGGTGAGCTCGTCGTGGGGCAACGGGCACGCGACGACGTGGCGAGCGCTCTCGCGCGCCCTCGCCGCCGCAGGGCACCGGCTGGTCTTCTTCGAGCGAGACACGCCCTACTACGCCGCTCACCGCGACACGACGCGCGTCGTCGGGTGCGACCTGCGTCTTTACCGGGGGTGGGAAGCGGCGATCGACGACGCGCGCCGCGAGCTCGCGAGCGCCGACGCCGCGATGGTGACGTCGTACTGCCCGGACGGCGCAGCCGCTTGCGATCTCACGTTGTCGGAGTGCCGAGGCGCTCGCGTCTTCTACGACATGGACACGCCCGTCACGCTCGGTCGCCTGGAGGCCGGCGAGGCCGTCGACTACCTGCCGAAGCAAGGTCTGAGCGACTTCGACCTCGTGCTCAGCTTCACCGGCGGCCGCGCGCTGGACGCGCTGCGCACGACGCTGGGCGCGCGAAGAACGGCACCGCTCTACGGGACCGTCGATCCCGCGGTCCACCATCCGGCGCCAGGCGACGAGCGCTTCCGCGCCGATCTCTCGTACCTCGGGACTTTCGCCGCCGATCGACGCGTCGCCATCGAGGACCTGTTCGTCGATCCGGCGCGCAGGCTTCCCGCGCGACGGTTCGTCCTGGCCGGAGCGCTGTATCCGAACGACTTTCCCTGGCAGCCGAACATCTGGCTCTTGCCTCACGTGGAACCGGGACAGCACGCGGCTTTCTTCTCGTCAGCCTGGCTATCTCTCAACGTCACGCGCGGCGCGATGGCGAGGTGGGGCTGGTGCCCGTCCGGTCGCCTCTTCGAGGCGGCGGCTTGCGCAGCTCCCCAGATCACCGACTGGTGGGAGGGCCTCGAGGCCTTCTTCGAGCCTGGCGAGGAGATCCTCGTCGCGCGTTCGGCGGACGACGTCGTGGACGCCATGGCGCTCTCCCGGGGCGAGCTCGTACGCATCGCGCTCGCGGCTCGCGAGCGTGTCCTGACGCAGCACGCGGCGGACGTGCGGGCGCGCGAGCTCGTCCAGATGTTGCTGCACGGAGACGTCTCGCCGGTTCGATCCCCTGCTCGAGAAGCGGCCCACTTCGAGGGAGCCTGACGCATGTGGGGCGTCGTGCCGGCCGCGGGGAGCGGCAGTCGCATTCAACCGCTGGCGTTCTCGAAAGAGCTGTTACCGGTCGGCAGTCGGTACGAGGGTGCGGCCGAGCGTCCGCGCGCGGTCAGCGAGTATCTGGTCGAACGAATGGTCGCGGCGGGAGCCACGCGAATCTGCTTCGTGGTCGGCCGGGGGAAGTGCGACATCGTCGAGTACTTCGGAGCGACGTACGGCGGCGCCCGCATCGTCTACGTCGTGCAGGACACGCCCGCGGGCCTCTGCGACGCCGTATTCCGATCGCTCGCCGTCGTGCGCGACGACGAGCCCGTCCTCGTCGGCCTGCCGGACACCGTCTGGTTTCCGAGCGACGGCCTGGCCAGGCTTGGCGCAGGCCCGCTGGAGTTCTTGCTCTTCCCCGTGGAGCACCCGGAGCTCTTCGACGCCGTCGTCGCGGAGGAGGACGGCCGCGTCGTCGAGATCCAGGTCAAGAGCGAACGGGCGCGGACGCACTGGATCTGGGGCGCATTCCGGGTCCAGGGGAGCACGCTTCGAGAGCTATCGGCGCTCTGGCGCGACCGCGGATGCGCCGATGCCTACGTGGGGACGCTGGTGAATGCGTGGATCGCCCGCGGTGGAGAAGCGCGCGCAGTCCGCGCCGGCCAGGCGTACGTCGACGTCGGAACGGTGAATGGGTACCGCGAAGCGATCCGCTTGCTCGGCGCGAGACGGCCGTCGCCCGCACGGATCGAGGAGGGGAACGATGCGCAGTCCTGAGTTGACCCGGGACGAGATCGCCGCGCGGGTGCGGGACCTCGGCGATTGGTTTCACAACTTCGATCTGAAGGGGGTGAAGACGGCTCCGGACCACTTTCTCGGCGACTATCCGCGGATCAAGTGGGAGCGCTTCTCGCATGTCGTCCCTGCGAGCCTGCACGGCAAGAGCGTGCTCGACATTGGCTGCAACGCCGGGTTCTACGCGATAGAGATGAAGAAGCGCGGAGCCGAGCGCGTGCTCGGGGTGGACACCGACGAGGCGTACCTCGCCCAGGCGCGCTTCGCGGCGGAGATGCACGGTGTCGACGTCGAGCTGCGCCGGATGAGCGTGTACGAGGTCGGCCTGCTCCGCGAGAAGTTCGACCTCGTCATCTTCATGGGGGTCCTCTACCACCTGCGACATCCGCTACTCGCCCTCGATCTGCTCCACCGCCACGTGGTGGGCGAGACGCTCCTCTTCCAAAGCATGCTCCGGGGCAGCCCGGAGGTGCCCGACGTGGCCGAGGACTACCCGTTCGGCGAGGCGGACGTCTTCGACATACCGGGCTTTCCGAAGATCCATTTCGTGGAGCGCCGCTACGCCGGGGACTCCACGAACTGGTGGATCCCCAATCGCGCCTGCGTCGAAGCCATGCTGCGCAGCGCCGGGTTCGCCATCGTCGGTCATCCGGAGGACGAGGTCTACGTGTGCCGGCCGCGGGCGCGCGCGCTCGAGGAGGTCGCTCCGTGATCGAGGCGGTGATGTTCTGGAACGAACCGAACAACCTTTCGCACTGGGCGTTCGACATCGACCCGGACTGGCGCACCTACGCCGCGATGACGCGCCTCGCGGCGCAGGCGGTGCGGAGCGAGGCGCCCGGCGTCAAACGGGTGCTCGGGGGCATCTCGCCAGTCGATCCCGCCTTCATCGAGAACATGAAGAGCAAGGGGGTGCTCGAGGAGCTCGACGTCGTCGCGGTCCACGGATTTCCGCTCGACTGGAACCACTGGCAGCTAGACGAGTGGCCTGCCAAGCTCGCGGAGATCCAGCGAGTCACCTCGCTCCCCGTCTGGGTGAGCGAGGTGGGCATATCCACGTTCGGCGCGGACGAAGTTCAGGAGTTCGGCTTGCGGCGCACCGCGGAGCTCCTCATCGGGCGAACACCCCGCATCCACTGGTACAGCCTGTACGATTTGCCCCGCGCCTGGCCCGCGACGACACGTCACCGCGAGGCGGAGGGGAGCTCGTACTACCGGCACTTTTACATGGGCCTATTGCGCGAAGACGGCACCCCCAAGCCGGCGCTTCGTCACTTCCGCGATTACACACCGTCGCTCGGTATCTGCCAGTGGTTCCACTTCGACGATCCGCGGCTCGCGGACGGCGTCGCGTGGCTTCGCAAGCTGGGAGTCAAACGCATACGAACCGGCCTTTCGTGGGCCGACAGCGAGCGCCCGAACGCGATCGCGTGGATGGATCGCCTGGTCCGCGCCTTCGACGACTTCGAGGTGACGGCAACCTTTTGTTTTACGCCGGCCTCTCGCGGCGTAAGGGCAGACCACACGAGCCCCCCGCAGCGGATCGACGAGTTCGCCGATTTCTGCGCCCGGATGACGAGGAGGTATGCGCGTTGATGCCACGCTACAGCGGCTCCGGGTACCCCGAGCGGGGGACCCAGGGCCGGTCACCCTCGTCGTCGCGGCCCACCCCGACGACGAGGTTATCGGAGCCGGGTGCCTCATCGCCTCTCTCGCGAGTACTTGCCGCGTGCTCCACCTGACCGACGGCGCCCCGGCCGACCGGCGCTACTTCCCGGCTTTCGCCCGCGACATGTCGCGACCCGCGTACGCGCGCGTACGCCGCGACGAGGCGTGCCGTGCCCTGGCGCTGGCCGGCGTCGCCGAGGCGCAGGTCGCGTGCCTCGGCCTGCGCGACCAGGAGGCCGCGTTCGCCCTCGTCGCCGCCACCGAATACGTCTTCTCGACGGTCGCTCGCCTTGGCGCGGAGATCGTGATCACGCACGCGTACGAAGGCGGACACCCCGACCACGACGCCGCAGCGTTCGCCGTGCAGAACGCCCGCGCGATCGCCGAAGCGCGCGGGTGCGGCGGCTTCGCCGTCGTCGAGATGACCGGGTACCACGACCGGGGCGGCGTCACCGTCCGCGGCGAATTTCTTCCGCGCGAACCCGCGTGCGGAGAGATCGCCTTGGATCTCGACGAGGACCAGCGCCGGCGCAAGCGCTCGATGTTCGCGGCGTATGCCTCCCAGCACGCGGTCCTCGAACCGTTTCGTCTGGAAGTCGAGCGCTTCCGCGTCGCGCCGGTTTACGACTTCCGCGCGCCCCCGCACGACGGGCGACTCCACTACGAGCGATTCGGCATCGGCATGTCGGGGGCGATGTGGCGGGGGCTCGCGCGAGCGGCCAAGAGGAAGCTCCCAGCGGTCGAGGAGTAACGATGAACCGGCAGTTGACGGTCCTGAATGTGGCATACCCGTTCGCTCCCGTAGGCCCGGACGCGGTGGGCGGAGCCGAACAAGTCTTGACGATGATCGACGACGCCCTCGTCGCAGCCGGCCACAGGTCGATCGTCGTCGCTCGCGAGGGGTCGACGTGCGCGGGTGAGCTCGTGCCCGTGCCCGCTGTCCATGGGGTGATCGACGGCGCCGCGCGAGCGACCACGCACGGAGTCGTTCGCGACGCGCTCCGTCGATTGCTGCGCGATGCGCGTGTGGACATCGTGCACGCCCACGGGGTGGACTTCGCCGAGTACTGGCCGGAGACGAACGTCCCCTTCCTCGCGACTCTCCATTTGCCCCTCTCGGCGTATCCGCCTCGAGCTCTGTGTACGAACCGGGCCTGGACCTGGATGAACGGAGTCTCGGCGGCGCAGATGCGCTCCGCGCCGCAGGCGATGCGACGAGTCCCCGAAATACCGAACGGGGTTCGACTCGACCGCTACGAGCCGGTGGCACAGCCCAAGCGCCGCTACGCCATCGCCGTCGGACGAATCTGTCCGGAGAAGGGCTTCGACCTCGCCCTCCGGGCCGCGCAGCTCGCCGACATGCCGCTGCTCATCGCCGGAAGGACATTTCCGTTCGAGGATCACCGGCGCCATTTCGAGGAATCGATCGTCCCCCTCCTGCGTATGAGCTGCCGGTTCGTCGGGCCGGTCGGTCCCGCGCGGAAGCGATCGCTCCTCGCCCGCGCCCGCTGCCTCGTCGTCCCCAGCCGCGTCGCCGAAACGAGCTCGCTCGTCGCGATGGAGGCGATGGCGTGCGGCACGCCCGTCGTCGCGTTTCCCGTGGGGGCGCTGCCAGACATCGTGGAGCACGGTCGGACCGGATTTCTGGTCGACACAGTCGAGGAGATGGCTCGGGCGCTGCGCGAGGTCGGCGAGCTCGACCCGCGGGCCTGTCGCGAAGCCGCCGAACGCCGCTTCTCTTCGGCGACGATGACCTCGCGCTACCTGCGGCTGTACGACGCATTGGCCGACGCCGCCGGCACGGGAGCGCCGCGTTGGTACAGCTAGAAGTCGCGACGACGATCGCCGGAGTCGAAGCCCTCCGCGACGACTGGGAGGCTCTCTGCGACGTGGCGGCCAACAGCACCCCGTTTCAGCGACACGCATGGGTCACCGCCTGGATGCGGCATACCGGAGCAAGGGAGCCGAGGGTGCTCGCGGTCCGCTGCGGGAGCGACCTCGTGGGGGTGCTGCCCGCGTTCCTCTGGGGCTCGCCGCCGCACCGAACGGTGTCGCTCCTGGGGGCGGGGCCTTCGGATCACCTCGACGCGCCGGCAGCCCCCGGTTTCGAACGCGCGTTGCTCGACGGGGCGTTCGAGTGGCTGGAGCGCGCGCGGTCCGAATGGGACGGCTGCGCGTTCGACGAAGTCGGCGAGCGCGCCCTTCTCCAGGGCCTGCGCGCGCCGCCGGGTTTCCGGGTCTTCGGGGAGCTCCAGAGCGTTTGCCCGGTGCTCGGCATTCCGGAAGCCGCGTCCCGGATCGAGCACGCGGTTCCGCCTCGCCAGGCGGCGCGACTTCGCAAGGCACGACGGCGGGCCCGTGCCGCGGCCTCGCTGACGCTCCACCGAGCCGACGACGGTGCGAATCTCGGTGTCGCGATGGACGCGCTCTTCGAGCTCCACGGCAGGCGCTGGACGTCCCGGCGGGGGACCGGTCTGCTGCGCGGTCCTGGCGTCCGAGCGCTGCACGAGGATGCCGCTCGCGCGTTCGCCGCGCGAGGGGCCCTGAGGATCTACGCGCTGCGGGTCAGCGACCGTGTGGGAGCCGTCGTGTACGGCTTTCGAGAAGGACGTCGACTGCACCTCTACATGCAGGGGATGGACCCAGCGCTCGAGCATCTGAGCCCGGGTACACTCCTCGTCGGCTTCGTCCTCGAGGACGCGCTGGCCGAGGGCGTCCGCGAGGTCGACTTTTTGCGCGGAGACGAGCCCTACAAGTACCAGTGGGGCGCAGGCGACGAGCGCAACGTGCGCTTGTGCGTGACCAGGTGACCCGTCGTCGCTTCACGTCAGGTCCGACGATGCGCCTCGCCATCCCGCGGCCCGCTGGGATGCATCGAGCTCGAAGGCCTCCCGAATCCAGCCCTCGAGAGCCTCCGCCCGGCGCTCCGCCGTATGCTCCCGGAGGACGCGCGCCCGCGCGCGCGTGGCAATGGCTCGCCGCTCGGACTCGGGCATCCCGTGCACGATGGCGAGAGCGTCGCGCGCGGTTCGGGCGACGAGGATCTCGCGGCCCGGTACGAGGAACGACGCCATCCCCGGCCATTCGTCGCTGACGATCGGGACGCCGCAGGCCGCCGCTTCGAAGATCCGTACGCTCGGCGACCATCCGGCCCGGGCCATGTCCGCCCGCGTGACGTTCAGCGTGAAGCGCTGCGCGCCATAGAACGATCGGTGCTCGCGAGGGGACACGTGTTCGACGCGCGCAACGTTCTCCGGCCAGGCGAGGGTGCTCGGGTACTGCGCCCCGGCGACGACGAAGCGACCCTCTGGCCATGCGCGCGCCGTCTCCACGAGCAGCGCGTCGAGCGTCGGCTGCCGGTCGGCGCTGTACGTCCCGAGGTATCCGAGGTCCCAGCGAGGCGGTTCGCTCTCGACGGGGGAATACGCCTCGGGGTCGACCGAGCAGTAGAGAGGGCGCGCCCGCGCGGCACCGAAGCGCTTCTCGAGCGTCTCGAGCGTCGTGCCGCCCGTGAACGAGAGATACAGGTCGTAACGCGGGATCAGGTCGGCTGTCAGGTACTCGCAACACCCGCGGCCCACGTCGCGGAGCGTGACCGGCGTGTCGATGTCGTAGAACGCGGTCTTGCCGCGCGCGTGCGAGTTGACCCAGGCACCGACTCGAGCACCCTCGGGTACGTAGGAGCCGACCACGACGACGTCGGCATCGCGGACGATCCCGCCGAAGCGATCGACGAGCTCCTCGAAGCTGCCGTAGAGCTCCGTGCGCCCGTAAGGAGGATGGTAGAGGTCGCGGTTCTGCGCGTACCAGGGAACGTCGCGTTCGAGGAACAGCACCCGATGGTGGCGCCGCGCGAGCTCGCGCACGAGAGCGCGGTAAGTCGTCGCGTGGCCGTTCCCCCAGGACGAGGTAATCGACAGGCCGAGGATCACGAAGTCGTACGTGGTGGTCACGGCGCCGCCGTTCTCATCGAGTGTTCGCTTCCGGTGAGGAGTCCTTCGACCTGGCGCGCGCGCGCCGAATACGTGTGCCCGGCGAGCACGCGCTTGCGCGACGCCTCGCCGATGGATCGTGCGCGCGACGCCGTGAGCTCGCGCACGATACGAGCCACGCCCTCTCCGTCTTCGGCCACCAGAATTTCCCGCCCGGGCGCGAGGAAGTCCTCGATGCCGCGCCACGCGTCCGTGACGATGCACGCGGCGGCGCCGGCCGCCTCGAAGACGCGCGTCGCTGGAGACCAACCGACGGCCGCCATGCTCTGGCGCGCCACGTTGAGGACCGCGATAGCCGTGGAGTTCAGCGCGTTGTGGTCGGCCGTATAGACGTGTCCGACGTGACGAACGTTCGGTGGGGAGCGGCGGTCGGCCCACCCGTTGCCCCCGAGCAAGAACCGCCGGTCCGGCAACCGCTCCGCCGTCGCGAAGAAGTATTCGACGACGCGCTCTTCGCGATCGGGCAGACGATTCGCCAGGAGGGCCAGATCGCACTCGAACCGCGGATCCGGGGCGACGCGAAAGTGCGTGTCCGGATCGACCGCGTTGTATACGGGCGCGCACGCGCGCGCGCCGAACTGGACGTATTCGCGAACGACCGGCTCGCCGCCGCCGTACGTGAGGACGATGTCGTAGCGCGGGATCGCCGCGCGGAGCGGGTCCTCGGGTTGGGAGCGCATGCGCGCCAGCGTCGCGGGCGCGTCGACGTCCCAGTAGACGGCGAGCGCGCCGGGGCGCCTCGTGCGGGGCACGGCGTCCTCGAGCAGTCGATCCCACACGCCGACGCCGCTCGCCTTGACGATCACGTCTGCGACGCGTGCGGCGTCGAGCGCTCGCCAGACTTCCCGCTCGTCGGTGCCCGAATAGACCGAGACGTCGCACCACGGCGGGTCGGGCATGTCCCGGTGTCGTTGCCGCTCGAAGGCGTCGGGCTCGTAGAACGTCGCCCGGTGGCCGCGTGCGTGCAGATGCTTCAGGATGCCGCGGTAGTACGTGGCCGCGCCGTTCCAGTAGGCGCTGACGAGGCTCGAGCCGAAGAACGCGATGCGGAACCCACCCATCGACTACGACCCTTTCTCCAGCGGAGCGGTCAGCCCCCGATAGATCCGCAGCAGCTCGTCCACACGATGGGCGCAGGTGTGGCGCGCCAGCACCGTCCTGCGACCGTGCTCTCCGAGCTCGCGGCGCAGCGCCGGCTCCTCCACTACGGCGCGCATGTGGCGACGCATCTCGAGCTCGTCGTTCGCCACGAGGTAGTCCCGGCCCGGCGCGAACAGACCCTCCACGTCCTCCCAGGGCGCGGAGACGAGCGCCGCGCCGCAGGCGAGCACTTCGAACGGCCGGATCGTCGGAATGCCAGGGAGGCGCGTCCGATACGCGTTCCGCGGCACGTGAACGGTCAACCGGTGCGCAGCGAGCGCCTCCGGCACGCGAAAGTTCGGCAGCCATCCTCCGTAACGAAGGTTCGCGGCGGCGAGCTCGCGTCGCGCCTCCGAGGGATACCGCACTCCGTAGACCGTCCCGTTCAGCCCGAGCGCCTTCACCGGCTCGAGCAAGAACGTCGAGAGCTCGCGCGTGCGCTCACCGTCCCCCCAGTTGCCGACCCAGACGACGTCTCCCTCGACCTCGTCGGCGGGCCGCGATAGCGGCCGGAAGGCACGAGCATCCGCCGCCTCGTGCCACGTCCAGGCGCGCGTCGCCCAGCCCCTGGAGAGGTACTCCTGCCGCACGGCCTCGCCGAAAGCCAGGACTCCGTCGTACCCAGAAAGGTCGAACGCCCCCATCTGTTCGGGGGCCGTCACCGACCTGTGGTGGGTGTCGTGAAAGAGGAGCCGGTAGCCACCCCCCCGAACCCGGTGGGACCCGATGCGCTTCACGAGCTCCGGTTCGTTCCACTCGTGCACGATGACGAGGGCGCAGCCGTCGAGAGCCTCGTCGAGATTGAGCTCCTGCGGCTCGTACCGCGTGGGAGCGACGCTCGGGAAAGCCTGACGAGCCCATTCGAGCGCCTCTTCGCCGTGGTCGGCGATCAGGTTGCGGACGCTCCACGCGGAGCGAGGCTCGAAGACCCGCACCTCGTGACCACGAGCGACCAGCTCCGTGACGACGCCGCGCAGGAAATGTGCATTCCCATGGTTCCAGTCGCTGAGGAGAGTGTGACAGAACAGCGCTATGCGCATGGCTGCACCGCCATACCTCCTTCGTCTTCCCACGACCGCGTAGCCAATGGCGGCGCGGACGCCCCGGCGGACCGTCGGGCGACGAGCTCCCGATAGAGCTCGAGGTAGCTGCGGGCCATGCGCTCGGCGGTGAACGCCCGCGCGCGAGCACGAGCCGCCTCGGCTAGCGACGACCGCAGCGAGTCGTCGCGGACGAGCTGCTCGATGCCGCGCCGCAGGGCGTGCTCGTCGTCGGGCGAGACGAAAAACGCGCTGCTCTGCCAGATCTCTCGCAGCGACGGGATGTCCCCGAGGACCAGCGCGCACCCACTCAGAGCGGCCTCGAGGACGCTCAGCCCGAAGGGCTCGTAGCGCGCCGGAAGAGCGTAGATGCTCGCGCGCGCCATCCAGCCGCGCAGCGCCTGGGCGTCGAGCCACCCGAGCATCCGCACGCCTTCGTGGCGTCGCCGTACGCCGTCGGGGTGCTCCGAGTTGCCCGCGAGGTACACGGGCCACTCAAGGCGCGGTGCGATAGCGGCGAGCGCCGCCAGGTTCTTCGCCTCGTCCCAGAGCCGACCCGCGGCGAGGACGAAGGGCTCCTTGCGTACGCTGCCGTAGCGATCGACGGACACGCCGTTCGGGATGACCCTCCCTCGGACGGGCGCACGGTAGTGCTCGCGCAGCGAACGCATCATCGCGCGCGTCGGCGCGACGACCGCATCCGCGGCGCGAAGCCCGGACTCGACGGCCTGGCGATAGCGCTCGTATTTGGCGGGAGCGCTCTCGCGGAGAACGGCCTTCCACCAGGAGAGGACGCAGGAGTGAGCAACGACGAGGCCCGGCGCGCGCCAGCCGAGGGCAGCGAGCGCGTAGCCGTTCAGGTGCACGAGGTCGGGACACTCGCGCTCTTCCAGCCCGAGCAGCCAGTCGCCCGCGGTGGACACCTCCGCCCACGGCTGCTCCATCCACTCGAGCTTGAACGCGCTCTCGACGAGCTTCAGGCCGGGTATCCCCGCTGCGAGCTCCCTCTGAGCCGGTCTCAGGGGCTCGCCCATCGTCGCGAGGGTCGTGCGCACGCCGAGCCCGGCCAGGTTCGACGCGAGCTCGAGCGCGTAAGTCCACACGCCGCCGACCGCGTCCGCGGTCATCATCACGTGCCGCACGCTGGTCTCGTCATCGAGCATGGGGCAGCTCCAGTTGCGCGAGACTGGCCGGTCGCGCGTCCTGCACGTCGCTGAACGCGCCGTGCTCGGCGAGATAGTGCGCGTGCGCGCGCTCCCACGCGTGGTCGTCGGGCAGTCCCCAGCGCATCACGTAGGCCGGTGAGCCGGGGTAAGGGAACATCGGGACAGGTTCGTTCGCCCAGACGCCGCGCTCGCGCAGCCCGTCCCGCCATCGGGCGACGTCCTCCGGATCGTCGGTCCCGGCCTCGATGAGGTTCGCCTGCACGAACGGGACGCTCTTCTTCGCGTGGAGGAGAAGCTCGGTCAGCCGCTCGGTCGTCACGCGACACTTCTTCGCGAGGAGAGATCGCCCTTCGGACGTGATGCTCTCGATGCCGGCTTCGATCGACACGCAGCCCGCGCGCCCGAGCAGGTCGAGCTGCTGCTCGGTCCAGTTGTCTACGCGCATCTGGACCCCGAACTCGACGTGCCGCTCGCAGAGCGCCTCGAGGAGCTCGCGATGCGGCAAGAAGATCTCGTCGATGAAGTAGACGTAGGTGACCCCTTGCGCGACGAGCGCGTCGATCTCGGCGAGCACCGTCGGGAGCGACCGTCGCCGGAACGCGTTGCGGAACTCGTCCTTCGCGCAGAACGCGCAGTGGTAAGGACAGCCGCGAGACGCCTCGACCTCGGCCCCTGGACCCGCCGGCGGGCGGTCGAACCGATGATGGTGATGTGCGTGGCGACCGACCGTCGCGTCGGCCCACCGTAGCGCCGGGAGCCGCGACACGTCGCATGCCGCGGGGCCGCCGCGGACGCGAACGGCGCACCCGTCGGTGTAGGCGATCGAATCGAGCTCCTCCCAGAGGTCCCGCGGCGTCGACGCGAGCGTCGTGAGGACCTCCTCGCACTCGCCCATGACGGCCACGTCGGCGCCGAGCTTGCGCAGCGTGGCGCTCGGCGTCGTGGAAGCGTGGGGTCCAACGACGACGAGCGTTCCGGCGACCTCGCGCACCGCCGCCACCAGGTGCTGGGGGACGCGCAGCTCCGGCGGGGCGCAGCGCCAGAAGAGGTAGCTGGGTGCGGTCGTGACCACGGTCATGGCGGGCGCGAAGCGCTCGAGCCGCGCGCGCACCCCGCAGTCGTCGAGCCCCTCGGCGTGGGCGTCGACGACGATCGCCTCGTGCCCGGCCGTCTCGAGCAGCGCGCGTGCGTAGCCATACTCGAGGGGCAGATGGGGCTCTCGGCATCCGAAGTAGATGCTCCCTTCGAAGCTCCACGCCGGATTGACGAGCGCCACCCTCATTGCGCGGCCTCCGAGGACAGTGTCCGGGCGCGCTCGAACCCGGCGCCCATCAGACCCACCCACGCGAGCAGACGGCGCAGCCCGTCGTCGACGGTGACCCGCGGTCGCCAGCCCAGGGTCCGCTCGATCTTTCGAACGTCGCTCGTGTACCAGCGCTGGTCCGCCGTGCGCCAGGGCTCGAACGAGACGTGTGGCCTGCGCCGGAGCATCGCCTCGATGCGGTCTACGAGCTCGAGCAGCGACAACGCGCAGCCCGGACCGCCGCCGACGTTGAACGCCTGTCCGGCGATCGTGGGCATGGCTCCTCGCGCGAGCACCATGGCGTCGACGAGATCGTCGACGTAGAGGACGTCGCGTACCTGGAGCCCGTCGCCGTAGATGGTGAGCGGTTCGCCGCGCGACGCGTTAATCAGGAAATGCGCTACCCACCCCTGGTCCTCGTTTCCGAACTGCCGCGGACCGTAGATGCACGACATGCGGAACACGCACGTCGACAGCCCGAAGGTGCGCGCCCAGTCGAGCGCGTACTGATCGGCGGCGCCCTTCGCGCAGCCGTAAGGGCTGTGAAACTCGAGCGGCCGGTCCTCGTCGATCCCCGCTTCGCGGAGGCCCTTCTCTTCGGGGACGTAGCGCTTGCCCTCGCGCGCGAGCGTGACGTCGGTGCACCCCCCGTACACCTTGTTCGTCGACGTGAGCAGCACCGACGGCGGTCGACTCATCGCCCGCGCCGCCTCGAGCACGTTGAGCGTGCCGCGGGCGTTCACGTCGAAATCGTGCGTCGGATCCACGAGACTCGTCGTCACCGCGACCTGCGCCGCGAAGTGGAAGACGTGCGTCACGCCGCGCATGGCGTCGCGCAGCGCCGCTTCGTCGCGGACGTCGGCCACGACCACGTCGACGTCGCCGTGATTCGCCCGCAGCCAGTCCAGGTTGCGCTCTACGTGCGGGCGCGAGAGGTTGTCGAGCACGCGCACGCGCTCCCCGGCGGACAAGAGCCGGTGCGCCAGGTTCGCACCGATGAACCCGGCTCCCCCTGTGAGGAGCGTGGTCATAGCGTCAACCCGCGGGTCTCGAGCTCGACGCGCGCCTCGACGACGCGGTCCCGTGGTAGCTGCCCATCGAGCCACGAAGCGAGATCTCGCAGCCCCCGGTCGAAGCCGATGCGCGGTTCGTATCCGAGCAACCGCCGCGCGCGCGTGATGTCCGCGAAGCAGTGACGCACGTCTCCTGCTCGGCAGGACGCGGTGACCTCGGGGACGAGGTCCTCCCGCCCTACCGCATGAGCCACACGCTCCGCCACCTCTCGCACGGTGCGAGCCTGCCCGCTCCCGACGTTGATAGCGTGCCCCACCGCGGTCCGCGAGCCGAGGGCGAGCGTGCATGCCCGCACGACGTCGCGCACGTTCACGAAGTCGCGTTGCTGAAGTCCGTCCTCGAAGACGAGCGGCCGGTTGCCGTTGAGCAATCGGGACGCGAAAATCGCGAGCACGCCGGTGTACGGGTTCGAGAGCGCCTGGCGCTCGCCGTACGTGTTGAAGAAGCGCAGCGCGACGACGTCGATACCGTACGCACGTCCCGCGATAAGGCAGGCGCGTTCCTGGTCGTACTTCGTCAACGCATATATGCTCTCGAGGGCCGGCGTTTTGTCCTCCGGCGTTGCGACCGGAACCACCCTCTCGCCCCCTGGACCGCGCGGTTCCCAGTCGCCGTGGCGGAGCTGCTCGACGTTCCGGGGGGCCGCCTCGACGCGTCGTCCAGCGGCGTCGACGTACAGACCCTCGCCGTAGATGCTCATGCTGGAGGCGACCACCAGCCGGCGGATTCGCTTCTCGACCATCGCCTCGAGGAGCACGGCGGTGCCGAGCGAGTTGACCGACGTGTACTCGGCCATCGCGTACATGCTCTGGCCGACTCCGACGCGAGCGGCGAAGTGATAGACGGCGTCCACGGACTCGAGAGCGCGCGCGACCGCGTCGCGATCGCGCACGTCGCCGACGACCAGCTCTACCTCCTTGGACAGATAAGCCGGCTTCTGGCGATCGGCGCCGTGAACCTGCGGGTTGAGATCGTCGAGCACGCGGACGCGGTGTCCCGCGGCGACGAGCGCGTCGGCGAGGTGCGAACCGATGAAACCGGCGCCCCCGGTGATGAGGATTCGACTTGCCATGGGTGTCGTCCTGGCTGCGGAACAAAGACGTGTCGCTCGTCGCCCCCTCCGACGACGTCGACGATGGCCCCCCGCGCCAGCCAGCGCGCTCGCGTGGACGCGTTGACTGGCGTCGCCTTCAAGTGCGAGTCATGTGCCACGGTGCATCAACGGTGGCCTTGCCGCGGGATCGCGCGGAGCGCACGGTCCATCCGGTGTCGCTCCGGCCTGCGCACCGGCTCGACTGTGTCACATTGATGCGTTTCGCTACGGACCCGGCGGCCGTAACACTCGCAGAAACAGCCGAACTCGTTCGAGTTACGGACTTTGCGAGGGAGGCGCCGACAATCCGACGTAAGTCGCTGGAATACCATCCCTCGTCCTGGGTGTCTGTCGTGGCACGAAGCTCGCTGTGAGCGCGGACCCCGGTGAGTCGATCACCGGAAAAGCGGAAGACGCGGGCGGCGGGCGATGGTCGCGGCCGACGGTCGGGCACGGTGGGCTCGATGCGGCCGGACGAAACGGCGAGGGACGATGGGTCGAGGGCGGTAAGGCCCACGGTGGCGATCGGTCGTTCCGTAGCTGGATCGCCTGCCGCCCGCGTCTGCGGGCGGCCCCGTGGGAGTAGGCTGGCCGTATGGGCAAATCAGAGGCCACGCCCGCCGACGTAGCGTACGCGCGCGTGCGCGAAGTCTGCCTTGCGTTCCCCGGCGCCGACGAGAAGCTCCCGCACGGCGCTCCTGCGTTCCACGTGCGCGGCAAGCTGTTCCTCACGTTCCAGGACAATCACCATGGCGACGGACGGGTGGCCGTCTGGTGCAAGGCAACCCCCGCCGAGCAACGCCCGGCCACCGCGCAGCGAGCGCTCGAGCGCTTGACCGCGATCTGCCTGCGTCTGCCCGAAGCCGTCTGCGAAAGGGAGTCGCGTCACGCGACGTTCCGCGTTCGAAAGAAGGTCTTCGCCTACTTTCTCTACAACCACCACGGGGACGGCGTCATCTCCGCGTGCTTCAAGGGGGACCCGCGGGAGAACGCGGCCCTGGTGCGCGATGACCCTGCCCGCTTCTTCTTGCCGGCGTACATCGGCCCGCGCGGGTGGCTGGGGATGCGCGTCGACCGAGCGCGCGTCGACTGGAAGGAAGTGCGCGAGCGCGTCCACGAGAGCTACCGCGCGGTGGCGCCGCAGGGCCTGGCGGGGCTCGGCACGCCGGCGAGAGCGAGGAGGCCGGGGAGGCTGGCCACCGCTGCCGGCAAGCGAACATGACGTCGGCGACGTGGAGCCGGCTCCAGTTCGGGTTCACGATCACGTATCACTACCTCTTCCCGCAGCTCACGATGGGCCTGGCGCTGCTCATCGTCGTGCTCAAGGTGCTCGCGCTGCGTGCACCGGCCGAGGCGCGGACCACGTACCAGGAGCTGGCGCGGTTCTGGGGCCGAATCTTCGGGATCAATTTCGCCATGGGGGTCGTCACCGGCATCCCCATGGAATTCCAGATCGGGACGAACTGGGCGCGATTCTCGGCGTACTCGGGCGGCGTCGTCGGGATCACGCTGGCCATGGAATCGATGTTCGCGTTCTTCGCCGAGTCCGCGTTCCTGGGCCTCTTCCTCTTCGGCGAGAAGAAGCTCGGGCCGCGGTTGCATCTCGCGTCCGGCGTCATGCTGATGCTCGGTTCCTGGCTGTCCGGCTTCTTCATCATCGTCACGAACGCGTTCATGCAGCACCCCGTCGGGTACGCGGTCGGCGCGAACGGAGCGCTCGAGATCGCCGATCTCACGGCCTACCTCACCAACCCATGGGCCCTCTGGCAGTACGCGCACACGATGAGCGCCGCCGTCGTGACCGGCGCATTCGTGGTAAGCGCCGTCGGCTCCTACTGGGCGCTCATGGGCGTTCGCGAACGCCATGCGCGCGCCTGCCTCAAGATCGGCGTCGTCATCGGCCTCATCGCATGCGGCTGCCAGCTCTTCCCCACCGGGGATCGCGCAGGGAAGCTCGTGGCCGAGCACCAGCGCCCGACCCTGGCCGCGATGGAGGGCAAATTCGCGAGCGGCTCGCGCGCAGAGCTGGCGATCATCGGGCAGCCGAACGTCGACGCGCGCGAGCTCGAGAACCCCGTGGTCGTTCCGTATGCGCTCAGCTTTCTCGCGTACGGCTCCTTCGGCGCGACGGTCTACGGGTTGAACGACATCCCGCGCGACGAGTGGCCCGACAACGTGGAGCTCCTTTATTTCGCGTACCACATCATGGTGGGACTCGGCACGCTGCTGACTCTCGCGATGCTCGTCGCCGCCGTGCTCCTCTGGCGGGGGCGCCTCCACACCTGCCGACCGATGCTGTGGGTCCTGATGCTCGCCTTTCCTTTCCCGTACGTGGCGACGACGGCCGGATGGATGACCGCGGAGCTCGGTCGGCAGCCCTGGATCGTGTACGGACTGATGCGCACCGCGCACGGCACTTCGCCACGGCTCGGCGGCGGCGACGTCGCGTTCACGACCCTCGGATACATGGGGCTGTATCTCGTCCTCGGCGTCGTCTTCCTGCTCCTCGTCGCGAGACTCGTCGCGAAAGGTCCAGAGGCGTAGATGGTCGCCACCTGGTTCTTCCTCCTCGCGTTCATGCTCACGGCGTACGTCGTCCTCGACGGCTTCGATCTCGGCGCGGGCACGCTGCACCTGCTCGTGGCGAAGACCGACGCGGAGCGGCGAACGGTTCTTGCGGCGATCGGACCGGTGTGGGACGGCAACGAGGTCTGGCTGGTGGCGTCGGGGGGCATCCTAGCCTTCGCCTTCCCGCGCACGTTCGCCGCCGCGTTCAGCGGCTTTTACCTGCCCGTCACGATCCTCCTGTGGCTCATCGTCCTTCGTGGAATGGCCATCGAGCTGCGCTCCCACGTTCGGCATCCGCTCTGGAGCGCCTTCTGGGACACGGTGTTCGCCGGTTCCTCGACGGCCATCGCGTTCGTCCTGGGCGTCGCGCTCGGCAACGTCGTCCGCGGAGTGCCGGTCGACGGATCGGGATACTTCGCGGCGCCGCTCTTCACCGACTTCCGCCCTGGTCCTCGCCCCGGGGCGCTCGACTGGTATACATTCTTGTTCGGAGCGCTCGGCGTCGCCTGCCTCACGGCGCACGCGGCGAACTACCTCGTCTGGAAGACGCAGGGACCGGTGCACGATCGGGCGCGCGCCCGGCTGCCGATCGCCTGGACGCTCGCGGGCACCCTCCTCGCGATGGTCACCGGCGCGACGGCGTTCGTCGCTCCGGGACTCTTCGCGCGCTTCGCCGCGCGAGCGTGGGTATGGCCGATGCCCGCTCTGGCCCTCGCGAGCGGCGCGGCGTCCGTGCTCGCCCGGGCGCGCCACCGCGAGCGGGCGGCGTTCCTCGGGAGCACCCTCTTCGTCGCGTTTTCGCTGCTCGGCGCAGCGCTCGTCTTCTTTCCGACGATGCTCCCGTCGACGCTCGAACGCACCTTCGACCTCGACGCGTACAACGCCTCGTCCGCGCCGCACGGGCTCTTTCTCGGGCTGGTATGGTGGACGCCGGCCCTCGCGATCGCCGTCCTGTATTTCGGCATCCTGTTCCGGTCCATCCGCGGCAAAGTGAACCCCAGCGCAGAGGACGGCCACTGAGGCGACCGCGACGCAAACCTGCGCGTCCGACCCGTTGCGAGATACGTGACCGATGCTTGACTACGCAATAATATGAATTAACTTGCTGGCATCATGAACGGAGTCACCGAGTTTCTGGGAATCTGCAGAACCATCGCCCTCTGGCAGAGCCGTGCCGACGCCGAGCTCGGCGCCCTGCACGGCATCGGTCTGTCGGACTTCGCCGCGATGCACCACCTCGCCGAGGCACCCGGGGGGCGTCTGCGACGCGTCGACGTCGCGCAGCGCCTGGCGCTCACGCCCTCCGGCGTCACGCGATTGCTCGCCCCGCTCGAGCGCCGCGGAATCGTCACGCGGGAAGAGTCCGGCCACGACGCCCGCGCGACCTACGCCGTTCTCACGCGGAGCGGCAAGGCCCTCACGAAGGACGCGAGCGCGACGGTGAACGCAATCGCCGAGTCCATCCTAGGCTCACTCAGCGAGCGCGATCGAGCCGCCTTCGCGAAGCTCGCTTCGCTCTGATCGCAGACGAGCTTACCCACCCGGAACGCCGGCTATGGCTGGGGAGCTCGGGGGGAGCGGCCGCGCTCCCCTCGAAGAGGACTATGCTCCTCGCGAGAGGCCCAGCGACGGCGCGAGTCGCGCGCATGCAATCGTCGGGCGCGAGCGGCTGCACTTCCTTGAGGGCCGCGGCTCGACCTTCCGGTCGCCCGAAAGCTTGGCGAGGCCTGGAGCGGCTGGTCGGCATTTCCTTTCGTGCCGGCGAGAAGTGATGGCAATATCGATGCGGGGAGGTTTGCTTTGCCTACACGGTGGGGCTCTCGGTCGATCGGAACGATTGTCGTAGTAGCTCTTGCAGACGTGGTCGTCGCGTGCGGCTCCTCGGGGTCGAATCTCACGTGCGGCAGCGGGACCGTTCAGCAGGGCGGCCAGTGTGTGCCGCAATCGGCGATGCCGGACGCCACGCCGCCCGAGGCGGAGGCTGGCCCGCAGCCAGACGCAGGACAGGACGGTGATGCGCCCGCGGGGCTCGTCTTCGGGGGAGTGACGGCGGTCGCGCCGGCCTCGGCGACCGGGCTGCTGGTGGTCTGGAACGCCGCCACCGGTCCGAGCGATCCGAGCTCCGTCCGCTACCGCGTCTACGTCGGCGCGGGCAGCCAGCCGCTCACGTACGACATGCCCGCAGCCATCACCCGCGGCGGCGCCCTGTCCGCGGTCGTCGACAATCTCCTCCCGAACACGACCTACGAGGTCGGCGTACGCGCGGTGGATGCGACCGGCACCGACGACGGCAACATGGTCACCCTCAAGGGGACGACCGGCGGCGACACGAAACCCCCGATGTTCGCCGGACTGAAATCCGCAGCGGCGGGCGGCAGCGGGGCCGTCACGCTCTCGTGGGATCCCGCGCAAGACGATTTCACCCCGGCCGCAGCGATCACGTACCTCGTCTATCAAGGCGACATCGCGGGCAGCGAAGACTTCGCCGCGCCGGTCCTCGTCACCGATCCGGGCGCCTCGTCCGCGACGGTGACGAGGCTGCCCAACGCCAAGCAAACGCGCTACTTCGTCGTCCGCGCCCGAGACGCCGCGGGCAACACCGACGCGAACATGGCCGAGCGCAGCGCGGCACCGGGGCCCGACACGGTCGCTCCCCGCTTCGGCGGGTGCGCGGCCGCGACTAGGGTGGCCGCCGTGACCATCGCCGTCTCGTGGTCGCCGGCGAGCGACGACGTATCGGCGAGCGACAACCTCACGTACGACATCTACGCGTCGACCACGCCCGGCACGTACGACTTCACGCAGCCGTTCGCGGTCGTGAAGGGTCAGGACGTGGCCGTGATCGGCACCCTGC
>CALKVG010000718.1 GCA_937998045.1 uncultured Myxococcales bacterium
GCGCTCGAGCGCCGCCGAGGCGGACCCGTGCTCCGGCGAGAGCAGCTTGATGGCGACGCGCCGCCCCAGCTCGACGTGCTCGGCCTCCCAGACGACCCCCGTCGCGCCCTCGCCGATCTTGTTGACCAGCCGGTACGGCGTCCCCGCGAGCTGCAACGGATCGCTCGGCGTCATTCGAGCCGCCATCGCCTCGCTCACCGGGCCGGCGCTGGGCGTGCTCTGCGCGCGCGTCGATTCCTCGAGCGCGAGGCGCCCCTCTCGCAGCAGCCGCGCGAAATCGGCGCGCGACCGGGCCGGCTCGTGCGTCCAGAGGCGGTGCATCAGCGACGCGACGCGCGCGCGCACGCCGCGTTCGCCCGACGGCGCAGACGGCGCGGACGAGAGCAGCTTCGCGAGGTCCTGCACGGCCAGCGAGGCCCGCGCGTAGCGCTCGTCGGGGTCGTTCTGCGTCAGCTGCGCGATCACCGCGTCGAGCTCGGGCGGAGCCTCGCACGCCTCGGCGATCGACGGAACGACGACCTTGCCGGCGGCGGCGTCGTCGAGGTGCCGCTGCGGATCCGTCGTGAGGAAGCGTCGCCCGGCGCACACCTCCCAGAGCATGATCCCGAGCGCGTAGAGGTCGATGCGCCCGTCGCCGACCTGCTGCCTCGCCACTTCGGGGGCCACGTAGCCCGGCTTGGCGAAGACCACGCCGGCCACGGTGTGGCACCGCCGGTTGTGGCCACGCGCGGTGCCGAAGTCGATCAGCTTGACCTCGCCCGTATAGCCCACCATCACGTTCTGCGGCGACAGGTCGCGGTGCACGATCCCGAGGGGCGTGCCGTCCGGCCCCGGCCGCTCGTGCACGTGCGCGAGCGCCTGCGCGACTTCGATCGCGATGGCCACGCCCTCCGCCCACCCGATCTTCACGCCGAGCTGGATCGCGCGCTGGCGCATGTCGCTCACGCTGCGGCCCTCGACGTACTCCACCACGGTGTAGGGCTCACCCTGCTCGTCGGTCGCGGCCTCGAGCACCTGCGCAACGCCCGGGTGCTGCAGCTGCGCCTGCACGCGCGCCTCGTCGAGGAACCGCGCGAGGAATGACCCGTCGTGGATGTGGTCGCGGCGCACCGTCTTGACGATGCACGGGCGCTCCGCGCCCTCGATGCCCGTCGTCGCCGCGAGGTACACATCGCCCATTCCGCCGCGCGCGATCAGGCGCAGGAGGATCCGCCTGCCCAGCATCCGCGGGAGCGGCAGCGTCGATCCCGGAGACGACGTGAAGCCTTTCGCAGCCTCGCCCATGACAGCGCCACCCTAAGGACGCGCGCCGCGAGCGGCCAAGTTTCCCGTCATCGGCTCCTTTGCCGCTGCAGGCTCGGTTCCCGGAACACCTGGTTCCCTCGGGCCGGCGGAGGAGCGGTCGCTGCTTCGCGAGTTCAACTGGGCCTCTTCCGGCCACGACGCAAGTCTGCCAACGAACGCTTCCCCGAGGCCGCAAAAATGGTCGTTGCCACCCGCAGGAATGGTCGCACGCCGATGTCCCCCGGGCTTGGGGAGCCACCACGCGGGAGCGTGGGCTCGCGGAAAAGAAGAGGGCCCTTGCAGGCTCGGTAGACAAAACCGCAGGCCGTTGAAATCGGCACGAGAGAAGCATACGGGGCCGCTCGCCCATGAGCCGAAAACCGGAGGCGCCGCTTCTGCACGACCGTGGGCTGCTGCGCCATCTGTCGGTGGCCGTTCTCGGCGCCGCGGAGCGGCCGAATTGGCTCCCATCGGAGAAGAACATGCCGCGTCTACATCTCGCCCTATTGTCGGCATTGGCTGTTTCGTTGGGGTCCGCCTGCGAGGGCAAGATCGGAGATGGGGGACCTGTCGTGGGGGGCATCACCACGGCTCCTCCTCAGGTCCAAGCCGCATGCTCCACCAACTACTCACCTGGGCATGTCGCGATCCACCGGCTGACCAACGACGAGTACAACAACACCGTCCGAGACCTCCTCTTCACCGCTACGCGGCCGGCCGACGCTTTCGATCCGAACCCCCCGGGTGAGTCGGGCTTCACCAACGACTCGCTCGGGCTCCTGATCACCGACGATCTCGTGGCGTCCTACTACGCGGCGGCCGAGGCGCTCGCCAAAGAGGTCATTGCGAGCAAGGCGACGGCCGGTGGTGCGTACAGCCGCATCGTCAACTGCGCGCCGTCGGCCGCCTGCGCCCAGGCGACCATCACGACCTTCGCGTCGCGGGCGTACCGCCGGCCCGCTAGCAGCGCCGAGGTCGCGACGCTGATGAATGTCTTCAACGCAAACACGGACTTCGATACGGGGATCCAAGACGCAATCAACGCCGCCCTGGTGAGCCCCAAATTCCTCTTCGAGTACTTTGCGGGCCCCAGCTCGCAGGTCGCGGGTGCCACCTTCCCCGTCGACGACTACGCCTTGGCGTCGCGGTTGTCGTACGCGATGTGGCAAACGATGCCCGACGATCAGCTGATGCAGCTGGCGAGCAGCGGGCAGCTGCACGACCCGGCCACATTGCAGGTCCAGGTCGCGCGCATGCTCAAGGACCCCCGGATCGGGAGCTTCCTCACGTCGCTGCGCAACGACTGGCTCCAGCTCGAGCAGCTGGCGGCGCCCAGCGGCACCCTGGTGGGGCTCGACGACACCGTGCGCCTCTCGATGGTCGGCGAGGTCGACGCCTACTTGCAGGACATGGTTCGCAGCGACTCCTCGATGCTCGGCATTTTGACGGGGGACCACACCTTCGTAAACCAGACGATGGCCACTTACTATGGCATTCCGTTCCCGGGCAGCGACCCGACCGCCTTCGTTCGCGTGCCCGCGCCGCCGCATCGGGGCGGCCTCGTCGTTTCGCCGGCGCTGATGACCGAAACGTCTGGCGACGTCGCGTATACCCACCCGGTTCATCGCGGCAAGTGGATCCTGGACAACATCACGTGCGACTCGCCGCCGCCGAAGCCGCCAAACGTCCCGCCCACCAACCTCGATCCGAGCGCAGGCGGCGGGACGCCGCGGCAGAAGCTCGCGGTCCACGTCCAGAACCCCGGCTGCAGCGGCTGCCACACCGTGATGGACGCGCTCGGACTCGGACTGGAGAACTACGACATGTTCGGGAACTGGCGCGACGCGTACCCCGGCAACGAGGGCGTCATCGACGCGAGCGGCAAGCTCGGCGACGGTACACCGTTCACGGTGCCGAGCGAGATGTTGACCGATATCGCCCAGGAAGATCACACGAGAGCGTGCATCGCCAAACACGTGATGGCCTATGCGATCACCCGCGCGCTCACGTCTCCCGACGATGAGTGCGTAGCCAATGCCATCGGCACCGCGAGCGTTACGCCGACCGGCTCGTTTTCGGAACTCCTCGACATGATCGTCCAGAGTCGTCAATTCCTCATGCAGACAGGGGAAGCACCATGAGCTGGGAAATTCGTCGTCGCCACCTCTTGACCGGTGCCGGAGCCGTCCTCGCGCTCCCATTCCTCGAGTCGCTGATGGCGCCTCGCAGGGCACGCGCGACCACCCCAGCCGATCCTCGCCGCTTCGTCAGCCTGTACATGCCCAACGGCACCTACAACATCCAGGGCGACGCGGTGTGGTACCCGCCCGCCGGTCCCCTTGCCGCGGGGACCTTGCCGATCACCCTTCAACCCTTCGCGGCCAACATCGCGGATTTTTCGGTGCTGATGCACCCGGCCTGCGCGGCGCGCGATCAGGCGGCCTCGCGGGCGCCCGACGGCGGAGGCCACCTCGGAGCGGTGACTACGTGGCTGTCGCAGGCCGCGCTCACGGATTTCAACGCCAACATGTGCACGGTCCCCGGCTCGTCGTTCGATCAAATGTACGCGGACGCGAGCGGGAAGCCGCTGCTCGTGACCAGCGGCGGTTGCAACAACGCCGGATCGCCCGACCAGAGCGTGTTCAATTACGCCGACTACGTCTCGTACAACAACGGGCAACCGAACGAGCCCCACAAGAACCCGGTGGAGCTCTTCAACGCGATGTTCGCGAGCATCAAGCCGATGCCGAGCGCGCCGCCGCTCGCGGCGCAGAGAAACCACAGCATTCTGGATTCGTCCTTGGCCGACATCGCCGACATGCAGTCGAAACTCGGCAAGACGGACAATCAAAAGCTCGACCAGTACCTCACGAGTGTGCGCAACCTCGAGAACCGGCTCTATAGCGTGGCCATGCAACCGACCTCCGGTTGCATGCCGGGCACCGCGCCGGGCTCGGAGCTCGACAACACCGACCAGGACGGCTCACTGAGCAGTGTCTACAACCAGCGCGTCCAGGCATTCTTCGATATGTTCGCCCTCGGATTCCAGTGCGACCTGTTCCGCTCCGCCGTCTTCGCGTACGACGGGGAAGCCGCGGATCGGCCGAACAACCAGTGTCCGCCGAGTCTGGTTTACCAGGGCGTGAGCCTCACGGGCGTGCTGCACATCGGGATCTCGCATTACGGAATCAACCAAAACGGACGCGAGAAGTGCATCAGCCGCGACCGCAACTACCTGCAGCTCTTCTGCTACCTGCTCAACGCGCTGAAGGGGATCCACGACCCGAGCGGCGCTGCCATCCTCGACAACACCATCGTCATGGCTGGGTTCAACGTCACCGACGGGCAGCACAACGGCAACGCCGAAGGGACGCCACTCGTCGTCGGCGGCGGCAAGAACCTCGGCCTGCATCCCGGCCAGTGCATCGACCTGGCGGGGGCCGACCTCGTCGATCTCTATTACACGTTCAGCACGATGCTCGGCATGGGGATCACCGATTTCCGGGGAAGCACCAAGGTGCTGAGCGTCTGAACTCGCCGCCCTAACGAAAATCCGTTCGCGTCGGAGAAACCAAATCGCGCCCTTCGCGATTGACGTAAGTGGAGGGAGCGAGGTGCGCCGCGTTCCGCTGGAAGGGTTCGACGGACCGACCGCGGAAAACGACAATCCATCGTGCAATCTTTGGACAACGGCCGCTCTTCTCGAGAAGCGGACCCGCGATCACCGGCAACGGTCCTCGGATAGAGAGGAACGGTCGGGTGATCGGTGACGGCGGTTCTCGGATAGAGAGAAGCGGCCCGGTGATCGATGACGACGGTCCGCTGCCAAAAAAATGCGGTCGGGTGATCGAATCGAGCGGTTCGTCGCCCTCGACCCGCAATCGGTACGTGGGGTTCAGCCGGTTGCTACGCTACTGTGAGGGCCATGAGGCGTGTGCTGTACGTGGCCCGCCACGGCGAGACGGACTGGAACGCGCAGGTACGATGGCAGGGCCACACGGACATCCCGCTGAACGACACGGGGCGCTCTCAGGCCCGAGCGCTGGCGCAGCGGCTGCGCGCCGCCGGGCTGGCCGGCGTCGTCGCGAGCGACCTCTCCCGCGCCCACGAGACCGCGAAGATCATCGCGGTCGAGCTCGGGC
>CALKVG010000719.1 GCA_937998045.1 uncultured Myxococcales bacterium
GGCACACGCGTCTGCGCAAGAAGGTCGTCGGCACGGAATCGCGCCCGCGACTGCGATCCGCCCTTCACCATCGATTCCTCGGGGTTTCGCGTTCCCAAGCCGGAGTGCCTCTAATGACCACGATCAGAGCTTTTGGTTTCCTGGTGCTGCCCTTGGCGATCTGGTCGAAGGGAGCGCATGCCGACGACAAGAACACGTGCGTCGACGCCTACGGAAAGGCGCAGAAGCTGCGGAGCGCGAACCAGCTGGTGAGCGCCCGGGAACAGCTCCGGATCTGCGCTCGATCGACGTGCCCTAAGTTCATCGCCAAGGACTGCACGACGTGGCTCGTGGACCTCGAGTCGCGCCTTCCCAGTGTCGTGCCGGTCGCGAGAGACTCGAGCGGTGCGGAGGTGTCCAACGCGACGGTCTCGATGGACGGTACGGTGATCGCCCAGCAGCTCGATGGGCATGCGATCGATGTGGACGGCGGACGCCACAAGTTCACCTTTGCTTTCGCGGACGGTACCAAGGTCGACACCGAGTACCTCGTGCTCGAGGGGCAAAAGGCGCAGCGCGTGGAGGCCGCCATGGCAGCGTCCAAGCCTGCGCCGGCCGCGCAGCCCAGCGGCACGAGCACCGCGCAGGTGTGGGGTACACCCGAGGCGTCCAAGCCCAACGGCGGATCGGGGTGGAACGGGCGCAAGACTCTGGCGGTCGTCGTGGCCGGCGCCGGGGTGGCGGGTGTCGCGGTCGGCGCCGTCTTCGGCATGAACGCGCTGTCGAACTACTCGAGCCAGCAGAATCTCTGCCACAGCTCGGCACCGGGCGACTGCACGGACCGCGCCCAGGCCCTGACCGATCACGACAACGCGGCGAGAGCGTCGACCATCTCGACGATCGCATTCATCGCCGGAGGAGCCCTCGTGGCGACGGGGGCCATCCTGTTCTTCACGGCGCCGAAGCAAGGCGAAGAGGCTCGGGCCACGACGTCCGCCGGACTGGAGGTCCTCCCCGGCGCCGGTCCGGGGTCGGCGGGGATGTGGCTTCGCGGTCGATTCTGAGCTGCCCGCCGTTACGGCTTGTGGCGCCCGCGGATCGTCTGGAAGTAGCGCCGCCCCACACCCGACGCGTGCGCCGCGCGCGTGACGTTGCCGCCGTGCCGCGCGAGGACGTGCCCGACGTAACGCTGCTCGAAGACGGCGATCGCGCGGTCGCGCGCGATCGGGAACGGCAGCTCCTGATCGATGATCTCCTGGATCGGATCCGCGGTGGGCGCCGTCGAGCTGCGCGGCGCGGGCCTCGAGAGCTCGCCGAGGGCGATCTTGCGCGCGATGGCGTTCCGTAGCTCGCGCACGTTGCCGGGCCACTCGTAGTCCTGAAGGCGGTCGATCAGATCTCCGGTCAGCGCGGCGGGCTCGCCGCCTAGCTGCTCCCAGAAGTAGGCGGCAAGCAGGGCGATGTCCTTGCGGCGGTTCCGCAGCGGCGGGAGCTCGATGCGCGCGACCGCGAGTCGGAAGAAGAGGTCGTCGCGGAAACGTCCCGCCACGACCTCACGATCGAGGTCGCGACGCGTGGCGGCGATGATGCGGACGTTCACGCGGACCCACTGCCGGCCGCCGATGCGGCGAACCTCGGCGCGCTCGATGGCGCGAAGGAGCTTCGCCTGAAGGGCGACGTCGAGATCGCCGATCTCGTCGATGAAGAGGGTACCGCCGTCCGCCTGCTCGAAGAGGCCCGGGCTGGACGTGAGCGCGCCGGTGAACGCGCCGCGCTCGTGGCCGAAGAGCGTTGCCTCCATCAAGTTCGCAGCGACGGTCGTGCAATCGAACACCACGAACGGGCGCGACGCCCGGCCGCCCGCTTCGTGCAGGGATTCGGCGAGAACCTCCTTGCCCGTACCGGTCTCGCCCTCGATGACGACCGGAATGTCCGACGCCGCGATGCGCTCCATGGTGGGATAGAGACGCCGGATCTCCGGACTTGCCCCGACGAAGTGACCGAACCGCGTCTGCTCCGAGGTGGTTTCCGCCTTCTCCTCTCCCGCTTCCAGGCGCAGCACCGTGCCGCCGACGAGAATGGCCTCCCCTCCCCCGAGGGCCACGTCGAAGGCGCGGATGCCGTTCACGAACGTCCCGTTCGTCGACCCCAGATCGGAGAGTCGCAGCGAGTCCCCGACAAGATCGAACGCCGCGTGACGTCTCGACACCGTCGGGTCTTCCAGGCGCACGGCGCACGCTGGACTCTGACCGAGGAGCACACGGCCGCCGTGGCTGAGGTCCACCGCGAACGTCTTGCCGGCATCCGGTCCGCTGACGACATGGACGGAGAAGGCCCTCGTGACGCGCGCAGTCGCCACCGCGCTGGCCGGGCTGATCGCGGTGGCCAGACCTTCCTCGCTCGGACGTACGCTCATCCTCGGCATAAGAGTACGCTGGATCGCGCACTCTTGCTAAGGATCTGCGCTGCCCCCACGCCGCGCCCAAGTCGGCACGGCTGAGCGCTCGAGGCGCAAGACTCGGCGCGACGCATGCTCGCCTACTTCGGCAGACGCAGTCCCAAGACTGCGTCCACCGTTTGCCTCTGGATCGTGGGGGGCAGATTGGGCAAGAGCTCCGCGATCGACGCGGGCACGTTCTGGGGGTGCACGAGGGCGAGCTGCACCGTGCGCGTTCCGACGTCGAGCCCGATTAGGAAATAGCGATAACCGTTCTCCGGCCGGCGCAGCGCAGCGCTCGGACCGCCGGCGGGCGACGCGACGGCTCCGGCCGTTGCCTCCATGTCGTTTGTCTTGTCGATGAGGTCGTCGGTGGGAGCGAGCGTGCTCACGTTGCACTTGGGGCCGCACGGGCCCTGACCGACGTATCCCGAGTAATCGATCAGGTCCGTGCTGAAGACATCGAGGTTCTTGTAAGAGTTGTTGTCGTTCACCACCTCGAAGACGTTGAACTGACCGCAGCCGTCCGCGAGCGCCCAGTTGCTCGTCTTCGCGAAGCACTGGCAGCTCGCGAACGATCCGGCGCGCGCGAGCTCTCCGACCGCGAGTCCCACCCATGGCGCGTCGTACCAGCCTCCCGTGGTCCCGGTGGAGCACTGCGCCGGTGCGGCGCTCGTCCCGGCGTGGCCCATCGACGCGAGGATCACGAAGAGCTTCGAGCCCGACCAGCCCGACCAGTGACTGGAGGAGTTCGCCGGGCAGTACGGCGAGCTGCCGCTCCCGCAGGGGAACGTCTGGGCGGTCGCCACGTTCACCAGGCACTCGGACCCGACACCGCCGGCGAACGCCGGTGCGGTCGCCGTAGCCTTGCCGTCGAAGCTGAAGTTTGCATCCGCGGCCGGGCGCGAGGAGTCCCACGCGGAGGCGAGCTGCCAGTCGCTGCCGGAATCGGACGTCGCCGGCTGGTAAACGGCCATTTGCTTGACGGTCATCGGACCGCGCAGAGTCATCACGAGCTCTTCGTCCCAGGGCGTGAGCTGATCGCCGGTGATGGTGTACTTGGTCGTGCAGCAGCTCGACGTGTTCTGGACGTCGCACATGCCGCTGGCCGGATCGCGGCGGCTCGGGTACCAGCCGGCCGCGCCGATCTGCTGGAAGGTGATCGTGCCGCCGTGCGACGGCGGATCCAGCTCGCCCGGCCCGAACTGCGCGGCGCCGAGGCCCGGTTGGGGCGAAGGAGGCGTCGGTCCGCTCTCCGACGGTGGACCCGAGCTCGCGTCCCCCGAAGGCGCCGTCGAGTCCGCGCGCGGCCCCACGGGAGAGCTGTCGTTCGACGGGTTCACCGAGGCATCCATCGGCGGATTCGCCGAACCGTCGGGCGTTCCGTCTTGCGTGGCCGTACTTCGATCGCCCGACGAGCCGCAGGCGGCGACCGCGCAGACCACGGAGACGCCGCTCCAGAACAGCGCGCGCCTCATCACGGCAACTCCACGTACTTCTGGCCAAGTGCGGTCAGCGAACCGCTGGTGCCCCCGAGCACGTCGATCGAAGGCGTCTGCGAGAATCGCCCCGTGAACCACGAATAGCGAAATACCATCGGGTCCGCCTCGAGGGTTTCGACGGCGCTTTGCATGTACGCCTCCTCGTTCGCCTCGGTCGCGGGGAAGGATCCGTCGAGGCACGAGAACTCCGTGAGCCAGATGGGCTTTTTGTATTTCGTCTCGTAGGTACTCAAATACGAGGTCAGCGCGTCCTTGGTGCACGCGTACCAGTGAGCGCCGATGTAATCGACCTGACAGCCGCTGCAGGCGGCGAAGAAGGCGTCGAGCCAGACGAAGGGGTTCGTCTCGTTGCAGCTGCCGCCACAGTAGTTGAGAGCCGGCGACACGATCTTGAGATTGCGCGACTGGGCGAAGGCCTCGACCTTCGGCCACAGTGCCGCCGCTTGCGTCGGGGTGAGGTTCGACTGCGAACCGAAGTTGGGCTCGTTGAACGTGAGGAGGTACTTGGCCCCCGCAGGCACCTGGGTCGCGAGCTTGTTCGGGTCGAAGTTCCCGCCCCAGATCATCGGAACGAATTCGACGCCGTGGGCTGCGGCGTAGCCGCTCGACAGCGAGTTGTCTGGTTGCGGCGACCAGTTGTACCACCACGTGATCCCGGCCGAGAGAGCGGAGAGGTCGGCGTCGCTGTTCTGACCGTAGGCGATTCCGCGCTTCGCTCGCGGGCCGGGCGCGCCGCTCGCGCCTCCCGCCTCGGGCGGTGCCGCGCCCTCCTGGCCTGTGGTGCCCCCCTGCGACGCGTCGCGTGGTCCTCCGGTCGACGCGTCCGACTGGGCGCCCGAGCTCGCGTCGGACGTCGTCCCGCCGGACCCTCCTCCCGAGGAGGGTGCGCTCCCGTCGATCGAGTCGGCGCCCCCTTCCGAGGATCCAGATGGATCGACTCCCCAGGCCGGACCGCCGCCGTCGCCCTGGCCACCGCATGCGGCGCAAGCCGCGGACAGCCCGAAACAGGCAGCGAGACTCGCTGGCGAGGTGAGTCGCATCGTGTGTGCGTCCTTCTGAGGCGCCGTACCGGCGGATCGCGCGGCGCAGCGTCATACACAGCTGAGCAACGCGTATGCCTCTTCTTGCGTGAACGCCGGATGCGCCGCTTGGCTCGGAGAAGAGGCCGATGCCGTGCGCTCTCGCCGATCGCACGCGCGCTCGGCGAGAGCGCGCCGCCCGCTCAGAACGGCACGACCACGCTGCCCGTCGCCCCTCCGACGCGAGGCGCCACGCGCACCTCCCACGACGTGCGGCTCGTCGCGGTCAGAGCGCGCACCGCGAACCAGGTCGCCGCCGCCAGGCTCACGACGCCTGCGCCGAGGGCGACGTCGGCGACGAGGAGCTTGGTGCGCACGGCATCGACGTCGGACGACTGGCAGGCGGGAACGCACGTCTGGCGCAGATGGTTGGCGTCGAGCATTCCGCGGATCCCGAAGTACCCGAACACGCCGAGCGCACCCAGGCCGATGGCGCCGAGGACATAGCTACCGGCCGGGATGCCGCGGGACGAGCGCTCGTCGGGCGCCGTTTCGGGCGGCTGTGGGGACGGCTGCGGTGCGGGGGCGTCCTGCGATTGAGGAGTCTGCACGGAGCTGGCGGCCGCCGGCCTCGGCCGACCGAAGGTCACGTTGATCGTGTGGTTCTTGTCGCCCGCGGGCAGAAGGAAGCGCTCCTCCTGGGGATCGCTGCCCGCCGTCTCCACGCGTACGACGTGAGGTCCGGGGTCGAGCTCGATAGGAGTGCCGTCGAGCTGCGGCTGACGCAGCGTGCCGTCGATGGTCACGTGCGCGTCGACAATGTCGCGCCCCGCGGTGTCGCGCGCGACGACGACGACCGACGGCGTCTGCCGACGCGCGTCCTCGAGCCATTCGCTGCAATCGCGACGCAGGACGCTCGGGCACTCGCGCGCGGCGCAAGCGGCGAAGAGCTCGCGCGACCGGAGGAGCTGCCCGCCGTCGCGCGCCGCCTGACCGTCCTCCGCGGCGCGGATGCACGCAAGGCTCGTCTTGTCCGCGCCGGAGGCGACGCCGGGCCCGAGCCAGGAAGCGACGCAGGCCAACGAGACGAGGAAGAACGGAACGCGCCGTCTTGCCACGTCAGAAGCAGTTCGGGTCATAGTGTTTGCGGCCGCTCGCATCGACGGAAAACGGCGGGTCGCAGCGGCGGCCCTTGCTCGCCGGATGCGCGTGCGAGCTGGGCGTTCGCGAGGCGGCGGTCGGGGGCGGAGCGACGGTCGGCGGGGGCGGAGCGTGCGACGCCGACGGAGCCGTCGAGTTCGTGTCGAACGCCGGCGGCGTGCTCGGCGGCGCGCTCGGGGCGGCGACCGCGCCGGAGATCGTGTCGCGGGCGGCCGCTGCGGCGACCGACCGATGCCAGGCTGCGCCCACCGCGAGGGCAGCGGCGGCCGTGACGACGAGCGCCCCGCCGACCTTTGCGACGCGCATCGCCCAGATGCGGCGCGGGTTCGGCTGGGCCCCCGTCGTGGTCTGACTGGCCTCGCGACCCTCCGGGAGGACGTGCGGGGACAGAAGCTCCTGGGACGAGTCGGCGGCGGCCAGCTCGACGAGGCGCACGCGCTCGTCGGATATCTCGAGATCGTCGCCCACGACGTCGCGCAGCCACCGCGCGATCTCGGCAGGTGCAGCCGGCGCGCACGCGTCGCGCAGCGCGACCGCCATGGCGTCGGCGTGGGGGAAGCGGGCCTTTGGCTCGAGCGAAAGCGCGCGCAGGACGAGGGCGTCGAGCTTCGGGCTTGCGTTGCCGGAGAATCGGCTCGGTGGGACGTCCTCGCTCTGCCTGACGCGGCGGGCGTCGTCGTGTGCGTCGCTCAGGCGCCGGTTCGCCAGGACCTCCCAGAGCACGACGCCGCACGAGTAGATATCCGCTTGCCGGGACACGTGCTCGCGGAGCAGCTGCTCGGGCGCCATGTAGCCCATCTTGCCCTTGACCACGCCGGGATCGGTGACCTGGAGGCGCGTGGCGGCCTTCGCGATCCCGAAGTCGATGAGGCGCGCGATCCCATCGGCGCCGACAAGGATGTTCTGCGGCGAGACGTCCCGATGCACGATGCCAAGCGGGCTTCCGTCCTCGCCGCGCGCTTCGTGCGCGGCGTGAAGGCCGGAGAGGACACCCTCGACGATACCCGCTGCGATGTTCACGGGCATTCCGGAGGCCTGGCAGTGTTTGACTAGGTGCGCCAGGGAGACCCCGTGCACGTACTCCATCACCACATATAGGTCCTGGTCGGCTTCAACGACGTCGAGGGTAGGAACGACGTTCGGGTGGCGGATGCGCGAGACAAACCTCGCCTCGTCGAGCAGCATCTGCCGAAACTCCCCGTCGCGCGCGAGCCAGGGGTACAGCCGCTTCACAGCGACCACACGCGAGAAGCCTCCCGCCCCACGGATGCGCCCGAGGTGCACCGTGCCCATACCGCCGGAGGCGAACGTCTCGCCGATGACGTAGCGTCCTACGATCACGGTTCAGGGCCCTAGTTGGATCTGCTTCCCGAAAAAAGGATACGCGCAGCCAACCCCCCGGACAACGACGTACCCCGGCCGTGCAGCCAGGTTGCGGCATGTTAGCATTCGGCGCAATGCGGTGCCTGCCGCCGGCCGCAGCATTTCAGGGAGAGCGCGACCCGCGTGCGGACTAGCCTTCGGCTTGGAATTTTCGTGAGCTCGCTCGGGGGGGCGGGATTTGGTCTCGCGTCGGGGTGCGAGCTTGCGGTGCCGTTGGATCACTTCGATGACGGGTGCCCGCCTGGAAGACAAGGTCCGACATCTGTGCGCCTCCAGGCCAGCGACGGCACCTACTGCATCGACAGCACCGAGGTGACCAACACGCAGTACCAGGCGTTTCTCACCTCCGGCGTGATGCCGCAGAGCCTGGCGCTCCCCCCCGGTTGCTCGGGGCAGACGGACTTCCAGCCGCGCGACAGCACCGGCAGCGTCGTGCAGTTCGGGCCGGGGCAGGAGCTCTTCCCGGTGAACAACGTCAGCTGGTGCGACGCCTACGCCTTCTGCGCGTGGGCCGGCAAGCGCCTGTGCGGACAGATCGGCGGCGGCCCCTTGGCGCCCGGTCAGTACGAGTGGAACGCCGCTCAGTCGCAGTGGTATAACGCGTGCTCCAAGGGCGGGACGCTCCTCTATCCGTATGGGAACACATACAACCAGATGACCTGCGGAGGCGGAGGCGGCACGGCGTCCCCGCTGGAGAACGTCGCGTTCCGCCCCGGGTGCGTCGGCGGCTACCCCGGCATCCACGACCTCAGCGGCAACGTCTGGGAGTGGGCCGACGTCTGCCCCGGCAACTTGCCGACGGACATGTGCCACGTCTACGGGGGGTCATTCGACGGGGCCCCGGGGGACCTCGCGTGCACTGGCTGGCGCCCGTGGAAGCGCACAACCGGTGCGAACAACATCGGCTTCCGCTGCTGCGAAGACTTGTAGACGCTCGCGACCCTCATGCGTCGGGCGAAGCCCGACGTTCGCCGCAGGCGATGGGGGGGGAGGCCTCCATTGTACTGGGGGGGCGTCAGCGCCCCACGAGACCGACCCAGCCGCGATTACTGGCTACTCAGGCCGTTGATCCACGCCTGCACCGCAGCGACCCCCGCGGTGTCCGGCTGGTGGCTGATGATGGGCGGCATCGGCGAGAAGACGCCGGCGTTCGGCGCACGGGTCAGCGCCAGGATGGGAAGGAGGCTGTCCGCGGCATCGCCGGGCTTGATGCGCATGTACGTCATGCCGTTCGGCTGATCGATCGCCGGCTGGTTCACCGTCGTCGTGAACGTGTCGAGCTGATCGACCTTGCCGGCGCCGCCCTCGGGGTACATCTGGCCTGCGAGTAGCTTCAAGTAAAGCCCGGTGTACTGGGCGAGGCCGACCGGGTTGTGGCACGTCACGCCGCAGTTCACGTGCAGGTAACCAAGCGCTTGCGCTGCCTTCCCGGTGGAGTCTTCGGGGATGGCGACGGAGGTCGCCGGCGGCGCGTGCGTCACGAGGCCCTGCAAGACGAGGTCGTCAAGGCGAACCCCCGCGCCGCCCGGCGCGCCGAGGCCGATGAGGTCGAAGCCGAGGACCCTGTCGGCGCGACCACCGTGGCAGCTGTCGCACTGGGTCGTCGACGGGATCTCGTACGTCGTTCCGTTGACGTTCATTTCGCCGTCGTCGAGGCGCTTCGCCGAGCTCCCGTCGCTCGACCAGCGGTACACGAGCTCGTTCCAGAACAGGGTGTCCGTCTTCCAGAGGAGGCGCGTCTCCACGATCTGCCCGGCCAGCGCGAACTGCTTCCAGATCTTGGTGCCGACGGGGAAGACCCAGTCGTCCATGTCCGTCGTGTCGATCTGCGTGCCCTTGGGGAGCGAGATCCAGCGCGACTTCTGCGCGCCGTCGCTCCAGAGGAGGAACGAAGGCGTGTAGGCCAGGGCGTCGGTCGAGATCGTCTTCGACGCCCAGTCGCTGTAGAGGCCCGTGCAGGCGAGGTCGTCGGGGATGCCGCCGTCGGTGGGGCAGACGATGGCGCCGTCGCCCTGGGCCGCCGCATCGTTCGCGTCCCCCGCGTCGTCGGGCGAGGCCCCGACATCAGGCGCGGCCCCGACGTCGGGCGCGGCCGCGTCATCGGGGGCCGGCGCGTCGGACGTCGCGTCGGGCGCAGCGTCGTCGGCCGATCCTTCCGGCGCGCTCGCGTCGAGCGCAGTCGCGTCGTGCGCGGCCGCATCGGCGGCGTCGTGGGACGGCGCGTCCGGCACCAACGAATCGCGGTACGCGGCGTCCTCCGGCGCCGCGTCGCCCGACCGGGATCCACCGTCGGGCCGAAAACTGCCCGATTGAGAAGAAGAATCGCTGTCACAGGCCGCAAGGGCGGCAAGAAGACCCACGGCTACGCGCCCGCACGCGAGCCAGCCTGGCTTGAATTGCACAGTGTCAACGTAGCAACCAGCGTGCCCCAGCGAAACGGCGTCGTGGGCGGCTTTGCCTCTCCTGGCGCCTTTCTCTCCCGGGGATCGCTCGAAAAGAAAACTGCGCCCGCGAACAGTTTCGGCGGCGCCCTCCGTCTTGGAAGGGAGACCGGCGCGCATCCCGCGCGCACGAGAGCTCCCACCCGGAGGTTACCCATGAAAATCTACGACTTTCCCCTCTCGCCCAA
>CALKVG010000720.1 GCA_937998045.1 uncultured Myxococcales bacterium
ATGGTTGGTCGCGGCGACGTCGCTCGGGCGACCGGGGGACGAGAAGCAGGCCTGCCTCGCGATGGCGAGCGCGCTCACCGGCGACGCGCGGGAGGCGCTGATCGCGAGCGCCGCGCAGCTCGAGGCGCGCATCGCGCCGGACGGGCCGACGCCGATGGCGACGGGCGAGTCCGCGGCGGTTCGCCTGGTGAACCTCGAGCTCGCGCCGGCTGGCAGCGATCCGCGGCGGCGCGTCGCGGCGCTCACCGAGCTCGGAGGCGCGCTCGGCGACGACGCGTCGACCGACGGGTGGAGTCTGGCGGGGTGGTCGATGCTGACCACAGGCGACGTGGACGGCGCCGTCGCCGCCTTCGAGAAGGCGACGGCGATGCGGCCGGGCGACCTCGCGGCGTGGGAGGGGCTGCGGACGTGCGGCGAACGCGCGGGAGACAAGGCGCTCCATGCGCGCGCTGCCGCGGAGCTCGGCGCCCGCTGCGGCGACGCCGAGCGCGGCGCGGCCTTCTGGGAGGAGGCCGCGCTGCTCTGGCTGGAGGTCGGCGACGACGCGAACGCCGACCGCGCCCTCGACGCGAGCTTCGGCCGTGACTCGAAGCGGGCGGTCGCGTTCGACAAGCGGTTCCGTCGGGTGCGCGACCGCAAGGAGCACGACAAGCTGCTCGATATGGTCGCGCGCCGCCTCGAGGTGGCCGACGAGCCGCGCGAAATCGAGAAGCTCTACTGGGAGCAGGCGCGCGTCCTGCGCGAGAAGGGCGATCAAGACGGGGCGCTGACCGCGCTCGAGCACGTGACGATGCTCGATCCCGACCACGTCGGAGCCCTCGCCCTCCTCGGGGAGATCAACATCAAGCGCGCGAACTTCGAGCCGGCGGCAGAGGCGCTGGCGCGCCTGGCCGCGCTCGAGGCAGCCCCGGCGAAGAACCGCGTGACCGCGGGCGTCGCGGCGGTCGATCTCTACGAGAACAAGCTGGGCCGCTTCGACAAGGCGCTCGAGGTGCTCATGGGCTTGCACCGGGCGAAGCTGTCGACGCTACCCGTCCGCGAGCGCCTCGCCCGGACGGCGGCGCGCACGGGCTCGTGGAAGGAGGCCACCGCCATACTCGAGGAGCTCATGTTCGAGCGCCCTGCGTCCGAGGGCCGCGCCGAGGCCGCGCGCCTCGCGATGGCCATCCACCGCGACCGCCTCGCGCAGCCGCAGTCCGCGGCCCCTGCGATCGTGAAGCTCCTCGAGGAATCGCCGACCGACGGCGAGGCCATCGACATGCTCCTTCAGACGGAGCACCCGAGCGCGATCCGCGCGCGCCTGCTCGCGAACGCGCGCGCCGGCCTGGTCGAGATCGTGCAAACCAGACCGAGCGACGTCGCGAACGTCAAGCGGCTCGTGAACGTGGCGCGAGCGCTCGGGGAGGACGCGCTCCAGCAGGCCGCGCTCGGCGCACTTCTGGCGCTGGGCGCGGCCGACGCGCAGGCCGAGCAGACGTTCGCACAGCTGGCTTCGCGCAAGGGTCGCACTCCCCAGATCGCCGTCGGCGAGAAGATGCTGAGCGCCATCCTCGCGCCGGGGGACGAGGGCGCGATGTCCGAGCTGTTCGTGCTGCTCGGACCGACGCTCACCGAGGCGCTGGGGCCGAGCCTCCAGGGGTGCGGCGTGACACGACGTGACCGCGTCGACCCGCGGAGCGGCCTCACCCTCCGCAACGAGATCGCGGCGTGGGCCGGCGCGTTCGGCATCCGTGAGTTCGACCTGTACGTAGGGGGCAAGGACCCGCTGGGTGTGCAGGGAATCCCCGGAGAACCGCCGGCCATCGTCGTCGGTTCGGGCGTCAACGCGCCGCTGGCCCCGCTGACGCGAGCGCGCGTCGCTCGCGAGGTGCTCGGCGTCGTGCGCGGAACCACGATCACTCGCTCGCGCGACGACATGACGATCGCGGCGATCGTGGTCGCCGCCTGCCGCCTTGCGGAGGTGCCCATCGAGCATCCGCCGTACTCGGTCCTCGCCGAGGTCGAGCGCCTCATGGGCAAGGCGATTTCGCGGCGCACGCGCAAGGCGATGGTCGACGTCTGCCGCGCGGTGGTACGAGCGAAGGCCGACGCGCGCGCATGGAGTCGACGCGCCCTCGCGTCGCACGACCGCGTGGCGACCGTCGCCAGCGGGGACGCGAGCGTCGTTCTCAGCGAGGTCCTGGGCGCGGCCCTCGAGCGGCTCGGTCCGGCGGTCAGGGGGAACGCGCGCGCCGAAGAGCTCCTGCGCTTCGTGCTGTCGCCGCAATACCTCGAGATCCGTCGCTCGCTGGGCCTCGAGGGGGTCTCATGACCGACGAGAAGAAGCTCCCCGACGACCTCGGAGACATCGACTGGGACCAGGCCCTGTCGGAGTGGGAGACGAAGACCTTCGTCCCCGAAGTCGCCAAGGACACCGTGACCGACAGGCCGGGCGCGCTCGCCGGCACGGCCACGTCGAAGCCTCTCTACCGCCCGCCCGTCGCTTCGCAGGCGCAGCCCCAGCCGCGACCTCAGCCGCCGCAGGCGCGCCCGAAGTCGCCGCCGATTCCCCCGCAGCCGCTCCCGCCGCTCCCGAACCTCGCCCCTCTGGACGAGGACGAGGGCGGCCAGACGCTCATCGCCGCAATCCCTCGCGAGCTCTTGCGCGGGCAGGACGCGGGCCCCAAGTCGGCGTCGCGCGGCGGTCTCGGACAGCTCTTCGCGCGAGAAGAACGGCGCGACGCGAGCATCGACGTCTCCTTCGACGAGTCGCAGCCCAAGGTGCCCGCCGGGCGCGCGCGCACCGAGCCGCCGGAGGAAGTCGTCACGAGCGCGCAGGCGGTGTCCCCCCTGCCTCGCGACGACTCCGACCCGGCGCCGCGCCGCCGCGCGTCGCAGATCGACCCCGGCGAACGGGTGCCCGAGGGCGCGATGTTCGATCCCTTCGCCGAGCCGGCGGGCCTGCCGCCGCTCGACTCGGAGGATCTCGACGAACCCCCGTCCCAGCCCACGAAAGTCCTCTCGTCGGAGGATCCGCCGCCGGGCGACAACGTTGTTCTGCTGGCCCCCGACACTCGCCGGTACGACCCGGAAGACGAGACGATCGTCGGCGGTCGCGCAGCGTTTACGCGCGCTCGCCAGGCGATCGCCGCGAAGCGGACGAGCAGCGCCCCTGCCCCGCCGCCCGCGGACGACGAGGCGACCCAGTTCAAGGCGGCCGTTCCCGTCGGCGCTCCGCACCCACCCGCCATGCGGACCTGGCCCGACGAGAAGCCGGCGAGCGAGTGGACGGACGAACCGGCGCGGAGTGCGCTCGTGGCCCGGGCCGAGTGGCTCGAGACGGAGGCGCGCGCGCTGGGCGACAAGATCGCGCGCGCCCGCGGGCTGCTCGCGTGCAGCGAGATCGTCGCGATCGCCGGGGACCTCGAGCGAGCGCGCACGCTCGCGCGCGAAGCGCGGGAGCTCGCGCCGACCGTCGCGATCGCGCACAGGCAGGCGCGCACGCTGATGCCGCGCGACTCCGACGGATGGCTCGAGGCGCTCGACGTCGAGATCAAGATGACGCCCGCCGGGCCTGCCCGCGTGCACTCGACGCTCCTCGCGGCGGAGGCGCTGCGAGCCGCGGGCGACGAAGAGGCGGCGGGCAAGCGCTTCGAGCAAGCCGCGCGCATCTCCACGGCCGACGTGCGCGCGGCCCTCGCTCGTGCGGTCCGCGCTCTGGCCCGCGGCGACACGAGCAGCGCGGCGCTTCGCCTGCCGGACTCTCCGGACCTCGCGCCCGTCGCCGAGGCGATCGCGACGGCGTTGCGCCTGCGCGGCGTCGAGCGAAAGGAGATCGCCCCGTCCGGCGAGCCGCTCCCGAGCGAGCTGCTTCTGCGCGCCCGGCAGGCCGTCGACAAGGGAGACCTCGTCACGGCCGCGCCGCTCGTCGCGCAGCTGGCGAACGTGCCGGAGCTCGCTCCCGCGGCCACCTGGCTCGCCGCGTCGCTCGGCGCGGCCCGGCAAGCCCGGCGCGCGGAGACGATGGTCTGGCTCCGCGACCTCGCGGCGCGCGGGGACCAAGAGGCTCAGCGAGCGCTCATCGCGCGCGCCGTCGAGGGCAACGATCGCGACGCCATCGCAGAGGCCATCGCGAACGCGGGTCCGCTCACGTCGCCCGAGCGCGTCGCGCTCGGGACGCTCGCGGGGCTCTCGCTCTCGCCGGCGGATGCTCACCTTGAGGCGACCGCCGCGGCGCCCGCCATGGGCCCGCTCGCCGCCGCCGCGAGCGCGCTGGCCACGCCCGTCGATGGCCCCAATCGCGCCGCGCAAGTCCGCACGCGGGCGGAGCGCACCGCGGGCACCGACGCGTCACGGTCGCTGGTGCGCCTCGGACGACTGCTCGCAGCGGGGGCATCGCCCGACGACGTGGGGGCGGCGCTCGCCGCGTTCGGCGACGACGTACCGCCGGAGGCGCGGGGCATCGCGCTCGAGATGGCGGCGCGGTCCGGGCGTCTGCTGGACGTGAGCACGGCGCTCGAGGCGTGGGGTACCGGGCGCGGTCTCGCCGACGAGCGCGCGGCCGGCGCGCTCGCGGGCGCGCTCATCGCCGAGCACGCAGGCAATCGCGAGCGAGCGCTCGAGGCTTTCCGCGCGGCGCGCGCCGCCGACCCGACGAACGAAGCCGCGCTTCGCGCCGTCGCATCGCTCGACTCCGACGAGTCCCGACCTCGCTCCGACGGGGCCGGAGACGAGCCGTCGGACCTGATCGCCGAGCTGAACGCGCTCGCCGACGAGCTGGGCGAGGGCCCGCCAGGCGCGATCGCGCGCCTCGAGGCCGTCACTCGCGGCGAGGGCACCCTCCCGGACCCGACGCGCGCCGATCTGCTGGAGCGCGCCCACCGCGCCGCGCCTTCCATCCCGATCGCCGCGTTCCTCGCCGAGCGCATCGGCCGGCGCGCGGGCGACATCGAGGAGGTCCTCCGCTGGGTCCGCGAGCGGCGCGCCAGCTCGGCCGACCCCGTCGAAGCCGCGCTCGACGCCGTGCGCGAAGCCCTCCTCGTGGCCGACGCCGAGCCCGTTCTCGCCAGCGAACGCCTGCTCGAGGCGCACCGCACGCGGCCCGTCGACATCGCGCTCCGCGAGCTCTACGAGCGCATGGCGCCGGAGCCGCCGGAGGACAGCGCCTCCTGGCGCGAGCAACGCGCGTCCGAGGCGACCGGCGGCGCGCGCGCCCTCCTTTACCTCGAGGCCGCCCACGAATACGAGCGCGCCGGCGACGAGGAAGCCGCCGTACGCTGCGCGGAGGCCGCCGCGACCGCCGACGCGTCCCTCGGGCGCGTCGCCCGCGAGCGCGCCGAGCTCCGCGCGGGCCGCGTCGCGCGCCTCGCCGACGAGCTCCTCTCCGTCGCCAAGGGCGCCGACGAGCCGCGAGCGCGCCGCGAAGCCTACGAGCGCCTCGCCGTCCTCGACGCGTCCGCGCGCAAGGACCCAGGCAGCGCTCTCCTCTGGCATCGCACGATCCTCGAAGAGCAGGCGGACTACCTGCCGAGCCTGCGCCACGTCGAGCACCACCTCATCGGCGAGGGACGCGACGAGGAGCTCGACTCGATCTCGACGGCCATCGCGAACGCGCTTCGCGGCACGGGCGCCGGCGAGTGCACCGCGCACGCCGAGCTCTCCGCGCGCCTTCGCATGCGGGGACCCGCCGGCCGCTGGGAGGCGACGCGCGAGCTCGCGGAGCTCGCCGCGGCCGAGGGCGAACCCTCGCTGTGGTCGCTGCGCAAGCTCCAGGCGCACGCGCGCGCAAGCGGCGACGACGCCACGTTCCTGTCGACGACGCGACGCCTCCTCGACCGCGTGAGCCGCCCCGCGGAGATCGCCTCTCTCCTCGTCGCGGCCGCCGAAGCGGCGACCCGCCTCGGGAAATTCGACGAAGCGCGCGAGCTCCTCGAGCGCGCGGCGAGCGAAGACGCCGGCGACGTCGTCGTCTGGAGCCTGCTCGCCGACGTTCGCTTGCACGCGAAGGACCCGCGCGGCGCCGCGGAGGCCTTCGAAGCGCTCGCGCGCAGCAGCCACGTACGCGAGCACCAGCTGCTCGCGTGGTACGAGGCCGGCCGCCTCTGGCAGGACGACGGCAACGACGAGGAGCGCGCGATCCTCGCGCTCGAGGCCGCGGCGGCCATCGACGTCGCCCACAAGGACCTCTTCGATCGCCTCGCGCGCGTCTACGCGGCCCACAAGATGCAGGCGGAGCTCGCGAGTCTGCTCGAGCGCCGCCTGGCTGGCGTAACCGACGCCGCCGAGCGCCTCGCGCTCGAGGTCCGCCGCGGTCGCGTGCTCCTCGACGTGGGCGACACCGAGGGCGCGCGCGAAGCCTTCGAGTCCGCGCTCGCGGCCCACCCCGACGACCCCCGCGCGCTCTCGGCGTTCGCCGATCTGTGCATCGCGCAGCGCGACTGGGACGCCGCCGAACAGGCGCTCGTCCGCCTCGCCCGTCTGCTGCCGACGCCCGAAGAGCAGCGCGACGTCTACGCGCGCCTCGGCGACCTCTACGCGCGCCACGTGCGCAACCTCTCGCGCGCCGAGGTCGCCTTCAAGGAAGTGCTGAAGCGCGCCCCGGAAGACTTGGAGACGATGGAGCGCCTCGTCGACGTCTACAGGCGCCAGAACGACGCCGCGCGCGCCGCGGAGCTCCAGCAGGAGCTCGTGAAGAGGGCGCGCTCCCCGGAAGAGAAGCGCACCCGGCTCATCGACATCGCGCTCATTCACGAGCAGACCGGCCACGACAACCGCCGCGCCGAGCAGGCCCTCGAAGCGGCGCGCCGCGAGTTCCCGCTCGACATCACCATCCTGCGCGCGATCGCCGCCTATTACACGCGGCACAACCAGGGTCCGGCGGTGAACGTCCTCCTCGATCGCGTCGGGGCGGACGCCCGCCGCGCGATCACGACCGGTCGCTTCGCGCCCGGCCTCTTCGAGGTCGTCGAGGGCATCTTCGAGCTCCGCGGGAAGCCCGACGCCGCGCGCACCGTCCAGACGATGCACGCCGCGCTCGAGGGGCGCCCCGCCGAGCTCCTCGGAGCCTCCGACAGGGCCTACGATCCGCGACTCGACGAGCTCCTCGCGCCGGAGGTGCTCTCCCCTGCCCTGCGCGCGCTCCTCCAGAAGACCGGCGACGCGCTCGACCTCGCGGTGCCCGTCGATCTCCGCAAGCTGCAGGCCGTCGCCGCCCCTGCGGACGCCGACCTCACCGAGCTGGCGAACAACATCGGAAGGGCGATCGGCATCGGTCCGGTGCAGGTGCTCGTCTCACCGAAGCTGGGGGCCGCCTGTCTCCCCGTCGGGTCCTCGCCTGCGGCCATCGTGCTCGGCGAGGCGCCCGCCGTCGACGAGCGCGCCGCGCGCTTCCTGGTCCTTCGCGCGCTCAAGCTCGTTCGCGTCCGCGCGTCGGCCCTCGGTCGCATCCCCCCCGGCGAGCTCGCCGTCCTCGTCTCCGCGTGGCTCAAGTGCTTCAACCCCGGTTGGACGCCGCAGGGCATCCCCCCCGCAGCGCTCAACGCCGCCGGCGGACGCTTGCAAGCCGTTCTCCCGCGCACGCTCGACCCCGACGTCGGCGTCATCGCGCTCGAGGTCGCGGCAGGCATCGGGACCCAAGCGGCAGCCCTCGGTCCTGCGACGCTCGCGTGGGCCAACCGCACGGCGCTCCTCGCGACCGGAGACCCGAACGCCGGGCTCGACGCCATCGCCGCCCTGACGGGGCTGCCCACGGGCGCTCCGCGGGACCCGAAGGAGCGCGCGACATGGCTCTCCCGCGCCGCCGAAGCGCGCGACGTCATTGCGTTCGGCGTGTCCGAAGCGTTCTCCGAGGCGCGGGCCCGCCTCGGCGTCACGGGCTAGGGCCCGCGCGCAGGCCCCTGCCTCTGCCTTTGCCAGGCCCCGCCGGCGAGGCGAACGGCAGTTTGCTTGCGACAAACCGCTGGGGAAGCTAGGTCAACCGGCCCTCATGAGCAGCAGCAGCCCCCGCCCGACCGGATTCCAGGCCGGACTTCGCAACGTCGCGATCGTCGCCCACGTCGACCACGGCAAGACCACGCTCGTCGACCACATGCTCCGCCAGGCGGGGACCTTCCGCGCGAACGAAATCGTGCAGGAACGCGTGATGGACTCGAACGACCTCGAGCGCGAGCGCGGCATCACCATCCTCGCGAAGAACACGTCGCTTCGCTGGCGCGAGCCGGACGGGACGACGACGAAGATCAACGTCATCGACACCCCCGGCCACGCCGACTTCGGCGGCGAAGTCGAGCGCACCCTCCTCATGGCCGACGCCGCGCTCCTCCTCGTCGACGCCGCGGAGGGGCCGCTCCCGCAGACGCGCTTCGTCCTCCGCAAGTGCCTCGAGCTCGGCTTCCCCGTCATCGTCGTCATCAACAAGATCGACCGCTCCGACGCGCGGCCCGAGGATGTGCACGAGGAGATCTTCGACCTCTTCTGCGATCTCGACGCGAACGACACGCAGCTCGACTTCCCTCTCCTCTACGCCGTCGGCCGTGACGGCGTCGCCAAGCGCACGCTCGAAGATCCTTCGACGACGCTGGCGCCGCTCTTCGAGACCATCCTGGCGAAGGTGCCGCCGGCGCCGGGCGACCCCACCGCGCCGCTCCAGATCCTCGTCAGCAACGTCGATCACGACGACTACGTCGGACGCCTCGCCATCGGGCGCATCGTCGCGGGCACCGTGAAGGGCAACCAGCCCGTCGGCGTCGTCAAGGACGGACGGACGATCAAGAGCGCGGTCAAGGTGCTCTCGACGTTCGAGGGCCTGAAGCGCATGCCCGCCTCCGAGGCCGCTGCGGGCGAGATCGTCGCGATCGCGGGCATCGAGGACGTCGACGTCGGCGACACGATCGTCGATCAGGACCTCGGCTGGGAGCAGCGCGCGCTCGCGCGCATCCACGTCGAGCAGCCGACCATCAAGATGCGCCTCGGCGTCAACACGTCGCCGTTCGCCGGTCGCTGCGACGGCACCAAGTACCTGACGAGCCGCCACCTGCGCGAGCGCTTGCAGCGCGAGACGAAGAAGAACCTCGCGATCCGCGTCGAGGAGACCGACTCCCCCGACACGTTCCAGGTCCTCGGCCGCGGCGAGCTGCAGCTCGCCATCCTCGTCGAGACGATGCGCCGCGAGGGCTACGAGCTCCAGCTCGGCAACCCCGAGGTCATCACGCAGACGGTCGACGGTCAGCTCTGCGAGCCGATGGAGCTCGTCGTCGTCGACGTGCCCGAGCAGTTCATCGGCGTCGTGACCGAGCGCCTCGGCGAGCGCCGCGGACGCATGGTGAAGATGGCCAACCCGGGCTTCGGCCGCGCCCGGATGGAGTACCGCGTCCCCAGCCGCGGGATGATCGGCTTCCGCGGAGAGCTCCTCACGTCCACGCGAGGCACGGCGCTCCTCAACTCGATGTTCGACGGCTGGGAGCCGTGGGGCGGGACGATGATGAAGCGCCAGACCGGCGCCATCGTCGCCGACCGCGCCGGCGTCGCCACTCCGTACGCGCTGCACCACCTGCAGCCGCGAGGCAGCTTCTTCATCGCGCCCGGCATCGCGGTCTACGAGGGGATGATCGTCGGTGAGCACAACCGCCCGAACGACACCGACGTGAACGTCATCAAGGAGAAGAAGCTCTCCAACGTGCGAAACCACGGCAAGGACGAGAACGTCATGCTCGCGCCGCCGCGCGTCCTCACCATCGAGACCGCGATGGAGTGGATCGACGCCGACGAGCTCGTCGAGGTCACGCCCGATGCCGTGCGCGTGCGAAAGCAGATTCTCCAGATCAACCTGCGCCCGCGCCGGAGCGACGCCATCGAGGACGCGCAGAGCGTCTGAGCCCGACGTCCGCGCCGGGCGCGCCGGATGCTATGATCGACGCGTTCTGCTGCGTTCTCTCCGGCTGCTCGCCTCGGTCTTGGTCTGCGGCGTCCTCGGCGTGGCGCGGCCCGCGAGCGCGGCGTCCTCCGCCGACGAGCTCGTGCGCCAGGCGCGCGCCCACGAGGCGATGCACGAGGACGACCTCGCCGTCCGCCGCTACATGGAGGCGCTCTCGCTCGATCCGACGAGCCCGGACGCGTGGATGGGGCTCGGCGCGCTCCGGATGCGGCTCGGCGATCCCGCGGAGGCCGAGCGCGTGTACGCCGCCGCGCTCGATCACGTCCCGTCGCTGCACGTCGCGATCGCCGGCCGCGCCCGCGCGCTCTGGGCGGCGGGCCGCCACCGCGAAGCCGAGGAGGCGCTCGACGGCTACGCGACGCTGGAGAGCGACGCGGCCGCGCTGCGCGAGCTCGCCGGCTGGTACGGGAGCGATGCGCGGACGCCCGCGCAGCTCGCGACGTGGAGGCGACTGCTCGCGATGGCGTCGCGCGACGCCGACGCGGCCGCCGCGCGCGAAGCGCGCCGCATGGTGCGCGCGCTCGTCATCCTCGTCGACGCCGCCGACCCCGCCGCATCGCCTGCGGGGCCGGACGCGACGCGACGCGCGCTCGCCGCCATCGCGCGAAGGGGCGGCTGACAGGGAATCGCCGCCCGAGACACGCTCCGCCGAGCCCTCGCCACTTCGTGTCCCGCCCCAGACACATTCCGCCGAGCCCTCGCCACTTCGTGTCCCGCCCGAGACACACGGCGCCGAGCCCTCGCCACTTCGTGTCC
>CALKVG010000721.1 GCA_937998045.1 uncultured Myxococcales bacterium
GTATAAGAGACAGGAGGCGTCATCGGCTGCGCCACCGGTGTGCGACGCGGCACGGGCCTCAGGGGGTCCGGGGGAGAGGACAAGCTGTGCCCCGGCGCGGCGGCCGGCGTTGCGGGTGTGCGCGCGCGCTTGAAGTCCCGCCAGCACGTGGGACACCGCCACTCCACGACCAGCGACCCGTCCGGACCCTGGTACCGGGTGAGACGCCAGCCGAACTGGGCGCTGATGAGCGTGTAGTTCGTCTCCGTCTCTGGCGACTTCTTGCCGCAGCCGACGCACGTCTGACGGTCGTGCACTTACCCTGTCAGGATCGCACGGAAGGTCATGGCCCGCAAAGAAGACAAATACTTGCCGCGACGCGTTTGCACTCTGCATTCATGCGGCGTCGTGCAGCCGGGCGGTGGGCGCCCTACGCGCCGCGTGTGTGGGTCTTTGGGCTCTATACGAGCGAGAGGCGGGGGAGCGCGCCGAAGGCGACCACATGTCCGCTCTCCTCGGCGATGTAGACGTTCCCCACCTCGTCGACGCGCAACAGGTCCGGGATGGCTCCGGCGCGTGCGGCTTCGATCGAGCCGAGCACTTCGCCGCTCTTGGGGCGCAGCATGAGGATGTGTCCGTCGCTGCTGGGGACGAAGAGCGCGCCGCCACGCAGCACGGGCTCGAGCCGGCGGGGAATGTCGGCTTCGAGCGGCCGTTGCGATGGAAGATGACGCCAGCGCAGCGCCCCGTCCGCGTCGAGGCACACGAGCTCGCCCGTGGGCGCGTTCCCGATGAACGCGTCGTCGACCGCCAGCCACGACGTGCCGCTCGGGGTGAGGCTCGTCCTGGTCCGCCCGCCGTCGACGCCGCCACCGGTGATGGGCGTCCCGTCCTCGCGCTGGAACGTGGCGAGCCAGACGGAGCTCCCGCGGGGGCTGGCGTCGCCCGCCGCCGTTTGCGCGCCGCGCAACACGGTCGGCTCGCCGTACGTCGTCCGGCTCGCCGCAGGGTGCCCGTTGCGAAGGACGGGCGATCGCGCGTGCGGCGTACGCACCACCACGGCGACCGCGCCCTCCGCGACCAGCGGGGCGCCCTCGACGGTGCACACGGTCGCGTCCACCACGAGGCGTGACCACCGCACCTGCCCGGAGTACGGGTCGATACGGTAGAGGCGCGCCGCGCCGTGCGTTCCCCCAGCGACCGCGAAGAGCGCATCATGGGCGACGGTCGGCGGCGTTCGGAAGCGCAGGCGGTCGCGAACGCGCCACACGATGGCGCCCGTCATGACGTCCAGAGCCGTGAGGGCGCCATCGCCGCAGGTGAAATACGCGAGGCGCCCCGCACGCTTGATCCGCGGTGCGCCGCGCGTGCCTCCCCCGCGCGCGCGAGAGCTGCGCCACGACCACCGCCAGCGCGGCTCGCCGGACGTCAGGTCGATCGCCACGAGGTGGTGCTCGCCCTCGGTGACGATCGCGAGCTTCGGAAGACCGGGGAGGTGCACGACGGCCCCCGCGACCGGCCCCCCGCCGCGCGGGGCGATTCGCGTCTTCAGCGCGACCTCGCCGCTCCCCAAGTCGTAGACGCACAGCGTCCCGTCCGGCGACAGCCGCGCGACTCCCCCGGGCGTGACCACGCTCGTACCGCGCAGCGCGTCGGACCGCCATAACACCGCGCCGCTCGTCCGGTCGATCGCCCACATCTCGGTCGCGGCTCCAGCGATGAAGCGATCGCCGCAGAGGTAGGTGCCGCGCAGGTCGATGCCGGGCACGATGGCGCGCCAACGCGCCGAGTAGCGCAGGCGCGACGCAGGAAGGGAGGCGGCGGACGCAGCGCGGGCGACGTCGAGCGCTGCGGCGTAGGCGCGGTAAGGCTCGGGCGTGGGGTTCACCTTGCAGTCGGTCTGACTCGCCTCGCGCAACGCTTCGGTCGCCTCGCGCAGCGCGCGGCGGAGCGCCGACAGTCGCAGGTTGTTCGCCTGCGCGCGGTCGCGGCGGAGAACTGCGCGCACGAGCGATCGCCCGAAGGTCAGCACGGCCTCGAGCAGGTCGGCCACGCCGAGCGCGGGGAACGTGTGCACCGTCGGCTGGCGCGCGCGACCGATGGACGACAGCGGGGCGTGCTTTCTCTCCGCAGCGCCCAGCGTGAGCGCCAGCGCGCCGTCCGGGGAGACGCGCACACCCACGAGCACGCCGGCGACGTCGCCGCGCGCGTAGAGCGGCAGCCCCCGCTCCCACGCGTCGAACGCGCGCCGGGCGAGCTCGATCAAGCGCTCGGCGACGAGCAGCGGATAGCACTCGCCCAGCTCGACGACGCGTCCGCGGATCTCCGCGCGAACGCGCCCCCGGAAGAGCAGCGCGTGCAGATCGGTGTGCTCGACGTTCGCGCCGCTCCCCGGCGCGCCGGCGTCGAACTCGTTGGCCGCGACGGGCCGCTCCCGCATCGCGAACTCCGCCCCGAAGGCCACGGGGGCGTCGCGATCCGGCTCGATGACCACGGGCACGGGGTCGGGCACGCGGACGTCTGCGAACGCGTCGGCGCCCGGCGTCGGCCCGACGGCACGCAAGAGCTCCGCCGCCGAGGCGAGCTCCACCCGCGCAGCCGTCCGCGACAGGACACCGCCGGCCAGGTAGCGGTCGATCGCGTCGCGCACCGCGGCGAGCACCTCGTCCAGCGGCAGCGCCCGATCGTGCATCGCCACGTGCGGTTCGGGACCGGCGCGGTACACGCTCAGGCACGCGGTCGCTCCGAAGCGCTCGACGCAGAGCTCCCAGGGCTCGTCGTAGAAGCGGACCGCGGCCTTGCCGTGCGGGCGGCGCGTCAGATCGACGAGCGCCAGCGCCAGGTCGCGCAAGACGAACGCGCCGTGCGTCTCGTGGATCCGCGCGGCAGCCGTGACGTTGCCGCCGTCGACGAAGAGGTCGAGCAACTCGCGCGCGCTGCACGACGCGGAAGAGCCGGGGGCGAGGACGCCTCCGGAAGCGGAAATGCCGGTGTCCGAGGACTGCGGGGCGAGGACGATCTCGAAGCGCATTCGGTCGATCGGGATGGCGTTGGTGCGTCCGCGCGGAGGCCGGCGGGCGCGGAAGGGGGTGGGGACCGGACGAGTTCGAATCGTAGGAACGCCAGCGCGAATGGACGTACTTTTCTGCTAGATGCAGCGGATTGGACATCGCGCGGCGTGGCTGATAGCGGGCGTCGTCGCCGCCGCGGTTCCGGCCGTATGGATGTGGGGCTTCACCGTCGACGACGCGCTGATTTCGGTGCGTTACGCGCACAACCTGGCGGTGGGGAACGGCTGGCGGTTCAACGCGGGCGGCCCGAGCACCGACGGCGTGACGCCGCTCCCGTGGCCCCTGGTGCTCGCGCCGCTCGCGCGCGCGGACGCGCTGGTCGTGCTCTCGCGCGCGAAGGCGCTGGGGTTGCTCCTCTGGGGGGTCGCCGGAGGCTGGCTGGGAGCGCGCGTAGGCGAAGTGCGTGTAGCGCCCGCGTGGGCACGAGCATCGGCGCTCGCGACGATGGCGCTGGCGACGCCGCTCGCCGCGTACGCGGTGAGCGGGATGGAGACGGCGCTCGCGACGACGCTCGCGACCGGCGCCGTGCTCGCCGGCGGTCGCCTCCGTGTCTCTGCGCTGCTCGCCGGGCTCGCGGCGTCCCTCCGGCCCGAGATGGCGCCGTGGGCGTTCGCGCTCGCCGTCGGCCTCGGAGTCGCGCTGCGAGCTCCCCGCATGCGCGTGGCGCAGGCCGCTGCGCTCGCGCTGGCGCCCTTCGTTCTGTGCGCGCTCGTCCGCGTCGGCGTCTGGGGACGGCCCGCCCCCCTCGCGCTCCTCGCGAAGCCCAGCGATCTCGCGCACGGTCTGGCGTACGCCGGCGCGGGCTGCGTCGTCGCCGTCGTCCCCCTTCTTGTCCTTGCGCCCAAGGCGCTGCGCTGCGATCGCGTCGCCCTCGCGCTCGTCATCGCCTATGCCGTGCACGTGGGTGCCGTCGCCTTCGCGGGCGGGGACTGGATGCCCTTCTTCCGGCTGCTCGCTCCAGCGTGCCCATCGCTCGTATGGGCCGCCGTCCTCGTGAGCGCGCGCGCGCGGCGCGCCGCGAGCGCAGTGCGCTCCGCGGTCGCGATCGCCGCCGGGCTCGTGCTCCTGCCGCGCGCGTGCGACAAGCGCCACGTGCAGGAAGACCGAGCCACGCTCGTCGCGACCGCCGCTCCCTGGCTCGACGACGTGCACGCCGTCGCTGCCCTCGACGTCGGCTGGGTGAGCGCCGCGACCGCGGCAAACGTCGTCGATCTCGCCGGCGTGACGGATCCGGAGGTCGCAGTCCTTCGCGGCGGCCACACCTCCAAGCGCGTCGACCCCATGTTCCTTCTCTCGCGCCACGTGGACGCGCTGCTCCTCTACACGCAATCGGGCCTCCCCGACGACGACCTTCAGGCCTGGCGCGACGCGGTTTACAGGAGCGTCGTCGAGGCTCGCCTCGCGGCCGACGACGTCATCGCGCGCCACTTCGCACCGGTCGCATGGCTCCCGCTGGGGTCGAGCGGGGCCGGATACGTGCTGCTTCGCGCCGCCGCTGGCGAATAGGGCCGCCGCGTCACCGCGAGCCCGATCGCGTCCTACCGCCGGGCGTCTATAGTCCCGTCTGCCATGCCACCGATCCGCACGACGAAGCCAGAACGCACCCGCTGCTCCTGGGCAGGCGACGATCCGCTGTCCGTCGCCTATCACGACGACGAATGGGGTGTGCCCGTCCACGACGATCGCCACTTCTTCGAGATGCTCACGCTCGAGGGGGCGCAGGCCGGGCTCTCCTGGATGACCATCCTGCGCAAGCGCGAGGGCTACCGCCGCGCGTTCGCTCGCTTCGATCCACGTCGTGTAGCCCGCTACGGCGCGCCGCAGGTGAAGAGCCTCCTCGCCGACGAGGGGATCGTCCGCAACCGCCTCAAGGTCGATTCGACCGTCACGAACGCGCAGGCATTCCTCGACCTGCAGCGCGAGTTCGGGTCGTTCGACGCGTTCGTGTGGACGTTCGTCGGCGGCCGCCCGCGCGTCAACCGCCCGCGATCCATCGCTGAGATTCCTGCCCGTTCGGCGGAGTCCGACGCGCTCAGCAAGGCCCTCGCCAAGCGCGGCTTCCGCTTCGTCGGCTCCACGATCATGTACGCGTTCATGCAGGCGTGCGGGCTCGTCGACGACCACGAGCGGAAGTGCTTCCGGGCCAAGGCGGGGTGAGCGCCTGCGCGCGGCCCCTGCCGGGCGTCTGAAGCGAAGCGAAGCGCAGCTTCCGCGAGCCACTCCGGGGCTTGGGTCGGCCCAGCACGACGCCGCTGCGGAGGTCCCCGCGCTTCCCCGTCGCAGTACCCATTCGCCATGGCGGCGCAAAACGCCGCTCTCCGGGCCGCCGCCAAGGGCGCGCAGCGGCTAGTCCACGGCTCAGGTACGGCACTCGCACGTGGGTCTCCCAAGGTCGAGGGGCGCTTCGACGAAGGGGGCTGAATACGGATGGATACCATCCTCGTCACCGGCGGCGCCGGCTTCATCGGCTCGAACTTCGTGCTCGATGCGGTACTCAGACGCGGCCAGCGAATCATCAACCTGGATAAGCTCACATACGCCGGCAACGTCGAAAATCTCGCGCCGATTCGCGACGACAGCAGGCATACGTTCGTCCGCGGAGACATCCTGGATATCGACTTGCTGCGCAGGCTCCTGGCCGAGCACCGGCCGCGCGCACTCGTGAACTTCGCAGCGGAGAGTCACGTCGATCGATCCATCGATGAGCCAGACACGTTCATCCAGACGAACGTCGTCGGCACTCTCCGCCTCCTGGAGGCGGCCCGCCAGTACTCCACTACGCTCTCGACGCAAGAGCGCGAGAGGTTTCGGTTCCTGCACGTCTCGACCGACGAGGTCTTCGGAACGCTGCCCGCCAACGGCGAGTTCGACGAGCAATGCCCCTACGCGCCGAATTCGCCCTATGCGGCGTCCAAGGCGAGCGCCGATCACCTGGTCCGCGCATATCACCACACGTATCGCCTCCCCACTTTGACGACGAACTGCTGCAACAACTACGGTCCGTTCCAGTTCCCCGAGAAGCTGGTCCCGCTGATGATCCTGAACGCGATCGAAGGGAGAACACTACCCGTCTACGGCGACGGCCGAAACGTCAGAGACTGGCTTTACGTGGAGGACCATTGTGACGCGCTCCAGACGGTCCTGCATGCCGGTCGCCCCGGCGAGACCTACGCAATCGGCGCGCGAGCGGAGCGAGCCAACCTCGCGCTCGTGCGGACGATTTGCGAGCTACTGGACGCGGTCGTCCCCTGGGACCGGAATCCGAACCTCCGCCACAAAGCGCCGAGGCGCTCCTATACGGAGCTGATTGCGTTCGTCCCCGACCGCCCCGGCCACGACCGCCGATATGCGATAAACCCAACCAAGCTCGAGACGCAGCTCGGCTGGACACCCAAGCATCCGTTCGAGAGCGCCCTCGCGCATACCGTCCAGTGGTACCTGGAGCATCAATCGTGGTGTCGGCGCATTTCGGAGCGCGTCTACGGCAGGGAGCGTTTGGGGCTCGGAGAGCGACAATGAAGAAGAAGGTGCTGATTTTCGTCATCGCATACTACGCCGAAGACACGCTTCGAGCCGTGCTGGAACGGATCCCTCGATCCATCTTCGACGAGTACGACTGCGAGATACTCGTCGTAGACGACGCCTCGGAGGATCGGACGTACGCGATCGGTCGCGAATACAAGGAACACCATCCGGACGTAAAGATGACCGTTTTGCGGAACGAAATCAATCAAGGTTATGGGGGAAATCAGAAGGTCGGTTACACGTTCGCCATTCACGAGGGGTTCGATTACGTGGCGATGGTGCACGGTGACGGGCAATACGCGCCGGAGGAGCTGCCGCGGCTCGTGGCGCCGCTCCGTGACGGCCTGGCGGACGCCGTGTTCGGAAGCCGAATGATGACGCGATTCGGCGCGCTCAAGGGACGTATGCCGCTCTACAAGTGGCTCGGCAACAAGATTCTGACGCACGCGCAGAATTCGCTCCTCGGGACGCAATTCACTGAATTTCACTCCGGATATCGCATCTACTCGACCCGCGCACTCGCGCGGATTCGCTTCCTACTGAATTCCAACGATTTCCATTTCGACACCGAAATCATCCTCCAGCTGCTGAACGCCAGCGCGCGCATCTTGGAACTGCCAATTCCCACCTACTACGGAAACGAAATCTGTCGCGTCAACGGGATGAACTACGCGAAGAACGTCATGGTAGCCACGCTCCGCAATGCGATCCATCGAACGGGGCTGCTCGAGCAGCGCAAGTTCGACCCCGTGGACGTGGAGTGCCAGAACGCGCGTTACGGGCTCAAGCTCGGATATCCCAGCAGTCACTCGTACGCGCTCTCCGCGGTCCCCGACGGCGCTCTCGTGCTCGACATCGGGTCGGGCCCGGGTGGAATGTCGACGGAGCTCTTGCGCAAGGGCTGCAGCGTCGGGGTCGTGGACAAGCGCCGATGGCAGGACGACGATCCGCGTATCACCTTTTACGAGCAGGACCTCGACGAACCAATCGCGTTCGACGTCAACAAGTACGACTACCTCCTGTTGATGGACATCATCGAACATGTCGACGACCCGGACCTCTTCCTCGAGCGTCTGCGCGGGCAGTTCGACTGGTCTTCGAAGACGCTCGTGCTCACCACGCCGAACATCGCCTTCATCGTGCAGCGGGTCATGCTGCTACTGGGCCATTTCAACTATGGGAAACAGGGGATCCTGGATCGTACCCACAAACGGCTCTTCACGTTCCGCGGAGTCGCGTACCTGCTCGCGGACGCCGGCTTTCGGATCACGGAGGTCCGCGGTGTGCCGGCCCCGTTCCCGAAGGTGCTCGGCAACGGCTGGCTCGGCAAGTGCGCGATTCGTACGAATCTCGCCCTGATGCGTCTCTCCAGGGAGCTCTTCTCCTATCAGATCTTCGTCGTAGCCAAATCGACGCCGGACGTGGCCTTCGTCCTTCGCGATGCGCGAGAGCGGAGCGAGTCGCGGAGCCGGAAAGCGACGCAGAACGCCGGTCGCGGCCCGGCGCGCGAGACGGCGGTCGGCGCGGAGGCGGTCGGGTCATGAAGGGGCTCGTTCTCGCCGGAGGGGCGGGGACGCGCCTGCGTCCTCTGACGTACTCCGGGGCGAAGCAGCTGGTGCCGGTCGCGAATCGGCCGATCCTCTTCTACGTCGTCGACAATCTCGTCGACGCCGGCATTACCGAGATCGCAATGATCGTCTCCCCGGAGACGGGGTCCGAGGTTCGCGCCACGGTCGGCGACGGTTCGCGTTGGGGGGCGCACATCACGTACATCGTGCAGGATCGCCCGTCCGGACTCGCGCACGCTGCGAAGATGGCGCACGCCTATATCGGGCACAGCGATTTCTGCATGTTCCTGGGCGACAATTTGATCGGAGCGAAAGTGCGAGGATCGATCGACGCATTTCGAGCTGCGCCGTCGATCGCGGCGTCGGTCATGCTCAAGCAGGTCGCGAATCCGTCCCAGTTCGGCGTTGCCGAGGTGGATGCATCGGGAAATGTCGTGCGGCTCGTGGAGAAGCCGGCGAACCCGAAGAGCGATCTCGCGCTCGTCGGGATCTACCTATTTCGCTCACAAATTTTCGACGCGATCGAACGCATCCGTCCGTCGGCACGCGGGGAGCTGGAGATAACCGACGCGATCGGCAAGCTCATCGAGCTCGGCCATGTCGTACGCTTCGACCGAGTAGCGGCGTGGTGGCTCGACACGGGCAAGAAGGACGATCTCCTTCTCGCGAACGACACCGTACTCGACGACTGGCTGACTTACGGCATCCACGGCGGAGTGGACGCGGAGAGCCGAATCTCGGGCCGCGTGCGCGTCGAGGAGGGCGCGCAGATCCGTCGCTCGACCGTGCGCGGCCCGGCCATCATCGGCGCACGCGCTCAGGTCGTCGACTCGCGAATCGGTCCGTTCACGAGCGTGGGGGACGACGTGGTCATCGAACGGGCCAGCGTCAATCACTCGATTTTGATGAACGGAAGCAGCGTACGAGACATCGGGCTGCTGGAGGACTCCGTCGTCGGGCGCCGGGTCCTGGTGCACCCGGGCGAGACGAGGCACGGGGCGCTCAGCCTGCTCGTCGGGGACGATTCGCGGGTCGAGCTCGCACGTCCGCAGTGAGCGGCGGCCGGAAGGGGGAGAGGCATGGCCATCGTCGTCTTTGGAGCCGGATTTCTTGGCCAACGGTGCGCGCGGGACATCCCGGGCGCGCGCCTGTCGAGCGTGGACGTGACCGACACCTCCGCCGTCGCGGAGGAGCTGCGCACCCACCGGGCCCGGGCGGCCGTCAACTGCGCGGGCGCGACCGGGAAGCCGAACGTCGACTGGTGCGAGCGCCATCCCTTCGAGACGCAGCGGGCGAACGTGGGCGGAGCCCTGAGTGTCGCGGAGGCCTGTGCGGAGGCGCGCGTGTATCTCGTGCATATGGGCTCGGGCTGCATCTTCTACGGACCGGCCCCGGCTGCGGGGGGCTGGCGAGAGGACGACTTCGCGAATCCGACGTCGCTGTACTCTCGAAGCAAGTACGCCGCGGACCTGATGCTGGCGAATCTGCCCGACGTCGCGATCGCTCGCCTTCGGATGCCGATCGCGGGCGAGCCGCATCCTCGCAACCTGATCACCAAGCTGGTGGGCTACAAATACGTCGTCGACGTCGAAAACTCCGTAACGGTGATCGATGACCTGGTGATGGTCATTCGTGCCCTGATAGCGAAGCGGCCAACGGGGATCTTCCACGTCACCAATCCGGGGAGCATGCGTCATCGGGACCTGCTGCGGATGTACCGAGACATGGTAGACCCGAGCCACGAGTGCACGTTGATAGACGAGCGCGAGCTCGTCGACCGCGGCCTCGCTACGCACGCCCGGTCGAACTGCATCTTGTCGAGTTCGCGTTTGACGGCGCTCGGAATCCACATGCGTCCGATCGATACGGCGCTTCGCGATGCGCTGTCGCAGTACGCACGCCATCGGAAGAACGGACTCGCTCGTGGCACGCCGCCGAAGGCGTCCGGCGAAGTGGCGGCCTCGGAGGCGCACGACATACCGATTCGCACGAGTTGTGGCGGGGCTCGTAGCGGACCGACGGCATGAGTCCAGAGATCCTCCCGTCCGTGCCGCCCTTCCTCCGTGGCACCGTTTTCGCCGCATGGTTCTTTTCGATCGCCGTGGCTCTGGGGTTGCGCTCGCTCCGCTGGCTACGCGTGCGACCGTCGTCGTTCACGCCCGCCGAGCTCGGCTTCGTTTGCGCTGCCCTCGGTACGGGACTGTTGCAGCTCGTCCCGTGCGCGCTGGCCGTATGTAGCCGAATGACCGCGTCGAACGTGCGCTGGGCGTGCGCCGCGCTCACCCTGCTGCTGGGCCCCGACCTCGTGCACCTGGTTCGCGCGGTCCCACGCGCATGGAGGTCCCGTCCTCCGTCGAGTGTTTCGCGAGCGGCGGTCGTGTGGACCGGGCTCCTCGCGATCACCCTCGGCATCGTCTTGCTGCAAGCGCTGGCGCCCGGCCACCTCGGGGACGACGACGGCTATCATCTGAGCATGCCGAAGCGGTGGCTGGGCTCGGGAACGCTCGAGTATCAGCCAACCTATCCGAATACGAACGCATCGCTCGGATTCGAAATGCTGTACGTAATCGCATTGTCATCATGCGATATGATCGGCGCGAAGCTTCTACACTATTGCGCCGGCCTCTTCTCTCTCTTCGGGGTCTACCTCGCAGCCGCGCGGCTTGGCGCGCCCCTGGCCGGGATCACGGCGATCTCCGCCCTGGTGGTTCAGACGATGTTCTGCAATCTGCCGTACATTCTCCCGATGGCTTATGCCGACTGCGGCGTGACGTTGATGGCGATGGCCGCCACGGTGGTCTGGCTCGTGTGGCGAGAACGCAAAGAGCCGGCGCTGTTCGCCTGCTTCGCGCTGCTCGCCGGCTTGGCGGGGTCATTCAAGTTCACCGCGGCGGCCTTCGCCCTGGCCTGGGTGCCGGCCCTCCTGGTCGAGGAGAGGAGGGCGGGGGCAACCTGGCCGCGCTGCCTGCGCGTGGTCGGTGGCTTGGGGGCCATTTCGGCGATTCCCATCCTGCCCTGGCTATGTCGCAACGCAGTCGTGGTGAAGAACCCGGTCTATCCGCTCCTGTCGCACACGATTCCGAGCCGCGACCTGACTGCGGCGCAAGCGAGCGTCGTCAGCCGGTACATACACTACTACGCATGGGGGCTCGCCTCGGGACCTCACCTCACCGAGGCTTCCAGAAGGCACCTGGTGATTGGCGCGGTGCTGTTCCTGCTGGTATGCGGAGGAGCGAGCGCGTTCTTCGTCCGACCTCCAGCCCTCCGATCGCTCTGGGTTACCGCAGCGAGCTTCGCGGTGATCGCCGCGGCACTGACGGGTTTCGTGTTTCGCTACTGGCTACCGGCAATCCTCCTTGCGACTCTCGTGGTGACGGCGGCCTTGACACGGAGATGGCACGGCCGGCCGTGGCGATATGCGCCCGCGTCGCTGCTCGTCATCGTGGCTCTCTGCCAGGAGCTCCGGATGCGGAAGGGCGACCTCGCCGCGGACGCTCGCCTGAGCCTTGGAATGAGCACCGCCGACCGCGAATACGCGGCAGATCCATACTGGAACATGTGGAAGTACGTCAACGCGTCTACGGAGAAGGACGCTCGCGTGCTGGCGGCTGCCTTTTATACCAGCATCGGAGCGTCCCAGTTCGGAGGCTACTGGGTCGACAGGAAGCTCTTCACGACCGACGCTCAGTTTCAGTCGTTCATTCGCCTGGACCGGTGGTCGTCCTTCCTCCGGAGTGTTCGGGACGCAGGGATCACGTACGTCCTCATCTTCGAGTCGCAGTACTGCGCGGGGCGATACGGCTTCTCCTTCACCGAAGGAGGGAATGAATATCCATTTTGCCGGCGATTGGTGGACGAGTACGGAGAGAAGGTGGCCCAATTCGGGGAGCTGCAGCTCTACCGCGTATGGCCGGAGGAGGCTCTCCGCAGCGCCGAGCAGCCGAGTGAGTGATATGGGCGCGACTACTTCGTAACGACGCGCCAGAAGCCGCCGTTCGTATTGGCGGAATAGAGGATATTGTGGTCCGGGTCGTACGCCATGTAACGTCCACCTTGGGTCATCACGGGGGTCTGCAACGTGGTCCAGGTGGTCGGCGCCGCCTCGGGCGCGGAGGAATAGAAGGTGGTGGACCCGGCAGGAACGTAGTCGAGCCCGGAGCTCGTGAAGATCGTCGTTCCGTCGCCCACCAGCGCCACGGACTTGGGCGAGTTCGGGATCGTCTGCCAGGTGATCCCGTCCTGGCTCTGCAGCACGCCGCTCAGCCCCGGGAGATAGAGCGTCCCGTGCGATTGGTACAGGGGGCCGTTGCTCGCGTTGCCCGAGAAGACCTTCGTCCAGGTCTTGGCGCCGTCGGTCGTACGCCAGACGCCGCCGAAGAGCGATCCCATGAGCCAGAGTTTGCTGTCGATCATCATCTGGCCGTCGCCTTCGCTCCACGGCTCGGCGCTCTGGAGCAATGTCCAGTGCTGCCCGCCATCCATGGTCTCCGTGAGGCATCCCGAGCCGAATGGGCCGGTGCAGCCGCCGTGATAGCTGACGAGCAGATGCTGGGGATTGGTCGGGTCCATCGTGATGGCCTGGACGAAGCCGCCGTAGGGTGTGTATTGGATGACATCCTGGGTGAGCATCTGCTCCCAGTCGACGCCCGCGTTCGTGGACTTGAAGACTCCACCGGGCCCGTACCCGGCGCAGGTATAGATGACCTGCGGATTCGAGGGGTCGATGACCATGGTCCAATTGCGGCCCTGATCGAGCTGCATTCCGTTCGTGCCCGTGTTCACATGGGTCCAGGTCGCACCGCAGTCCTTGCTCTGATAAATTCCCTGAGCAGAGGTCCCGAGATACACGACGGACGTGTCCTGCGGGTCGACGGCGAAGTTGGCGACGCCGTAGTTCTGCCCTGCGGGGGTATTCAGGTTGGGATCGAGACTGACCGTGGGCGGGGTGATGTTTTCCCAGACCCCCACCGCACCCGTTACGCCGTTGCCGGGCATGCAGGGTCGCACGACGTGTCCGCTGTCCGCGGCGGCTGTAGCTCCGCTGTCGGTCGCACCGGGTGTGCCGCCTTCTGGTGCGCCGAGATCTCCGCTATCGGACGGATTCCCCGTGCCGCCATCGGACGAAGCTCCGGTACCGCTATCTGGCACATTGGCAAAGCCGCCATCCACCGTGGCGGTTCCGGCGGCATCCGGCGTCGAATCGCCGGAAGTCTCCGCCGGTGGAGCGCTGTTTGCGCAGTTGCTGGCCAGCAAGGCGCAAACGATCGGCGCAAACGTAAGGGTCGAAGTCAAGGGACGCTCGTTCACGATAGCCTCCATACTGGAAATATTCGGGACATGCGTATGCCTAGTGGGCGACTGTGATTCCCCCCTACGTGGCCGACGAGCGCGACCGAGGCGAGTGCTCGGTTCGTGCTCACCACATCGTGCTTATTGCGATGACCGCCGGTCCAAATCGTTCGGATGTGACCAGTGGCTCTACTATTGATAGAGCCGTCGACGAGAGTGCGCGCTTTGCCTTACATGGAGCGAACCTCGGGCTCCGGCGGCGAAAACCGCGGAGGTCCGGGCCTGGAGCGGCGGAGTTGTCCCGTGCGGCGGCCGCGGGCGCGACGGACGAGAGCCGGCGGCCGAGGATCCGAGTCGGTACCCGTCTACGGCTGTAGGCGACATCGACTGGCGTATGAGACGCGCCGCTCGGGCGTCTCGACGTCGTGGCGCGCAGACCATCGCATTTTGATGATCGGATGACAAGCCGATCTATGCCTCAAGCGTAGCTCGAAGCAGAGCAATGCCAAGAGACTCCTACGGTGGCCGAAATGCGGAATCGATCCGTGGGAACCCTTTTCGCCTGCGGGCGCGTCGATGCCCTGCGGCGAAAGGAGCGGCTATCTCGTGACGATGCGCCAGAAGCCGCCGTTGGTGTTGGCGGAATAAAGGATATGGTGGTCCGGGTCGTACGCCATGTAACGCCCGCCTTGAGTCATGACGGGCGTCTGCAACGGAGTCCAGGCGACCGTCGCCGCTTCGGGCGCGGAGGAATAGAATGCGGTGGACCCGGCAGGAACGTAATCCAGCCCGGAGCTCGCGAAGATCGTCGTTCCGTCGCCCGCCAGCGCCACGGACTTGGGCGAGTTCGGGATCGTCTGCCAGGTGATCCCGTCCTGGCTCTGCAGCACGCCGCTCAGCCCCGGGAGATAGAGCGTCCCGTGCGATTGGTACAGGGGGCCGTTGCTCGCGTTGCCCGAGAAGACCTTCGTCCAGGTCTTGGCGCCGTCGGTCGTACGCCAGACGCCGCCGAAGAGCGATCCCATGAGCCAGAGTTTGCTGTCGATCATCATCTGGCCGTCGCCTTCGCTCCACGGCTCGGCGCTCTGGAGCAATGTCCAGTGCTGCCCGCCATCCATGGTCTCCGTGAGGCATCCCGAGCCGAATGGGCCGGTGCAGCCGCCGTGATAGCTGACGAGCAGATGCTGGGGATTGGTCGGGTCCATCGTGATGGCCTGGACGAAGCCGCCGTAGGGTGTGTATTGGATGACATCCTGGGTGAGCATCTGCTCCCAGTCGACGCCCGCGTTCGTGGACTTGAAGACTCCACCGGGCCCGTACCCGGCGCAGGTATAGATGACCTGCGGATTCGAGGGGTCGATGACCATGGTCCAATTGCGGCCCTGATCGAGCTGCATTCCGTTCGTGCCCGTGTTCACATGGGTCCAGGTCGCACCGCAGTCCTTGCTCTGATAAATTCCCTGAGCAGAGGTCCCGAGATACACGACGGACGTGTCCTGCGGGTCGACGGCGAAGTTGGCGACGCCGTAGTTCTGCCCTGCGGGGGTATTCAGGTTGGGATCGAGGCTGACCGTGGATGGCGTGATGTCCTCCCAAACGGCCACTTTAGCCGTTACGCCGTTGCCGCGTTCGCAGGGTCTTACGATATGTCCGTGGTGCGCTGCGGCGCCTCGTGAGCCGTCGGACGCACCCGGATCATGCGGGGGTCGTGGGCGCAACGCCGCGTGCGGCGCGCACGCAGAGACCAGTCCGGCCGCCATCAGGCAGGCTCTCCTCACGTGTCGCATCAAGGCCCCTCTCCGGCATCGGTGCGAGCGCCGTACCGCAGCCGTTCGCGCGCCGCCTCCCGTCCTTGGAGGCGGGCTCGAGGGCGCCAATTTGCACCACCATGACCAAATCGACGTCTTCGCGGGCGAGGTGGTCCCCACCCCGATCGCGAGGCGCCAGCCCCGGGCGCTCGAGCGGCTCGCGACAAGTCTGGTGAGGGCGGCGTGCGGGCCGGGCCCGAGCAAACCGAGTGGCGGCGCGCACGGACCGACTCGGCACGAGCTAACGGGCTAACGAGCTAACGAGCTAACGAGGCAAATGGCGTATGAGCGATTCGAAAGAAAGGCTTCGGTCCTGGACGCGAAGAATTCCCCTCTTAAGGAATTCGCATGCCGCATTTTGTCACGACGGGGGCGTCCGTGCTCCAGGCAACGCTATTCGTTCTCGCGTTTGTCTGGATCAGCGTCGCGCTTGGCAGGAGACTGCGGGGCTGGCTCGGCGGATCGACCGACAACGACTCCGCCGAACACGTCACCATCGCCATTGCGCTGGGCGCGGGGGCGCTCCAGCTCGTGCCGTTCGTCCTCGGAGCGGCGCGAATTCTGAGTGTGGGGTCGTTGCGGATCGCCATGGCGGTCATGGCCCTTCTGTCGGTCGTCGACGCTCGCGCGGTCGGGTCCAACCTTCGGGCCGCGTTCTTCCCGCCTCTTCGGCGCCATCGCTGGGTCGTCGCGTGGACGCTGGCGCTGTTGCCGGGATTGCTCGCGACCGGCCTGGTCGCGCTCGCACCGGCGATCGACGCCGACGGACTCGGATATCACCTGACGGTTCCCAAGCGGTGGCTGGAGACCGGTTCCCTTGGCTACCTGCCGACGTATCCGAACTCGAACATGCCGATGGGCGGCGAAATGCTCTTCACCATCGCTCTCGTGTTCGCGGGCGACGCGGCCGCGAAGGTCCTCCACTTCGCGTTCGGCGTCGCGGGCGCGGCCGGCCTGTATTGCGCCGGCGTCCGGCTGAGCGGCAAAGTCGTCGGCGCGGCCGCCGCGGCTCTCTACCTATTTGGGCCGTTTGGCGTCGGCACGTTGCTCGGGTGTGCCTACGTGGAGGGCGTGACGAGCTTCGCCGTGATCGCCGCGGTCCTTGCCTGGATAAGCTGGTTTCAGACTCGCGACGTGAGCTCACTGCGAGTCGCGTGCGTGCTCGCCGGGCTGGGGGCGTCGTTCAAGATCACGGCCGGCGTGGTGCCGGTCGCCCTCCTGGCGCTGACGGTGGCGGCGCGTATCTACGACGCCCGACAAAGGACGGCGTACACCGCTCCCCAAGCACGATGGCTCGCGCTGCTGGTCCTCTGCGTGCTGCCCGTCGCGCCGTGGCTTGCGCGTTCGGCAGTCGTCACGGGCAATCCGTTCTTTCCGATGTGGGCGCGATACATTCCATCGCGCGACTTTTCGCCTCACCTCGCTGACGAGTGGGAGCATTTCAACCGATACCTGAACTGGGGCAGCGGCATTGGAGCCCGCTGGACCCTCGACCAGCGGCAGCTGCTTCTCGCGGGCGGGGCCGCAGCAGCCGTCGCGGCCGCGAGCGTCGCGTGCTTGCTCTTGCGTTCCTGGATGGCTCGAGCAACGACCGTCGTCGTGCTGGGCGTGGTTCTCGCGCAGCTTCTCTCCGTCGGCTTCTACGTTCGGTACTGGGTACCGATCGCTTCCGTCCTCCAACTTCCGCTGCTTGCTCTATGCGGAAGGACTATGGCGGGTCGCTGGCAACGCGTCGCGCTGGTCGCGGCGACGATGGTCGCCTCGCTCGCGCAAGCTCGTCGTAGCTTTCGCGCGATCGACGACGACGTCGCCGGTGCTGCGCGTACCGCACTGGGAATCGAGGACCAGCGCACGTTCCTTCGCAGACACCTCGGTCTGTTCCCGCTCTACGAGCGGGTCAACCGCGAGCTGCCCGGGGAGTCCCGCGTTCTACTGACGAACTACTGCGGAGGATTTCACATCGACCGGACGACGTTTTGCGGAGACATCGTCCAAGGGTCCCTTCGCATGGCGACGTGGGACGACTTCGTCGACGACCTCCGGCGACTGCACGTGACGCACGTCATGGCTCCGCGGACCCTGGTGAGCGGCGAGATGCCCTCCCTGAACGACACCTCGGGGGTGGGCTTCATGGTTCGCAAAGACGAGTGCTCTCGCGTCGGCAGGCTGCTCGCGGACCACGGCCACCTGCTCGCCTCCGCGTCGGACCAGGGTCTGTACGAGATCGAGCTGGACCGGGTCGCCCGCTAAGGCCAACGGGGCGCGGGACGAGGCTCGCCGTGCGGCGCTCCGCCACCACACCCCCCGCGGCCGGACCTCATCGTGGCGGGCGGCCACCGCCGCCGGACCGCTCTCCGCGGTCGCGCGGAGGCCCGTCGCGCCGGTCTCGCCCGCCGCCGCCGCTGCGCGCCGGGGGACCGCCGCCCTGCTCGCGCGCCTGCAGGAGGCGCTTCTTCGCGGCCTCGCCCTCGGGCCCCTCGGGGAACGGGAGGAGCTCGCGGCGCGTCAGGCGAATCTTCCCGTCGCGGTCGATCGACAGCACCTTCACCTCGACCGGGTCGCCTTCCTTCATCACGTCGGTGACCTTCTCGACGCGGTGGTGCGCCATCTCCGAGACGTGCAGGAGCCCGTCGGTGCCCGGCAGGATCTCGATGAACGCGCCGAAGTCCGCCACGCGCGTGACCGTGCCCTTGTAGGTCGCGCCCACCTCCGGCTCGGTCGTCAGGCCCTTGATGATCTCGAGCGCGCGCTTCACCGCGTCGCTGTCGGCCGACGCGACGTTCACCGTGCCGTCGTCCTCGACGTCGATGGCGACGCCCGTCTGGTCGATGATGCCCTTGATGGTCTTGCCGCCCGGCCCGATGATCACGCGGATCTGATCGGGCTTCACCTTGATCTGCGTGATGCGCGGCGCCCACTTCGAGAGGTCGGCCCGCGGCTGCGCCAGCGTCGCGAGCATCTTGTCGAGGATGAAGATGCGCCCCTCGCGCGCCTGCTCGAGCGCCTGGGCGAGGACCTCCCGCGAGAGGCCGGAGATCTTGATGTCCATCTGGATCGCGGTGATGCCCTTCTTGGTCCCGCAGACCTTGAAGTCCATGTCGCCCAGGTGGTCCTCGTCGCCGAGGATGTCGCTGAGGACGGCGAAGCGAGTCTTCGGGTCGGTGAGGGCGCCGTCGGAGATGAGGCCCATCGCGATGCCGGCGACCGGCGACTTGATGGGCACGCCTGCGTCCATGAGCGACAGCGTGCCGCCGCAGACGCTCGCCATCGACGAGCTGCCGTTGCTCTCGAGGATCTCGCTGACGACGCGGATCGTGTACGGGAATTTGTCCTCGTCGGGGATCATCCGCACGACCGCGCGCTCGGCGAGGGCGCCGTGGCCGATCTCGCGGCGGCCGGGTCCGCGCAGCGGCTTCGTCTCGCCCGTCGAGTACGGGGGGAAGTTGTAGTGGAGCATGAAGCGCTTCCACCGCTCGCCGGTGAGCGCGTCGATCTTCTGCTCGTCGCTCGACGTGCCGAGCGTCGCCGCGACGGCAGCCTGCGTCTCGCCGCGCTGGAAGAGCGCCGACCCGTGCGTGCGCGGGAGGATCCCCACCTCGCAGACGATGGGCCGGATCGTCTTCATGTCGCGCCCGTCGATGCGCTTGCGCTCGCTGAGGACGTACTCGCGGACGACCTGGTACTTGCGCTCCTCGAACTCCTCTTTGACGAGCTTCTCGATCTTCGCGAACCCTTCGGCGCCGACCTTCTGCGTCACGGCCTCGACCATCTTCGTCTTGGTCGCCTTGTACGCGTCGTAGCGCGCCTTCTTTTCCTTGATGAGCGACGCCGCGAGGATCTCCTTGTCGCACATCTCCTTGATGGTCGACGCGACCTCGGGCGGCAGAGTCTTCTTCTCGAAGGTGCGCTTCGGCTTGCCGATCGCGGCGCGCATCCGCTCGATGAGCTCGAGGATGGGCTGGGCCGTCTTGTGGGCGAACATGAGTGCGTCGATGACGTCGGCCTCGGAGGCCTCGCCGGCGCCGCCCTCGACCATGACGATCGCGTCCTTCGAGCAGGCGACCACCATGTCGATGTCGCCCTTCGCTTGCTGCTCGAACGTCGGGTACGAGATGAACTCGCCGTCGACGCGCGCCACGCGCACCGCGACGAACGGCCCATTCCACGGGATCTCCGAGATGTGGAGCGCCGCCGACGCCGCCGTCATAGCGAGGACGTCGGTCGGGTTCTCCTTGTCGCTGGAGAGGACGGTCGCGATGACCTGCGTGTCGTTGCGGAACCCCTCGGGGAAGAGGGGACGGCAGGGGCGGTCGATGAGGCGCGACGTGAGGATCTCCTCGTCGCGCTGGCGGCCCTCGCGCTTGAAGAAGCCGCCGGGGATCTTGCCGGCCGCGAACGTCTTCTCGACGTAGTCGCAGGTGAGGGGGAAAAAGTCGATCCCCGGCCGCTCGTCGCCGCTCACCGCGGTGACGAGGACGACGCTCTCGCCGTACGTGACGAGGACGGCGCCGTGAGCTTGTTTGGCGAGGCGGCCGGTCTCTAGGACAAGCGGCTTCCCGTTGACTGTGACGGACTCTCGAACAAATGACATGTTCTTCTGCGCTCCCATGGCGCAAACGCCGCGTGCGTGCGGCTCGACGCCGAGCGCACGGTCCGCCTTGATCCTCGGTTCGCAGGCACGAGCGCGCTACCCTCTTCTTGCGTGTCGGGGGCGTGCGCGTTCGCTCGTACTCGCGAATCGAAAATCAAGAAGCGTGACGTTGTGGCTCGGGGTGGCAAAGGACGGTTACTTGCGAAGGCTGAGCGCGCCGACGACCTTGCGGTAACGCTCGAGATTGGAGCGCTTCAAGTAGTCGAGTAGCCGGCGGCGCTTGGACACCATACGCAGCAGGCCGCGGCGCGAGTGGTGGTCTTTGACGTGGGTCTTGAAGTGTTCGGTGAGGTAGCCGATTCGTTCGGTGAGCAGCGCGATCTGGACCTCGGGCGAGCCGGTGTCGTGGTCGTGCGTTTGGAACTTGGTGACGATTTCGGCTTTCTTGTCGCTGGCGAGGGGCATGGGTCTCTCTCTAGGTCGAGCCGTGGGGGCTCGAGCTTGGGCGCGGTTCCGCGGGGCTGCGCCCTCGTGCGCCGGAGGCGAACGAGGGGAGAGGTGCAGGGCCGAACCGGCCTCGGGGTGTGGCGGGGCAGTATAGGCGCTGTCTCTTATACA
>CALKVG010000722.1 GCA_937998045.1 uncultured Myxococcales bacterium
ACGCTGTCACGGCAGCGGCCTGATGACCCGCGCGCAGGCAGCCGCCATGGCCAATGTGAGCGTGAGCACGGTGCGACGCTGGGAAGGCACCGTGTTGCCAACGGTGGTTGGCGACGATGGGGTCCACCGGTTCCGGCAGGAGCACGTGCGCGAAATCGTCGAGCGCCGGGTTCAGACCACACCAGCCGCAGCGGATGCCTACGACGGCAGCACGGCCGCCGCCGTGTACGCGCTGTTCGACGACGGGCAGAACCCCGCAGACGTGGTCAAAAGCACCGGCCTGCATCCACACGCCGTGACGGCGGTTCACGAGCAATGGGCGAGCATGCGTGGCGGCTTCTTCGTGGACGGGAAGGTCGCTTGCGAGATCTCTTCTCTCGACGGCCTGGCGACGGGAGAGCTCATCCGGGACGGAGTGGAGCTTCTCAGACGGCTGCGACGACGACCGCCTCTCGAATGCGTCGAGTGCTGCGATGGCGTCGCGTCCCTCTACGCCAGGTGCGCCAAGGAGCTGAAGCTCCGCGAGCTGGCACGTCGCTCCGCCGAGGAGCAGCGTCGGAAGCAAGAGCAGGTCGAGGGTCGGGAAAAGCTCGAGATGGAAAAGGCGTTTCGCGACCTGCTCGCGGCGAGGCGTAACGCAAAGAGCCAGCCGAAGTAGCTGGGCTTCGCAATTGTTGTCCCAGCTTCGCAATTGCTGTCTCAGTCTGCCCGCCACGCAGAGTGCGCGACCTGTCAAGAGGAGGCACGCACGAGGGTGCACACTGCATGCTTGAACACGGTCGTGAAGCGGCTCTCGATCGCCGCCACGAGCGTGAAAGGATTGCGCAAAGGTGCGACCACCGCGACATGACGCGGGGTGGGGGGGACTTGCGCGCCTGAACGCTTGATGCAGGCTAGGGACGCGCTCCAGCGCGCCCTGATCGAGCGGGCGCGCGATGCCGCGGGACGGCCCACCCGCCCCAGGGCATCGGTGCGCCCAACGCACGGCGTTCTTGCCAATCACCGCCAACAAATCTGGAGAAGAACCCGATGACCGCCAAAGTCGACACGTTACCGACGACAACGGCTGTCCCGGACGCGGGACGGCACCCGCACCCGAATGCAGCCTCACGCCCAGAGCCGCTCTTCCAAACCACGGAGGCGGCGGCGGCGAAGCTCGGAATCGAACCGGACTCGCTTCGTGCCCGATGTCGACGAGCCGCCAAGGACGCCGGCGGCGCGAGCGTCGCTCAGTTGGGCGGCGGCATCGTGGCGTTCAAGTTCGGCCGCCGCTGGAGAGTGAGGTTTCCCAATGTGTAGCGGAGCACCAAAGCCACGGCCCCATCGATCGGCGCTCACCTTTGGCGAGGGACGCGCGCGCGATCGGCAGGGCCCCGGACCCGACGCGATGTATGTCGCACGGAATGGAAGCACCAGCAACGTCGGACCTCGTTCACTTTGCGCACGATCGGCGGCGCTGTCATCGGGTGCGCACCTACGCGACCACGTCCGTGACGTGACCGAGCGACCGGAGGGGTCATGAGCTCCGCGTCGCGCTTCGGCCGCGCGGCGCTCGCCTACGCGACCAAGCTCGGTCTCTCCGTCTTCCCTCTGGCGCCCCGAAAGAAGCAGCCTGACGCCTGCCTCACACCGCACGGATTCCTGGAGGCCTCCCGCGACTCTAACGCCATCACTGCGTGGTGGAAGGCGAGCCCCTCGGCAAACGTAGCCGTCGCGTGCGCGGCTTCGGATCTCGTCGTCATCGACGTCGATCCGCGTAACGGCGGGGACGAAACGTTTGTGGCCCTCACGCGCGAGCTCGGCGAGCTGCCGTCGACGTGGACCGTACTGACACCCGGTGGCGGCACCCACCTCTACTTGAAGCATTCCGGCGGTCGCATCCGGCCAAGCCTCGGCCCGGGCATCGACTTGAAGCATCAGGGCTACGTGGTGGCCCCACCCAGCGTGCATCCGAACGGACGTACCTACGTCTGGGACGTCGGCGTCCATCCCCTCGAATCGGTCATGGCATCGCCTCCCGAATCCTGGCGAGCGCGGATGGTTTCGGGCGCCCGGCGCCCCCCGTTGCCTGCGCCGGCGTACGATGCACGCGCGTCCTTTCTCGGCGCCGCCTTCGAGGTGATGGGATGGCTCGGCCCGAGCCGCTCGGATGGACGCCGAATCGCGCGGTGTCCGTGGGCTGCCCAGCACTCCGATTCGCGCGGCGACGGAGGCGATTCCTCGACGATCCTTTTTCCGGCGAGCTCCGAGTCCATGCTCGGGGGCTTCTGCTGCCTGCATGCCCACTGTGCCGAGCGGTCGCTGGTCGACGTCATCCGCACCCTGCCCCCGGCCGCCATCGACGCAGGCGCTCGAGCCTTTCCGCGGGCCTACCGCCAGCTCGTCTGGCGCCTGGCCGCTGAACGTCAGAGGAGACCATGAGTGCCGTCGATTTTGACCGGCCGCAGACGAACGGCGCCGCCAGCAAGGACGAGCGGCCGCCCAGCCAGGCAGACCTGCTCGTGGAGCTCGTGCTGAGCAAGAGCGAGTTGTTCCACGACGGTGACGACGACCCGTATCTCGCCATCCCGGACGCTGGAGTGACCCAGACCTGGAAGCTTCGATCGGCCCGTGCGGCCGCTTGGCTGAATCGCTCTTTCTTCGAGCTGTACGGCAAGGTACCCGGCAGCCAGGCGCGCACCGACGCGCTCAACACGCTCGAGGGCATCGCGCTGAGCGGACCGCGCGTCCCCGTCTTCGTACGCACGGCCGAAGCGGAAGGGCGCATCCACATCGATCTCGGCGACGACACGCGCGAAGCCGTCGAGGTGACGCCGGCCGGCTGGCGGGTCGTTCAAAAACCGCCGGTACGATTCATTCGCCCAAAGGGGATGCTGCCGCTTCCGCGACCCGTCGCCGGCGGCAGCGTGAGCGAGCTTCGCCAGTTCGTGAACGTCGCCGATGACGCTCAGTTCCGCCTGCTGGTCGCATGGCTGGTCGCGTCGCAGCGAGGGCGCGGCCCCTTCCCCATCCTGTGCGTGCAAGGGGAGCACGGCTCGGCGAAGTCGACCTGCTCACGCTTCGTCCGCCACCTCTGCGACCCCAAGAGACCCGCCCTTCGGGGTCTTCCCCGCGATGAGCAAGACCTCGCCGTCGCTGCCCGGTGGGCGCATTTGCTCGCCTTCGACAATCTTTCGGGCCTGCCCGCGTGGGTGTCCGACGCGCTGTGTCGCGTCTCGACGGGCGGCGGGTTCGCAACACGCTCCCTCTACACGAACGACGAGGAGACCATCTTCGACTTCGTCCGACCCATCCTGCTCAACGGCATCGACGACGTCGCCGCACGAGCCGACCTCGCCGACCGGTGCGTCATCGTGACCCTGCCCGCGATTCCCAAAGCTAGCCGCCAGCGCGAGAAGGACCTGGTGGCGCGCTTCGAGGCGGCGGCTCCCCGGTTGTTCGGGGCCGTGCTGACGGCCGTCTCCATGGGATTGCGACGCGAGCACGATGTGAGCTTGCCGGAGCGCCCGCGCATGGCCGACTTCGCCGAGTTCATCGTGGCCGCCGAACCGGCCCTGGGCTGGCAACCAGGCGACTTCATCGCGGCCTATACGTCCAACCAGCGGGATGCCGTGGCGACGGCGATCGACGCCGACCTCGTGGCCAAGGTCGTCGTGCGCTTCATGGCCACCCGCGACGACTGGATCGGGGAGCCGTCGGAGCTCTTCGACGCGTTCGAAAAGCTCGCCTCCGACCGCGACCGCGGCCAGCGCGAATGGCCCAAGGCCGCAAACGCCCTCTCCAACCGCCTGCGGCGCCTCGCCCCCGTCCTGCGCGAGGCCGGCATCCACGTCGAACGCGGACACGAAGGCCGGGATGACGCGCGCCGACGGACCCTTCGCCTGCAGCGCCTAAACCCGATTGCGAGCGCCGCATCCGTCGTCGCTCGGAACGATCCGAGGCACGTTGCCGACGCTGAGAACCCGAACGTCCCGCCCTCCGGAACGGGAACGATCGCGGGGACGGAGCCTTCAGACGCAACGTTGCCGCCGGACGCCGCAATTTTCGCGGCCGCAATGGATGGGGACGACGGGGACGATCCTGCGGCCCCCTCGGACGGCGAAGCAGCCCCCGGCCACCCGCGCCTGGTCGCCTACGGGGAGCTGTCCGCGTTCCAGCGGGAGCTCGTCGACCTAGGCGTCCAGCTCCACGGCATAAAGGTGGTCAACGATGCCGGGTCGCGCGACGCCGCAGTCGCGGAGGGCACGGGCTCCGGCACAACTCCGGAGGGAGGGCGGAGATGAAACGGCCGGCTGCCGATAGGCTCGAGGCGGAAGGTCATGCCCTCATCGCGCAGGGGCACGAGTTGCTTGCGCAGGCCGCCCAGGCGCGAGCGGAGCGCAGGGAAGAGCCGACCGCGGCGGACGATCTCGTTCCCCTGGCCGACACGCCTCTGGATGCGCGCACCCGTCGTCGGCTGGAGCGTGAAGGCCGTCTTCCCGTGGTGAAGCTGGGTCGGCGGAAGTTCACGCGCCGCTCCGCCCTCGCGGGGCTGGTGGCCGAGACGGCGGCGCCAACGATCTCGACCGCTTCGAGCGACGATCCGCAGGCCGCCGCGCGGGACGCCTACGCGAACCTGCATCATCCGGGAGCGTCCCCGCGTCGAAAGGTCGGGTAGAAAGGAACGGACACGTCATGCCGAAACCCCGTACGGGCACGCTCGAACCGTTCGTCGATGCGGCCGGGCGAATCTACTTCCGCGGGAAAGTCCGGCTCGGAGACGGATCGCGCGAGAGGATCGACATCCCCGAGCCGTTCTGTTTCGACAGGAAGAAGTCCCGCGCCTACACGACCGAGACGCAGCAGCAAGAGGACCGCTTCGGTCGCCTCCTCGCCAAGAAGCGCGGGATCGCCCTCGGCAGTCTCGAAACCGTGCGCGACTGGTGCGGCCGTTGGATTCCGACCCGCCAGTCCAAGGGGAACACGAGCACCCGGGATGACGAGAGCCGTCTGGAGAACCACATCTTCCCCCGCATCGGCGACAAACCGATGGCGACCGTTACCCGCGAAGAAATCGAGCGGCTCGTCCAGGACCTCGACACGAAGGTCCAGATGGGCGACCTGAGCTGGCACACCGCGATCAACGTGTGGGCGGTCGTGTCGCGCATGTTCAAGGACGCGTCACGCTCCAAGGTGCGCGAGCTCCGCGTGCGCGAGGACAACCCCCGCGGCCGGCGTCGAGCCGCCGGACCGAGGCGCCCGCAAGTCCAAGCAGTTCCTCTACCCGTCCGAGTTCCAGAAGCTCATCGCCTGCGAGCTGGTGCCCCTGCCCTGGCGCCGGGTGTTCGCGCTGGCAGTGTACCTGTACCCGCGGGCGGGCGAGCTCGAGGCCCTCGAGTGGGAGGACATCGAGCTGGAACGCGGCGTCATTCACATCCACCGCGCGATCGATCGCTCGCGTGACGGCGAAACGAAGGCAACCAAGACGGACACGCCTCGCAGGTTCTCGCTCGAGGCGCAGGTGGCTCCCCTCCTTCGAGCGATGCACGACGAGGTGGGCGGGGCCGGGCCAGTCACGTGGATGCCGAGGCACCGGGACCTCGCCGAGGGCCTCCGTACCTATCTCGAGGTCGCCGGGATCAAGCGCGCGGAGCTCTTCAAGACGGACGCCACGCGGAAGGCGATCACGTTCCACGACCTGCGCGCCACGGGGATCACGTGGATGGCGATCCGCGGCGACGAGCCGCTTCGGATCATGCAGCGCGCCGGGCACGACGACTTCGACACGACCCAGCGCTACATCCGCGAGGCTGAGGCGGTCCGCGAGGGCTTCGGCGAGGTTTTCCCTCCCCTGACGACGCTCCTCAAGCCACGCCCCGACCGCCCGGAATGGTCCACGATTGGTCCAAGAAGGCGCGACTTCGACCGCCTAAAGCGAGGAGTGTCGCGGCGATATGTAGCGGGGTGGACGGGACTCGAACCCGCGGCCTCCGGCGTGACAGGCCGGCGTTATAACCAACTTAACTACCACCCCAGACGAACGACTCTTCTCTTCCTCTTCTCGCGCTCTCCTCTAACTACTTCTCGATCGTTCCCGAACGCAGTCACGTCTTTAGCTCGGCTCTCCGTCTGTCCCAAGCCCCAACTGGCGCACCTTTCGTTGCCGACTGCTCTCTCTTCCGTGGGCGGGACAGGGTTTGAACCTGCGACATCCGGCTTGTAAGGCCAGCGCTCTACCGCTGAGCTACCCGCCCGAACCGCGGCTTATGCCGCCGTACGACCGGGCGCGCCACTTTACGCAGGCGACGCGCTCGGTCAAGTGCGAACGCCAGAGTCGGCTCCAATTCCCTTCGTTCTCCGCCCGAGGATCGCGGTCGCCGTCACACCGGCAACGGAGTCGCGGGCTCGGGCGGCGGCCCTTTGGGCGGGCCGCTGCTTCCGTCTCCGGGCCGGCCGACGGACGGCCCAGCGGGAGTACCCGCTCCGGCCGCACCGGGCGCAGTCGACCCTGTCGGAACGGGCTGCGCGGGCAGCACGACGAGCTCTCCCTCGCGATACTCCCAGCGCTCGCGAGAAGGGCCGAAGAGCGCCTCGGGCATGGGCAGGCACAGTGCCTCCCGCAGGACGTCGTCCATGTGGTCCACGAGGACGACGCGCGTCGTCTTGAGGACGCGCCGCGGAACCTCGCGCAGGTCCTTGCGGTTCTCCTTGGGGATGATGACGGTCGTGATCCCGCTGCGGTGGGCCGCGAGGAGTTTCTCCTTCACGCCGCCGATGGGCATGACGCGCCCGCGCAGCGTGATCTCGCCGGTCATCGCGAGATCGCGCTTCACCGGGACCTTGATGAGCGCACTGGCGAGGCTCGTCGCCATCGTCACGCCGGCGCTCGGCCCGTCCTTGCGGACGAACTCCGGGAAGTGAACGTGCACGTCCACCTTCTGGTAGAAATCGCTCTCGAGCCCGAGCGCCTCCGCGCGCGATCGGACGTAGCTCATCGCTGCCTGCGCGCTCTCCTCCATCCCCTTCTCGAGCAAGCCCGTGATGACGAGCTTGCCCTTGCCGGAGACGACGGCGACCTCGCACGCGAGGAGCTCTCCTCCCCCGTTGGACGTCACGCTCAGGCCGTTGGTGAGCCCGATCTCGTCGTGCTCCTCTTTGCGGCCGACGCGGAACTTCGGCACGCCCAAAAACTTCGGGACGTCTTTCGCGACGACCTCGATGGGCTTTTCCTTGCCGTCGGTGACCACCTGCCTGGCCACCTTGCGCGAGATGCTCGCGATCTCGCGCTCGAGCGAGCGCACGCCCGCTTCCTTCGTGTAGTGGTGGATGATCGTCCGGATCGCGTTCTCGGTAATCGTGAAGGGCACCTCCTCGAGACCGCACTCCTTACGCTGCCTCGGGACGAGGTACCTCACCGCGATGTTCAGCTTCTCGAACTCGGTGTACCCGCTCAGCTGGATGATCTCCATGCGGTCCTGGAGCGGGATCGGGATGCCGCCCAGCGTGTTCGCCGTCGTGATGAACATCACGTCCGACAGGTCGTAATCGAGATCGAGGTAGTGGTCGTTGAAGCTGTGGTTCTGCTCGGGATCCAGAACCTCGAGCAGCGCCGCAGCGGGGTCGCCGCGGAAGTCGGTCGACATCTTGTCGACCTCGTCGAGCAAGAAGACCGGGTTGTTCGTCCCAACTTTTCGCAGGCTCTGGATCAGCTTGCCCGGCATCGCGCCGATGTACGTCCGGCGGTGGCCGCGGATCTCCGCCTCGTCGCGCACGCCGCCGAGCGAGAGACGCACGAACTTGCGCCCCGTGGCCCGTGCGATGCTCTTGGCGAGGCTCGTCTTGCCCACGCCGGGCGGTCCGACGAAGCAGAGGACCGGCCCTTTCAGCTTCTTCGTGAGCGCCTGCACCGCGAGGTACTCGAGGATGCGCTCTTTGATCTTCTTCAGACCGTAGTGATCCTCCTCAAGGATCTCGTCGGCCTTCTTCAGATCGTAGGTCTCGTCGGTCTTGTCGTACCAGGGGAGGCTGATGATCCAGTCGATGTAGTTGCGCACGACGGTCGCCTCGGCGCTCGTCGGGTGCATCATCTTGAGCTTCTTGAGCTCCTTCTTGACCTTGACGGAGGCTTCCTTGCTCATCCGCTTGGTCTTGAGCGTCTCCTCGATCTCCTGGATCTCGTTTTTGAACTCGTCGCGCTCCCCGCCACCCAGTTCCTTCTGGATGGCCTGCATCTGCTCGTTTAGGTAGTACTCCTTCTGCGTCTTCTCCATCTGCTTCTTGACGCGGGAGCGGATCTTCTTTTCTACCTGGAGAATCTCGATCTCGGCCTGCATCAATTCGTGCAGACGCTCGAGACGCTTGGACGCATCGTCCATCTCGAGGAGCTGCTGCCGATCGGCGAGCTTCACTGTCGGCAGGTTGGCGACGATCGTATCGCTGAGGCGCGCCGGATCGTCGATCGTCTGCACGCTCATCAAGACTTCGGGCTGAACCTTCTTGTTCAGCTTCACGTACATCTCGAAGGCGGCCTGCACGCTGCGCATCAGCGCTTCGACCTCGACCCCGCGCTGCCACGCCTCGCCGATCTCGTCGATCTCGACGAGGAAGAACTCGTCGGTCTGGGCGAAGCGCTTGATGCGAGCGCGACGTTTGCCCTCGACGAGCACCTTGACCGTGCCGTCGGGCAGACGAAGCAGCTGCATGACCGTACCCAGGGTGCCAACCTGGAAGATGTCGTCAGGTGTCGGCTCGTTGGTCTTCGCGTTCTTCTGCGCGGCGAGGAAGATCTCCTTGTCGCGCGCCATCGCGGCGTCCAGCGCGTTGATTGAGCGCTCGCGGCCGACGAAGAGCTGCGAAACCATGTGCGGGAACACAATGATGTCCCGCAGCGGAAGGAGCGGCACCGTACGCCGTTTCACCGTGGGCGGCGTCTTGCCGTCGTTGTCCTTGTTGAAAAACATCGAGACCGTCAGGTTAGCAAGGCTTCAGCGGGCCTGCAGTTTGAACAGCCTGGTCCCCCAGGTTTGGCTCCCAGGTCCGTCTTTTGAGGCTCGCCCCGATCCCAGGTTTGGCTCCCAGGTCTGTCTTTTGGGGCCCCGGCCCCAAAGGGCCGTCATGCGAGTGGGGGACTGGACGTCACGCGAGCTCTGCTTCTTTCTGGTACACGATGAGCGGCGGCTCACGCTTGGTGATGACGTCCTCGTTCACCACCACTTCCTTGATGCCGCTGCGCGACGGGATCTCGTACATGATGTCGAGCATCGCGTGCTCGAGGATGGCGCGGAGACCGCGAGCGCCGCTCTGGCGCGCGAGGGCCTCCTTCGCAACAGCCTGAAGAGCGCCCTTCGTGAACTTGAGCTTCACGCCGTCCATCTCGAAGAGCTTCTGGTACTGCTTGACGAGGGCGTTCTTGGGCTTCGTCAGAATGTCGACGAGCGCGTCCTCGTTCAGCTCGTGCAGCGTCGCCAGCACGGGGAGGCGGCCGATGAACTCCGGGATCAGGCCAAACTTGAGGAGGTCCTCCGGCTGCACTTGCTCGAGGAGCTCGCCCAGCTTGTAGTCCTTCTTGCTCTTGATGTCGGCGCCGAAGCCGAGCGTCTGCTGGCCGATGCGCCGCTGGACGATCTGCTCGAGCCCCACGAACGCGCCGCCGCAGATGAAGAGAATGTTGGTCGTGTCGACCTGCAGGAAATCCTGCTGCGGGTGCTTGCGCCCACCCTTGGGGGGCACGTTTGCGATCGTCCCCTCGATGATCTTGAGGAGCGCCTGCTGCACGCCCTCGCCCGAGACGTCGCGCGTAATGCTGGGGTTATCCCCCTTGCGGCTGATCTTGTCGATCTCGTCGATGTAGACGATGCCGCGCTGGGCACGCTCGACGTCGTGATCGGCGTTCTGCAGGAGCTGAACGATGATGTTCTCGACGTCCTCGCCGACGTACCCGGCTTCGGTGAGGGTGGTGGCGTCGGCGATGGCGAACGGAACGTTGAGGATCTTCGCGAGCGTCTGCGCGAGGAGGGTCTTGCCCGTCCCGGTCGGCCCGAGGAGCAGGATGTTCGACTTGGCCAGCTCGACGTCGTCCGCGCTGACGCGCGAATCGATGCGCTTGTAGTGGTTGTGCACCGCGACGGCGAGGATCTTCTTCGCCCGCTCCTGGCCGATGACGTAGTCATCGAGGATCGACTTGATCTCCGAGGGCTTGGGGACAGGGGTGGAGCCGGCGTACGGCTCGTCCTTCTCGACCTCCTCGGCGATGATGTCGTTGCACAGACCAATGCACTCGTCGCAGATGTAGACCGTCGGTCCAGCGATGAGCTTCTTCACTTCCTTCTGCGACTTGCCGCAGAAAGAGCAGTTCAGATTGCCGTTCTGGTGGTCGTCCCGTCTGCGTTCCAATGCTCGCCTCGTTCACCCACCGACGTCTCGGGAATAGCCCCCAACACCTCGACTTGACTGCGCCGGCAAAAACTCCCCGCGCACGACGGAAAGCTTAGACCCACCCCCAGAGTGTCGCAAGCTTGTGGCGCGCAAGTTTTTTTCTCCAAGTCAACGCTCGCGCACCGGCTTGTCCGACTCGCCCTTCTTCCGCGGGGGTAGGACGTCATCGATGAGCCCGTACTCCTTCGCCTGGGGCGCGCTCATGTAAAAGTCGCGATCGATGTCCTTGTGGATGAGATCCTTGGGCTTGCCGGTCGCGCTGGAGATGATGTCGGTGATGACCTCTTTGAGATGCCGGATCTCTCGGGCCTGGATTTCGATGTCGGTCGCCTGACCGCGGGCCCCGCCCATGGGCTGGTGGATCATGACTCGAGCGTTCGGGAGGGCCAGACGCCTCCCCTTCGTGCCCGCGGCCAGGAGCACAGCCGCCATCGACGCCGCCATGCCCAGGCAGGTCGTGCTGACGGTCGAGCGGACGTACTGCATCGTGTCATAGATGGCGAGACCGCTCGTCACGACGCCGCCCGGGCTGTTGATGTAGAGCATGATCTCCTTGTCGGGATCCTCGCTCTCGAGGAACAGAAACTGAGCGATCACGATGTTCGCCACGTCGTCGTTGATCTCGGTTCCGAGGAAGACGATGCGGTCCTTCAGCAACCGGCTGAAGATGTCCCAGTTCCGCTCCCCGCGGTGCGTGGTCTCCACGACCGTCGGGTAGGGGATGAAGTCCTTCGCTTGCTCGATGGTTCGGATAGCTTGCGTGCGGTTTAAAGGACGCTTTGTCATCGCCTCTCAGCCTTCTCCCCGTCGGCGGGGTCGTCAAGCGGCTCGGCCCATTGCCCGTGCCTTTTCGTTTGTTTCGTTTGCCCGGGTTTGCGCTTGCCTGCTCAGGCTGCGCGCTCAGGGCTTGGTGCGCGCCTCCGACGCCTCGCCGGAAGTGGCCTCGCTCGCGGTTTCGGTGGCGGTCTCGTTCGGTGGCGCCTTCTCGGGCTTCTTCGACCTCGACTTGCTTCCCTTCGATGCTGCCGGCGCCTCCGCCGTCGTGTCGGACGCCGCGGCGGCTTTGCCCTCACCCGCCGCCGGCTGAGCCTCGGGCTCTCCGTCGCGGATGTTTGCTTTCGCCTCGATCACGTCCAGCACTTTGTCCTCGAGGATCATTCCGATGAGAAGCTGGCGTCGCTGGGGGTCGCTGTACTCGGCGCGCACCTTGGCGACGTTCTTCCCCGTCTCGGCCGCGAGCTCTTCGAGGCCCTTCTGGATGTCCTGGTCGGTGACCTGCAGCCCGAGCTTGCGTGAGATCGCGGCCATGAGCAGGCCCGCGCGCACCTTCTTCTCTGCCTCGGCGTGGACCTGGTGGTGAACCTTGCCCAGGTCTTCCTGAGTGGGGCGCTGGCCCATGCGACGAGCGTTCTGCAGGATCTCGAGCTCCATGATGCGGCACTGCTGCTCGACGAGGGACGGCGGCAAGTCGACCGGGTTCTTCTCGTTGAGCTTATCGACGATCTGCTCGGCAAGCGCGGTGTCGGCGCGGTCCTTCAGTACTTTCTGCAGGCGCGTGTGAACGTCGGCGCGAAGCTCGACCAGGGTCTGGAACGAGCCCACGTCCTTGGCGAACTCGTCGTCGAGACCGGGCAGCACGCGCTGCTTGATGTCCTTCACCTTTCCGCGGAACGTCCCCTTGTTGCCGCGGAGCTCCGCCCGCTGGTGGTTGTCGGGGAACGTCGCGTCGACATCGAAGGCGTCGTCGACCTGCTTTCCTGTGAGCGCCGCGTCGAGCTCGGCGATGAGCTGGCCCGACCCGAGCTCGAGCTGCACGCTCTCGCCCCCGCCGTCCTTGATCTCCTCGCCGCCGACGGCGAGCGTGAAGTCGATCGTGACGACGTCGCCCTTCTGCGCGGGCCGAGGCGGCTCCGGGGCCTCGAGCCGAGCGTGCTGCTTGCGCAGCAGCTCGATCTGCTCGTCGACCATCTTTTCGGTCGCTAGCGCGACGGGCTTGAGGAGATCGAGTCCCTCGTAGGCGACCTCGCCGATGTCCGGCGAGACCTCGAAGCGCGCCTTGTACGAGAACGCTGCCCCCTGCTCGAACTTCCCGGCCTCCACCTGGGGCTGATTGACCGGCTGCACCTGCTTTTCGGACAGCGCCTGCGGGAGCGTCTGGTTGACGATCGCGTTCACGACGTCGCTCGCGACCTGGGGGCCGTACAGGTGCGCGAGCACCTGGCGCGGCGCCTTCCCCGGGCGGAAGCCGCGCACGTGCGCCTTCTTCTGAAGGTTCGCGTAGACCTTGTCGACCTCGGCCTTCACCGCGTCGGCCGGGACCTCCACGGCGAGCTCCACGACCACGGGGGAGATGCGTGCAACCTGAACTTGCATGAGGAGCGCGGAGGGTAGTGTTCCACGCCGGGAAAGCAAGAGGGCGACGCGCTCCTTCGCACGCCTTTCGCGAGGCTTCCCCCCGATGAGCGTCAGTAATCGTCGTCGTCGTCGTCCGGCTCGTACTCGTCCGCCTGGTCGTCGAAGAGGAGGTCGCTCTCGTACAGGGTCGCTTCCTGCATCAGGTCGTCGAACGAGTAGCCGGCCTTCGATTGCGGCCTCAACTCCTCGCGCTGAAACTCCTCGATGGTTCGGTAGCTCTTGGGCAGCGGCATGGTCGTCTCCCTTGCCAGGCTCGCGCTCCGGGCCCGATGCCCGGAGACGTCCGCGTAGCTCGTTGTCGATTGGTTCGGCGTTGCTCGCCCGCTAGCGGGCGTTGAAGCTTCGGGTTCGCGCCTGCTCGATGCGCTCCATCCGTTCCCTCCGCTCGATCCAGCGCGCAAGCTCGATGACGAGCGCGCCCTCGGAGTCGGGCGCGGCGGCCGGGCGGACGTACCGAGGCTTGCGCCCATAGAAGCGGCCGATCGCTGCGTCGATCGAGGCGTCCTGGCTCGTCTCGTCGCTCGACAGGATCTGCATCAACCGCTGGCGCATCCGTAGGTTCTCCGCTTGGCAGTGGGGGGATGGTCCTCGCCTTCCGCTCGTCTGCGCCGTCGGGGCAGTCGAGCGTCGGACGATGTTTCGTTGCATCGGCGGACGAACAACCGATGTCCTACATCTGGCGACAAGCTACTACGCACCGAGGAGTGCTGGAAAAAAACTGCGACGAAATTCTCGAGCCGCGAGCCTGCTGCGGGGATCTTCTTCCAACGTCGGTTGCCCCGGTGCGCGTGCGCGGGCTAGACAGGCTGCCAGCATGAGCACGCCCGGCGCACGGGAACGCAACGGCCAGAGGCGCCCGGCCCGCGTCATCGCCGTGGCCAACCAAAAGGGCGGCGTGGGCAAGACGACGACCGCGGTCAACGTCGCCGCGAGTCTCGCCGCCGCCGAGCGGCGCACGCTCCTCGTCGACTTCGACCCGCAGGGCAACGCGAGCAGCGGGGTCGGGATTTCGCCGCGCACGGTCGAGCGGAGCGTCTACGACGCCCTCATCGGGCGAGCTCCGCTGCGCGACGTGATGCTTCCCACGCAGATGCCCAGCTTGACGCTCGTTCCGAGCAAGCAGGACCTCGTGGCCGCAGAGGTGGAGCTCGTGGACGCGCCCGACCGCGCCTACAAGCTGCGAAGCGTTCTCGCCGAGCTTCTGGAGAGCGAGCCGTTCGAGTTCGTCCTCGTCGACTGCCCGCCGTCGCTCGGGATCCTCACGCTCAACGCGCTGGCGGCGGCGAACAAGGTCCTCGTGCCCATGCAATGCGAGTACTACGCGCTCGAGGGGCTCACCTCTCTCATGGCCACCATCGATCGCGTTCGCGGCTCGATGAATCCCGGGCTCGAGGTCGAGGGGATCGTCTTGACGATGTTCGACCCGCGCAACAACCTCGCGCACCAGGTCGCCGAGGAGGTGAAGCGCCACTTCCACGTCTTCGACTCGGTCATTCCGCGGAACGTTCGCCTCAGCGAGGCGCCGTCGCACGGCAAGCCCGCGCTCCTCTACGACGTCCAGTCCAAGGGCGCGCAGGGGTACCTCTCGCTGGCGCGGGAGATCCTCGCGCGATGACGACCACACCGGACCCGAAGCGGCGCGCGCTCGGTCGCGGGCTCGACGCGCTCTTGCCCGCGGCTCCCACCGCGCAGACGTACGGCGACAAGAGCGTCTTCGTCTGTCCGCTCGAGAAGATCGTCCCGCAGAAAGGCCAGCCCCGGCAGCACTTCGACGTGCAAAAGCTGGAGGAGCTCGCCGCGAGCATCCGCGAGCACGGGCTGGTCGAGCCGCTGGTCGTGCGACGCCTGCCCGGGAGCGACAAGCTGGAGCTCGTCGCCGGAGAGCGACGATGGCGCGCGCTGCAGAAGGCGGGACTGCGCGAGGCGCTGGTCGTGGTCAAAGACGTCAGCGCGAAGGACGCCTTCGAGCTGGCGCTCATCGAGAACGTCCAGCGAGAGGACCTGAATCCGATCGAGCTCGCCGAGGCCTTCGAGCGGCTGGTTCGCGAGCACGGATACACGCACGAGGCGCTCGCCGACCGCCTGGGAAAGGACCGGACGACGATCGCCAACGCGCTGCGGCTCCTCAAGCTGCCTCCGCGCGTGCGGGCGAAGGTCGTCGGCGGCGAATTGACCGAAGGCCACGCGCGCGCCCTCCTCGGGGCCGGCGAGGGGCCGCTCATCGAGGAGCTGGCCGAGCGGGTGATCCGGAGCCATCTGAGCGTCAGGGCGACCGAGGAGCTCGTGCGTTCGCGGTCCAAGAAGCGCGCGCAGAACGGCGCAGCCCCGGAGAACCCCAAGTCAGCCAGTGTGCGGGATCTCGAGGCGCGCCTCATCCGGGCGCTCGGCACGAAGGTGGAGGTCCGCGACCGCGGCAACCGCGGCGAGATCGCGATCCCCTACGCGGATCTCGACGCCCTGGATCGACTGCTCGGCAAGCTGTTGCCGTAGTCCCCTACCCCATTCGGCGACGGGCTGCCTCGAGGGTATTGGCGAGGAGCATCGCGATCGTCATCGGTCCAACGCCTCCCGGGACGGGCGTGATCGCGGACGCAACCTCCTTCGCTTCGTCGAACGCGACGTCTCCGTAAAGCTTCGACTTGCCATCGGGTAGCGCGAGGCGGTTGGTGCCCACGTCGATGACGACGGCTCCCCGCTTGATCCAGTCGCCGCGGATCATTTCCCGCTTGCCGACGGCGGCCACGAGGATGTCCGCCTGCCTGCAGATGGCGGGCAGATCGCGCGTGCGTGAGTGGGCCATCGAGACCGTGGCGTTCGCGGCGAGCAGGAGCTGCGCCATCGGCTTTCCGACGATGTTGCTCCGACCGACGACGACCGCGTGCGCACCCTCCAGCTCCGCCCCGGCCAGCTTGAGGAGGCGCATGCATCCGCTGGGCGTGCACGCGACGAGCGCGCCCGGCCTGCCGAGCGTGAGCAGCCCGGCGTTGAACGGGTGGAAGCCGTCGACGTCCTTCCGCGGGTCCACCAGATCGAGTACGCGCGTCGGGTCCACGTGCCTTGGGAGCGGGAGCTGAACGAGGATGCCGTCGACCGCCTTGTTCGCGTTGAGGTCGCGTACGCGCGCCGAGATCTCGTCCTCGCTGGCCGTCGCCGGCATCACGTGGAGCGACCCGCGCATGCCGACCTCGTTCGATGCTTTCTCCTTGTTGCGCGTGTAAATCGCGCTCGCCGGGTCGTCGCCGACGAGGATCACTTCCAGCCCGGGGGCGCGCCCGTTCTTGGCCACGAAATCGGCCACTCCGGCGCGAACTTCGGCGCGAACGACTTCCGAAAGCTGCTTGCCGTCGAGGATGCGAGCGCCCATGGATCGGGCAGCCTACCACCCGCGCTCTCTCACGGCGACGCCGGGCCCGGCGCGATCGCGCGGCCGCCACGTCGAACGTGCACGATCGCGGCCACCACGGCCATCGCGATCCCGAGGAGCTGAGACGTGGAGAGGCCCAGCAGCCCGCCGCGATCGTCGCGGCGCAAGAACTCGATGATGAACCGCGCGAAGGCGTAAAGGACGAGGAAAGCCGCGAAGACCTGCCCGTCGTAGCGCTTGCGGGGGTGCACCCAGAGCAAGCAGACGGCCGCGATGGCGAGCGATGCGGCCGATTCGTACACCTGCGTCGGATGAACCGGCAGGCTCCAGAGGCGCGCGCTCGGAAGCAGGTGCGCCTTGAACTGGGCCTCGCTCGCGGCGCTCTTCCATGGGAACGACATCGCCCACGGCAAGTCGCACGGACTGCCGAAGCAGCACCCCGCCATCAAGCACCCCATCCGCCCGAACGCGAGTCCGAGCGGAACCGCGAAGCCCGCCATGTCGGCGGCCTTCCAGAACGGAAATGCGTCGCGCTTGAGCAGGTACCAGGCGGCGCCGGCGGCGCCGATCAGGCCGCCGTAATAGGTGAGCCCTCCGGCCCAGAATTTCGCCCAGGCGAAGCAGTCCGCGCTCTTCGGGTGGCAGACGCCGCGCGCAGCGTCCCAGACGCCGTCGTACGAGCTCGAGAGGCACTCGGCTTTGTCGAGGGGCCAGTTGACCAGGCTCGGGTCGGTGCACAGGTGCACGTAGTCCCAGAAGTACCCGTCGACGAGGACGTGCAGGATGCGCGCCCCCGCCACGCCGGCGAGAAGCATTGCGATGCCGAGATCCACGATGACGTCGGCGCTCTCGCCGATGCGACGGGCCCAGAGAGCTCCCACCGCCGTCGCAAAGAGAAACCCGGAGAGAAGGAGGACGAAGTAAGACGGGAAGGCGACGCCGAACAGGCGGAACAGATCCGGGTGCACGCCCTACTCTTCTACTCCTTCGCGGGCGGGTCCGCAGGCGGGTCGGCTCCGGGAGCCGGGCCCTCCGGCTCCGCGGCGGCTGCCGGCGTCGCGCTCGGACGGGGCGGAGCGGCTTGCTCGTTCTCGGCTTCGGGTTGGGCCGCTTCGAGCGGAACGTCGACGACCACGCCGTTCCAATCCGCGGATGGTTCGCCCGACTGGGCCGGCGGAACTCGCGGCGCCCGCAGGGGCGGCCCGGAGCGCGCACGCTTGCTCGTGAACATGTCGACCGCCATGAGCCCGACACCGACGCAAATCGCGACGTCGGCGATGTTGAAGGTGGGCCAGTGGTGTTCGGGGCCGTGGCCGAGCATGAAGCGAAACGGACGAAGCGAGCAGTCGCAGGCGACGTGCGCGTCGATGAAGTCGATCACGTGGCCGTACCGGATGCGGTCGAAGACGTTGCCGAGCGCCCCCCCGAGGACGAGCGGCAGCCCCCACTTCAGAGCCCGCTGGCGCGGCTGGAGGCGCCGGTACAGCGTCATGATGAAGGCGATCGCGGCCACGGAGACGAGCAAGAAGAACGGCCTTCGCACGTTCTCGCTCGTCGACTGCAAGAGACCCCAGGCGCCCCCGCGGTTCTTCGCGAGGAGAAGCGTCAGGTGGTTCTTCCAGACCTCGACCGTACCTGGGTAACCGTCCAGGTGGTGCTCCGCCCAGGCCTTGGTCGCGATGTCCGCGGCCAGCGAAACGATCGAGACGAGGGCGAGAAAGACGTAGGAGGGGTGGGGGCGGCCGAAATCGGCGATGACGCGCGTTGCGTCGGCGGGCACGCCCAGGCGCTCGCCGGGAATCGGCGCCTCCGAAGGGGCGTCGACGTGCGCGCTGCCCGTTCCGACCGGCGGGGCGGGTTCCGCGCCCTCCGCCGCGGGCGGCTGCGCCGCGCCGCCGGTGAGGTTGCTCGTCGCTTCGGGGGTAGACTCGGGCTGGGTCACGGGCTCTGGTGGGCCGATCTAGTGGATTGGACGGTCCCCGGCAAAGCGAAGCAGCCGCGGAGGGCCGCAAGCTTACAGGATGAGCTCCGTGAGGGCGCGAGCGAACTCGTTCTCGTCGAGCGGTACGAGCGCCGACGAAGGACCCGAGGCTCGTATCTTCCAGATGCCGGCGCGGTTCAGGACGAGGAGGGCTCGGCTCGAGCCGCTCACGACGTCGACGATGCCGCGCCCTCCGACGCAGAGCGTCCCGACCGGACGCACCCAGACGGTCCGTCGGCCAGGAAGGGTGATCTTGAGCGCCGGCGCGTCGTACGCGCCGACGGCGTCTTCCGGCACGTGCACAGACGCGATGTCGATCTTCGCCAGCCCCTCCCGCACGGCGCGGTCGAGCCAGTGCCGTATCGTCCGCAGGAGCGCATCGACGGCCTCGAGCCAGCTCGCTCGGAGCGACGACGACTCGACATCGAGCTCATGCTCGTTTCGTTTCATCGCGCGGAGCCGATCAAGGAGCTCGGCCGGCGCGTACAGCGGTGCCGTAGCTTGCGAAGGCACGGTACATCTGTTTAGCATCGGCGAGGATGCCGCTGCAACCGTGGAAACAGAGCGAGGGCCTGGAGACCGTGCTCGAACGCTGGCTCGCGAGCCGGTGGGTGAAGCCTTGCTTGTGCGCCGACGAGACGACTTCGGCACGCGTTGGGGAGTACGCCGGCATGCCCGCGACGCTCGCGCCGGGCCTGTCGCAAGCGCTCGCGGCCCGAGGCATCTCGCGGCTCTACGCACATCAGGCGCGCGCCTTCGACGAGGCGCGGGGCGGGCGCCACGTCGTCATCGCCACGCCGACGGCGAGCGGCAAGAGCTTCTGCTTCCACCTTCCCGTCCTCCAGGCGCTCGCCGAGGACCCGACGGCGCGGGCCATCTACCTCTATCCGACGAAAGCGCTTGCCCGGGACCAGGAAGCCGACCTGCGCGCCTTTGCCACCGCGGCCGGGCTCGCCGCGGGAGCCGTCGTCTACGACGGCGACACCCCCGCCGACGCACGGCGCGCGGCCCGCGAGCGGTCCGCCATCGTCCTGACCAATCCGGACATGCTCCACACCGGCATCTTGCCGCACCACACGAGCTGGGCGCGCACGATGCAGGCCCTGCGCTATGTCGTCGTCGACGAGCTGCACACGTACAAGGGCGTGTTCGGCTCGCACGTCGCAAACGTCTTGCGGCGGCTCCTTCGCGTCGCTCGCTTTCACGGAGCGAACCCTCGGCTCATCGGTGCGACCGCCACCATCGGCAACCCGCGCGAGCATGCCGCGCACCTCTTCGGAGTGCGCCCCGACGACGTGGCGCTCGTCGATCGCAGCGGCGCGCCCCGGGGGGAGCGGCGATTTTTCCTCTTCAATCCTCCGGTCGTCAACGAGGAGCTCGGGATCCGTGCGAGCTACGTCAAGCAAGCCGTCATGCTCGCGGCCGACCTGGTTCGAGCCCGCGTGCCGACGATCGTCTTCGGTCAGTCGCGGAACTCGGTCGAGGTCATGCTGCGGTATCTGCGCGACGCCGTGGGCACCCGCGCGGAGCGCACCGACGCCGGCAGCGGGATCGATCCCGCGCGCATCATGGCCTACCGCGGGGGCTACTTGCCCGAACAGCGGCGCGATATCGAGCGGCGTCTGCGCGAGCGCGACATCCTCGCGGTGATCGCGACGAACGCTCTCGAGCTGGGCATCGACATCGGGGAGCTCGACGCCGTCGTCTGCGCCGGATACCCGGGGTCGGTCGCCGCCACGTGGCAGCGCATCGGCCGCGCCGGCCGGCGGGGCGAGCAGAGCATCGGCGTCCTGGTGACGTCGAGCGCACCGCTCGATCAATACCTCGCGCGCGATCCTCGGTTTCTCCTGGGCGCTCCGGTCGAGGAAGCGCGGATCGATCCGGACAACGTCGAGATTCTCCTGCAGCACCTGAAGTGCGCGGCGTTCGAGCTGCCTCTCAAGCGCGGCGACGCGTTCGGCTCGCTCGGGGCGGAGGAGACACTCGAGGCCCTCGGCTTCCTCGAGCGGCACCGAGTCGTGCACGAATCGGGGGGAAGCTTCCACTGGGCATCGGACGCGTATCCGGCCAACGACGTCTCGCTGCGGAGCGTCGGCTGGGACAATGTCGTCATCATCGACGTCGAGCGCGATCGCGCGATCGCCGAGCTCGACTGGCGAGCTTCTCACACGATGCTCCACGAGCAGGCCATTTACCAGCACGACGGCGAGTGCTGGCAGGTCGAGCGGTTCGACTACGAGAACCACAAGGCGTTCGTTCGCCGTGTGGAGCCCGATTACTGGACCGACGCGATGACCTACGTGCAGATCTCCGTGATCGAAGAGGAGGCGGCCGGTCCGGTCCTGGGCGCCGCGCGTGTATCGGGCACCGTGCTCGCGGGCAGTGGGGCGACTCCGACGCCGGTGCATGCCGGCGAGGCGTGGCCGAGCGGCTGGGGAGAGGTGGCCATCGTCGAGAAGGTCGTCGGCTACAAGAAGATCAAGTTCTACACGCACGAGAACGCGGGTTACGGCGACGTGCGGCTCCCCGAAATGCAGATGCATACGACGGCTTTCTGGGTCACCGTGCCCGAGAGCGTCTGCGCGGCGATCCCGGCCGGACGCGCGGCGGTCATCGACGGGCTGCGCGGGCTCGCCATCGCGCTCGAGACGGTCGCGACGCTCGCCCTCATGTGCGACCCGCGAGACCTCGGGACGACGCTGGGCACGACCGCCCCCGAAGACGACGGCGGACCCGCGGTACCGCGAAAGGGCTTCCACCCCCTTCTGGACGAGACATACCGGCCGACGCTCTTCGTGTACGAGCACGTGCCCGGGGGCACCGGGCTGGCCGAGCGGATCTGGGAGCAACGCGACGTCCTCCTCGCCCGCGCGGCGCGAATGATCGAGACCTGCCCATGCGACAAGGGCTGCCCGGCCTGCGTGGGCCCCGGGGAGGAGTCGCGCAAGGCCACGGCGCTCGAGCTCCTTTGCAGCGCAATCCCGACGGCGTGACCGCCGCCGTCAACTGACGACGGTCGCCGTCTCGCCGTTGACGTGCACGCCGGGCGCCGGCGCCTTGGGCGCCGGCTTGAGCGCCTCGGGGACGGGCAGCCCGAGGAGGTCTAGCCACTCGGCCGTGACCCACGCTGGGCCGACGAGCAGATAGTACGGGTCGTGATAGAACGCGGGCCTGTTCTTCTCGAAGACGTAGTGGCCCACGTACTGGAGCGCCCAGCCGCCCACGAAGAGGCCCCCCGCGAGGGGCGGATTGACGACGGCGGTGGGAATCGACGCGACGATCATGGGGATGCCGACCATGTGGGTCAGCTTCGTCCCGAGCTTCGTGTGCTCTTCCTGGTACTGGGCGAGGTATTCGCGCAAGGATCGTTGAGGCAGCGGGAATTTCATTGCCGGCAAAAGGTAGAGCCGATGGCGCAATGCGCAAGGGTCCTTGCTACGGGCGCCGCATCGCATACCCTATTTCTGCCCTCATGAGGTGCCTCCGGAGCGCGCTGGCCTCAGCCCTGCGCCGCCCTGCCTCGCTGGCAGCGCTGGTGGCCGTCGCGGGTACGTACCCGGCGAGCGTCGCTTGCTTGCCGGGGTCCGGGCCGCCCCTCAATCCGTACTTCGACGATGCCGGCAATCCCCCCGGGTCGCTGCTCGGGGACGACTCCGGCCCGCGAATGGACGTCGACCTCGGCCCAGCCTTCGCGGTCACCGGCCTCCAGCCCTCGCACGGCCCGTGGACCGGCGGCACGCGAACCACGGTCGCAGGCCGCGGCTTCGCGTCCGAAATCCAGGTGTGGATCGGCGCGACCCTCCTCGACGCCACCAACGTACTCGCCAGCGACCCGACCCACGCGGCCATCGTCACCCCGCCGGGAACTCCCGGCCCCGTCGACGTGCGGGTCCGCAACACGACGACCGCCGAGGAGGCCGTCCTCCCCGGCGGGTTCACCTACGACGCTTTCTCCGTGACTCCCTCGAGCGGCTCGACCACTGGCGGCACGCGCATCTCCCTTCGCGGCTTGGGCACGCACTGGAGCGCGTCGTCCACCGTAACGATGGGCGGAAAGGCGTGCGCGGGCGTCGTCTTCGCAGACGCGACCCACCTCTCGTGTTCGACCCCCCCGCAGGGCCCGGGATCTCAGGACGTCACCGTCACGAACTCGGACGGAAGCGTCGATCAGGCGCTCGACGCCTTTCTCTACGGCGACTCTCCGGACGGCTACCGCGGGGGGCTGTACGGAGGCGCGCTCTCCGGGACGCTCCACGTGCTCGCGTTCGACTCCTGGACGGGAACGCCGCTCGCGGGCGGCAAGGCCATCGCCGGTTCGTCGCTCTCCGGCGCCGTCATCGGCACGTTCGACGCCTCCGGCGTGGCCCAGCTCACCGGGCCCGCGCTCTCCGGGAAAGCGACCGTGACGGTCGCCGCGAAGTGCCACCAGCCCATCACGTACGTCGACGTCCCAGTCGACACCGTCACTGCCTACCTCGACCCCGAGCTCGACCCCTCTTGCGCCGGGGATCCCCCCTCGAACGGGAACTACACGCCCATCACCCCGGGCGAGGTCGAGGGCGAGCTCGTTTGGCCGGGTGGGCTCGAATTCCAGCGCGGCGGATGGGCCAACGTCCCCAAGCCGAGCGGCGGCAACGAACGCCAGGCGGCGTACGTATGGACGGCCGCCGGCAGCCCGCTCGACGGCTTCTACCTGCCGGACATCACCGCCGCGACGACGCCCGACTCGGACGGCAGCCTCGGCTACGCCTACTCGCTCTCCGCGCTCCCCGGAAACCAGACGCTCTACGCCATCGCAGGCCTCGAGGACCGGTCGGTGGTCCCGGCGCAGTTCGAGCCGTACGCAATGGGAGTCGTGCGCGGAGTGCCCGTCCTCCCCGGCGGGAAGACGACGGGCGTGTTCATCTCGATGGCTACGACCTTCGATCGCGCGCTGACGATCCTCCCGCAACCGCCCGCGCCGGCGCCGCGAGGACCCGACCGCCTACAGACGACAGTCGCGATCGACGTCGGCGAGGGTGCGTTCGCGCTCCTCCCGCAGGGGATGGCGACGACGCTCCTCCCGACCGGCGGGAGCATCCCCTTCGTCGGCATCCCGGCGCTCGACGGCACGCTCTACAACGCCATCTACGACCTCAGCGCCGCCGCGGTCACGGGCACCGGCAAGACGCCCCCGGCGTCGGTCGTCACCGGCATCGAGACGTCGAACGCCGACGACCCGGTGACCCTCGGGGGTTTCCTCCCCGTTCCTTCCCTCGTCCAGCCGACCAGCGGCACCTGGAGTGGAACTCACGTCGAGCTCCAGGCGAGCGGCCCGATCGACCTCGTGTACGTCCAAATCTCCTCCGGGAAAGGCCTCGTCACGTGGCAGATCGTCGCCCCCGGGTCACGCTTCTCGTTCGACGTGCCCGATCTCGGCCAGGTCGCCGGCGTCGGGAGCCTCGTGCACGGCCCGATCGTGACCGGATTCGCCGTCGCGCGACTGCCCTCGTTCGATTACGGCACGCTGCGTTCGGGGCAGCTCTATTCGTCCGCCTGGAGCGCGTACGCGGAGGACACGCTCGCCGGAGCGTACTGACGTTCGCCTTCAACGATACGGGATCGGACCGATGGGCCACGGCGTGAGCAGCGGGACGCGTCCGGTGGGCCCGGCCTGCCGAACGACCCGCGCGCATTCCTCGACGGTGATGCGGCGAGGGCCGAACGGCGATGCATCGGCGGCGTCGGAGTCCATGAGGAGCGTCGGCGTGTCGACCTGATAGTCGTCGGGGTGGCCGGGCATGTCCATGAGGACGTGTCCGAGCTCGTGGGCCAGGGTCAGGCTGCTCTTTCTCGCGCGAATTCCGGCGCGGTCGAGCAGAACGACGTTGCGGACGCTCGAGAGGTCGCTCCCGATGAACGACTCGCCGATGCGCCCTCCCCCCGCGAAGAGCGGCACGACCACCACCTCGATCGTCGCGGGGTCGCCGTCGTCGAGGGCCTTGAGCAGCGTTCGCTCCTCGAGCGTGCCTGCCATTGCGTCGATATCGGTGAAGTGCTGGAGGCCATCGGTGAGATCGACGGAGCCAATCCGCACGCTCAGCGTCGCGTCGGTCGACAGGCTCGCGCCGGACGGGGCGTCGACCGCCACGAGGGTCCCGTCCTTCCGCCGGACCGACACGTCCACGCTGGGCGCAAGACCGGGCCCGATACGCGCATTGGGCGAGACCACGGCGACGAGCCCCGCGCGCTCCACGGCGCGCGCCAGGTCGGACGCGACGCGATCGGGGCTCTCTCCGGTCAGCGTCGTGACGGCGATCGCGCGTCCCTCCGCGCGAAGACGGATCTCACCGCCGCTCGCCGCGATGCCGAGGTCGTCGCCGATGGCGACCAGGTGCGACGGAGGCGGGTCGACGACCTTCACGTCGAGCGTCCGCGCGTCGCCGAACGTGAGGCCGCACTGCCCCCAGATGGCCGACGCCGCGGCGAGCTCCGAGCGCAGCGCCGCGATCGCGCCGGCCTCCGTTCCGCCGATGGCGGGGGCGCCCCCGGGCACGAGGCGCAGGACGAGAGAGCGCAGCGTCGCGCGCAGCCGTGCGATCGGGCCGACGGGCGACGTCCGCGGACCCATGACGCGGATCATCTGCGCTTTGCGGCCGTCGCTGCGAAAGACGATCGCACCCCCCACCTCGGCCTTGATGGACCGGTCGGCGACGAGCGGGTGATCGCGGTCGACGTCGTCGATGACGAGCCTCAGCGGGGCGCTCGACCAGCAGCGGATGCCGCCGTACGCGTTCGGACACTGCGACGGCGTGAGCGGCAGGTGGGCGATCGTGTCGATTCGCGCGGCGACGGCGCTGATCGACTCGACCGCGATCTCTCGCTCGCCGTCGAGTCCCGGGCCGTCGTCGGGCGCTTCGAGGACGACACGAAGCGCGTCCGGATCGTCGTAACGAGCGTCCGGACCGCCCTCGATTCGCGTAGGCGGCGTTCGTTCGAGCGACGCGTGCGAACGCGCCATGTCGACGAGCTCGGCATCGCCGTTCCGCATGTCGATCCCGCGCACGCCGATGGTGACGTGCACGCGCCCGCTGGAGGTTTTCGCTACGAGCTCGACGCGACCGGGAGAGAGGCCTTGCACGAGCGCGGTCGGCGGGACGGGGGTGTCCCAGGCGATCGGCCCGATGCCACGGGACACCAACCGCGCGTGCTCTCCGCCGGACACGACCTGGATCGTCGACCCCACGAGTCGCCGGTTCACCGGCACCAGGTCGACGTGCGTCGCCGGCGGAAGGACGCTCTGCTCCCCGTCGGGCCGGCCGTTCGCGTCGTCGTCGTCCCGGTCGGCCCAGACGTCGATGGGAAGGGAGTTGTCGGCGGCGGCTGCCGCCCCTGCGGTCCTCGCGTCGGCCGCCAGGACGGCGACGATGCAAGCCAGGCCTACTCGAGCCAGCCCCACTGGATCCATCGGTACGGCGTCTCCGTGAGGATCGGTTCGCCGTTCGAGCCGGCCTTGGCCGCCGCGCGGATGAGCGCTCCCCACGCGACGTTGCCCATGACCCGCGAAGCAAGAAGCTCCTCGGCGACGTCGCGCGCTCGCGAGCGGCACTGCGTGGCCGCGTCGCCGGACGCCGCGGGAGCCGCGTCCCACAGCGCGGCCGCGGCCATGCCGCGGAAATCCTCCTTTCGGCCCGAGCTGGCTGCTTCGACCAGAGCCTCTCGCATGTCCTCCCGGGCGTGATCGCGCGCGAGATAGAGAGCCGCGCGGAGGCTCGGCTCGTCCGCCAGCGGAACGGTGCGCGCGAGCGTTTCGAGCATGGGCCGCGCCGACGCGCCTCGCGCGCGCGCCAGGCGAAAGAGGAAGGTCGTGTCGCGATCGGCGCTCGGCCGATCCGAGAGGCGTGCGATGAGCTCCAGGGTGGGCCGCGTCGCCGGTGGCGACGGTGCGGCGACGCGTCGCGCACGGGCGTCGGTCTCCCCCAGCGCCCACGCGACGAGCGTCCACGCCGCTCGAGAGCTCGCGGGGCCCTCCTCGGCGCGTGATCGCGCCTCATCGAGGGGACTCGTGTCTCCCGCTTTGACCGCGACCTCTGCGAGGACGAGCCATCGTCCGAGGTGCCGCTCGGCGCCGCGCAGGACACCGAGCGCCGGACCCACGTGGGGCGCCATCGGCGCGCCGCGCACGAGCGGACCGAACAGCTCGACGCACATCGAGATGCGATGGCTCTCCTTGATCATGGGCGCGAGCTGCGCGAGGAGGGCGCCGTTCGACTCGCCGCGAGCCACGCGCGCGAGCTCTGCACCGAACGCGAGATGGGATTGTCGACTCGCGGCGATCTTCGCGAGGAGCGGCGACAGCTCCGGGTCGCGCGAGAAGCACGCCGCGCTGAGCGCTGCGGGACCGCCTGCCTCGTCTCCGGCGAGCGCCTGCCGCAGGAGGACGACCGACTGCCGGTCCTGCGCCTCCGAGAGCGCACGCAGGCCGCACGTGTAAAGCTCGCGCTGCCGCGCGCCTCGCCGGAGCAGAACGGACGTCGCTTCGCCGAGCGACGCGCGCAGCGCAGGGCTCAGGCACGCGACGGCGCGAACCGCACCCGCGAGTTTCGCTTCGCTCGTGGGCCTGCGCTTGAGCGCGGCGTCGATCTCTTCTTCGAAACGGACGCGGGCAGGCTTGTCGAGCAGCTCGGCGCGAGCGAGCTGGGGTTTGGCCGCGACCGCTCCCCTTTCCCTCGCCTTCGCCAGGCGCGCGCCGTCCGAACCCGACCAGGGTGCCGGCACGGCCCGTCGCGCTGCTGCTTCGGTTCGGAGCCGCTTCGCCTTGATCACGTCGTTGCCCCCAAGCTCGGGCAGCGTGCCCGTGATGACGACCATATCAGAGGCGCGGCGAGTCACGACGCCCAACGTGATCAAAAAAACGCGACGCACCTCCGGTGCCGCTTCGCCCCTGCGATCCACATTTGTGTCATCTGTGTCGTGGTTCGCTCGTGGCTCGTGGCTCGCTTTACGCCTTCGACCGATCGCGCCGAACCTTCGTGGAAACACTTCTCTGCGACGATCCCTGCGCAAAGCGCGTGCGCCTCTCCGCAAGACCTGGCACGGCAAGCAACGTCAGTGCCGCACGCGGAAAACGATGCGTCTGGAGACGGGAGCGCCCGAAACCGATAGCGTGAGCGGCCCTGCGGCGATCGTGTCGCCCTGGTCGCCACCCTGGCCGAAGCGCTGACCTTGCACCTGCACGGCCACCTCCACGGCGACGGACCAGACGTGGGTCACGGGATCGGTATAGGCACACGCGATGCACGTCATGAGATCGAGTGCGTTCGCCGTGGTCGGGATGGCTCCGGCTGCGTGCGTGGGCACACCGAGCTCGAAGGGTTCGCTCGGCGCAGACTGTGACAGCGTCGTCCCGTCGTCGAGCGTCACGGAAGTCGTGCCGCCGGCGAAGACGTCTACCTGGAGAAAGTCGGCGAGCGCCGATGCGGACGTGACGCTCCCATCCGTTGGCGTGACCACCGTTTCGACCGCCGGCGAAAGCATCGGCACGATGGCGCCGATACGCGCGAAGACCGGGACGGTGTCGAGCGGGGCCGGGACCACGAGGTCGCCGCCGCCCGCGACGCGCGCACCGGACCAGTAGTCGTAATACGCGGCGTCCGGCAGATACACGGACCGAGACGTTGCGCCGCGCGTGACCACCGGGGCGACCAGGAGCGAGTCGCCGTACATGTACTCGTCGCTGATCGTCCACGTGCGCGGGTCACGCGGGTGATCGAGGAAGAGATGCCGCATGACGGGCGTACCCTTCGCGCGTGCCGCGGCGACCGCGAGCTTCACGTACGGGAGCATCTGGGTCTTGATGCCCGCGTACCGCGCGTAGATCGCGACCGCGCCGGGGTCGTCCCAGATCTGGAAGCGCGTCCCGTTGCCGGCGCCGGCGTTCTCGTCGTGCATGTCGGCGCTGAAGGCGCCGAGCTCCGTCCAGCGCAGGTACACCTCCTCGTCCGGGGGTGGGTTGAAGATGGAGTGGTAGCCCCCGATGTCCGAGCCCCACAGCGGGATGCCGCTCATCCCGGCGTTGAGCGCCGCCGTGAGCGCCGCCGGGAGCCCATCGGCGAGATCGAAGTCGGTGCTCTCGTCGCCGGCCCACACCATCGGCACGAGCCCTCCCGTTCCGGCGAAGCCGAACGGCGTCGGGCCGGCGTAGCCCGATCGCGCGAAAACGAGGTATTCGCCCGGGCGCTGCTGCTCGAGAAGATCGTGCGCGGTCTTCTGGTAGAGCAGGGGGTAGAGGTTGTGCGCCTCGAGGCCGCTCATCCCGTTCGCAAAGACGGCGTCCTCCGGCACGTACTCGGCGAAGTCGTACATCCAGCCGTCCCAGCCGTCGTCGAGAGCCAGCTGCATCTGCTGCTGGTACCAGGCGACGGCGTCGGCGTTCGTGAAGTCGATCATCCCGGCGTTGTACGGAACGTCGAGCACCGTGTACGGCGTGCCGTCGGCGTGCTTCACGAGCCATCCCTTGGCGACGAGGTCGTCGAACACCGGGTGCCAGCCATCGGACACGAAGGGGCAGAAGTAGGCGACCGCCTTGAAACCCTTCGCGTGAAGCTCCGCGGTCGCCGCGCGCATCGCCGCGTGGTCGGCGCCGTCGCCCGTCGGGAAGTAGTGCACGGCCGTGTCGATGACGCTCGTCGGCACGTGCGCGGCGCGCAGACGATTCCATTCGCCGCTTCCGATGTCGCCACGGCGGCGCGGCGCCAGCACCCAGTCGGCGATCGCCGGGGGCCGCCCGGTGAGGTCCGTGAGATCCGCGATGAGGTTCTTCGGGTCGGGATCGGCGAAGATGCGGACATCGAGGGACGGCGTCCACGACTCGAAGCGCCACGCGTCGGGCGCCTCGTCGCCGAGGTGGAAGACCGTCCGGAAGGTCGTCGACAGGAGGACACCGAACCCGCGCGGTGAGAGGAACCACGGCACCGGGATGTACGTCATCGTCGGGCCGTTCGGCATCGGATTGCTCGGTCCGGGCGGGGTCGCCTCACCTTGCCCGAGGCCCTTGTCCTCCACCCAGACGTACGTCCTGGGCTCGCCTCTGTGATCGGTGAGGTAGAAACGCTCGCCTAGCCCGAGGAAGTGGTCGCCCGGTTGCGCGCCACCGACCGAAGGGGCGGGGGGGTCGTCGTGCATCTTCCAGCCGAGCGAGATGCGGTTGATCTGGGTATCGGGGTCGCTCCCCGGGTTGTCGACTGTCGCCACGAGATGCACGCCCGCGCCGCTCGGCTCGATGCGCAGCGTCACGGAGGCGGCAGCCGTGTCGGTCGTGGCCAGATGCACGACGAGGCCGTCGCCGTCGCTGTCGATGCTCGTCGCGCGCGTCGCCTGCGACCAGGCGCCGTCTGCGCCGCGGTAGTAGTCCCACCCCTTCATCGGCGTCGCTTCGATCGTGTCGTCCTCGTTGTGCGTGAAGGCGAGCGGCGCGTAGGCGAGCGACGGATCCGACGCGTCGCCGGCCGCGCGAGCCGGAGTGGTCTCCATCAGTACGGCTCCGCGCGCGTCCCGCACGACGAGCGCGAACGGATCCGCTTTTACGTCGACCGCGACCGTGCCCGACGGATGCACCCAGTTGGTCGTCCCGGAGGGCAGCGCGGACGAGCCGGTGCTCGACCCCGAGCAATCGACGCCCACCCCGAGCGCCGACAGCGAGACCAGCGCTACCCGGACGACCACACGGCACGCACGCATCGCGAGCACACGATACAACTTCGCGGATGCACGTGCCGAGCTCGCGCTCGGTTGAGGTCCGCCTCAGGCTCGAATGACGCCGATGCGAATCGCCTCGCCCTCCACGTCGACCTCCCGGACGAGCGCGCCCTCAGGCGGAGCGCCGGCCGTGACCTCGACGGCGAGCACCTCGGCGGCGAGCGCATCGCGGTACTGCGCGACGACGCGCGGCAACGTCTCGCCTCCCGCGATCGAGAGCCGGATGCGGTCGGTGTACTCGAGCGCCATGTCTTTGCGGATGCCCTGCACGCGATTTTGCAACTCGCGCAAGATTCCCAGCTCGCGCAGCTTGTCGGTGATGCGCGTGTCGAGCACGACGACGCCGACGCGGTCTCCGGCCGCGGCGAACCCTTCCTTCGCGACAAACTCGATCTCGACGTCCTCGCGCCGGAGATCCACCCCCTCGGCACGCACCGCTTCGCCGTTCATCAGCTTCGACGCGAGCGCCCCCGCGTCGGCCGACGACAGCGCGCCCATCGCCTTCTTGAGGAGCTGCGCTTCTTTGCCGAGCCCGCGCTGCCCGAGCGAGCGGAAGTTCGGCTTCAAGCGGAACTCGACGTAACGATCGGCGTTCTCGACGCCGAACGTCTCGATGTCCCCCTCGACGTTGAGCTCCTCGGCCAGCTGCGCGCGGGCGGACCGTGCCTCCGCCTCGGACATCCCGAGGTACTCCCGGTCGGCAGTGACGATGCGCGCGCCGCCGAGCGGCTGCCGGACCTTGATCTTGGCCTGCGTCCGCACCTGGAGCCCGAGGGACACGAAGGCTCGGATCGTCTCGATCTTCTTCGAAAGCTTCTCGTCGATCGCGGCGAGGTCCGCCTCCGGCCAGTCGGCGAGGTGTACGCTCTCCGGAACCGTGCGCCCCGATCGCGCCGCCGGACCGACGACGAGGTTCTGCCACATCGACTCGGCGGCGTACGGCGTGAACGGCGCCGTGAGCTTCGCGAGGTCGACGAGGCACCTGTAGAGCGTCTCGTACGCGCTGCGCTTGTCGTCGTCCCAGCCCGAGCGCCAGAAGCGCGCGCGGCTGCGGCGCACCCACCAGTTCGAGAGCGCGTCGACGACGTCGATGAGCTTCTGGGTCGCCGTGAAGACCTCGTAGGCGTCCATCGCGGTCGTCACGTCGCGCGTCGTCGCCGCGAGCTCGCCGAGGATCCAGCGATCGAGCTCGGGGCGCGCTGTGGCGGCGAGGGGCGGGTCGCGCTGGGGATCGAAGCCATCGATGACGGCGTAGATCGTGAAGAAGGAATAGACGTTGCGCAGCTTGATCGAGAATTCCTTCTGCGCGGAGCGTACGTTCTCCAGCGAGTGGCGCGTGCCCGACCAAGGGGGGCTGGCCGAGTAGAAGAACCAGCGAAAGGCGTCCGCTCCGGGCGCGGGCGTCGCCGGGTCCTCGAGGACGACGCGCTCTTCGCGGGGAAGGCGGGGCACCCCGACGGGGGAGACATCCGCCGTCGACGTCGGGATGACGCCGAGGGCCGCGCGGTCGTCCGCGTGGAGCACCACCACGCGCCGCCGGAGCTTCTTGCTCGCCTGCAGCACGAGGTCGACCTTGCGATCCGGAGCGTCCCCGCGATAGACACGCACCGCGGCGCCCTCTTGCATGTCGAGGCCATCGAGGTCGTCGCGGCCGATGAGCGCGACGCCCTTCTTGGCATTTGCGCCGTCCAAGTTCCGACCACGCTCCGGCACGGCCGGAGACGTGCCGTCCGAGTTTCGACCACGCTCCGGCACGGCCGGAGACGTGCCGTCCAGAACGCCGAACTCCATCGCCACGCGGTCGAGGATGATCTCCGGCGGCGTGTAGTTCCCCTTGCTCTTGCTCTCCTTCTTGCCCTCGCGGTCGAGGACGTGCCCGAGGACCAGGCACGTCTTGTACGGGTTCGGTAGCGGGCGATCGCCAAAGACGAGCGTCGAGATCATGAGCAGCGAGTAAAACCAGCCGCGCGTCTGGTCGATCCCCTCGCTGATGAAGTCCGCCGGGAAGCTCCGCTCGAACTCCTCGCGGCCCTTGTGGGGGTAGCCCCACTGGGCGAACGGCATGCACCCGGAGTCGAACCAGCAGTCGATGACCTCGGAGACGCGGCGCAGGGTCCCGCCGCAGCGCGAGCAGGGGAACGTGACCTGGTCGACCCACGGCTTGTGGACGATGAGGTGCTCGCTGAGAGACGGATCGGCGCGCCGCGCGGCGCGGAAGTGCTCGAACGCGCCCGGATTGCGCGACTCGATCTCGGCGACGCTCGCCGGCGCCTCCTTGTGGTCGGCGTCGCGATCGCAGATCCACACGTTGAGCGGCGTGCCCCACCAGCGCTCGCGCGAGAGCGCCCAGTCGACGTTGTTCGCGAGGAAGTCGCCGAAACGCCCCTCCTTGATGTGCTCGGGCAGCCAGTGGACCGCGCGGTTGTTCGCGATCGCGTGCTCGTTGAGCTTCGTCGTCGCGATGTACCAGGCGGGACGCGCGTACTGGATGAGGGGATCGCTGTCGGCGCGCCAGCAGAAGGGGTAGTCGTGGCGGTACTGCTCGGCGTGCACGAGCAAGCCTCGGTCCTTGAGGTCGTGCTGGATTTCGCGGTCGCAGTCCTTGACCCAGCGACCCGCGTAACGATCGAAGCCGTCGATGAACGTGCCGTCCGGCTTCACAGCGCAGAACAGCGGCAGCGTCGGGTGCTTCGACAGGAGTCTTCGGTGGGCCTCGTGGTCGTCCTCGCCGAACGCCGGTGCGATGTGGACGATGCCCGTCCCCGCATCGAGCGTGACGAAGTCGGCCTCGATGACGGTCCAGATCGGCGTCGTGTCCGGGGCTCCACGCTGCTGGGCAAACAGGTCGAACGGCGGGCGGTAGCGCAGCCCCGTGAGGTCGCGCCCTTTGACTTCGCGTTCGACGGTGAGGGCGCCGATCTTCTTGGTCAGGCCCTCGAGCAAACCCCTGGCCAGGACGAACCGGCGCCCGTCCCCGGTGCGCACGACGACGTAGTCGACCTGGGGATGGACGGCCGCGTACATGTTCGACGGCAGCGTCCACGGGGTCGTCGTCCACACGAGGAGCGCCGCGCCCCCTTCCGGCGCGAGCTCACGAGCGCGATCGCCCTCGAGGGGAAACGCGACGTAGACGCTCGGGTCGTCCACCTGACGGTAGCCCTGCCCCACCTCGCCCGAGCTCAGCGCGGTGCCGCCCTGCGCCCACCACCAGACGACCTTGTGCCCCTGGTAAAGGAGGCCCTTCTTGAAAAGCTCGCTCAGCGCCCACCACACGCTCTCGACGTACGAGCGGTGGTACGTGACGTACGCGTCGCCGAGGTCGACCCAGAACGCGACGCGCTCGGTCAGCTCTTCCCATTCTTTGGTGTACCGGAAGACCGACTCGATGCACTTCTTGATGAACGGCTCGACGCCGTATTCCTCGATGGCGGCCTTGCCGTGGATGCGGAGCTCCTTCTCGACTTCGACCTCGACCGGGAGCCCGTGCGTGTCCCAGCCGGCCTTGCGCGGCACGCTCCAGCCGCGCATCGTGCGGTAGCGAGGGAACAGATCCTTGATGACGCGCGTGAGGACGTGGCCGTTGTGCGGGAGGCCGTTCGCCGTAGGCGGCCCTTCGTAGAAGACGAACGACCCGCGCGGCGCGGGCTTGGAGAGCGTCTTCTCGAAGACGCGGTTCGCCTTCCAGAACGTGAGAATCGCGCGTTCCTCCTTGGGAAAGTCGAGCTCGGGCGGGACGCGCGCAAAGAGCGGCTCGGGGGGCATCGGGAGAGGCGGTTCTAGCACGCGGCCCCGCGAGCGCGGCGCGATCCGTACGGCGCCGCCGGCCTCGCCGGGCGCGCGGATTTCGCCGGCGTTGCTTCAGCCGGAAAAGCGGATCTTCGCGGTCGGCGTGCGCTGGACGGCTACGGCGACGTCCTCCCAGCCGTAGCCGTACCGACCGATGTGCCACAGGCGGATCGACGAGTCGACCATGACCTTGTGCCCCGCCTGGCGAGCGCGCTCGCAAAAGGACCAGGCCTCGCTGAGATACCAGTGGTCGAAAGAGGGATCGCGGACGACCATCGGCAGGAAGTACGGGACGGTCGGGACGTTGAACTTCGCGTTGCATACGGGAAGCTCGGAGGTGCGCGCGATGTCTTCGTAGAGCCGCCGATGCGTGAGGAGGAACGCCGTGCCCACGTAGCGGACCTCGACCGGGCCGCCGCCGACGCCGAGCGTCACCTCCGGCGTACCCGGCAGGAAATGGCAGCCGAACTCGCGCTTGCCGCGCTTCGCGAACAGGCCGCCGACGAGCGGAAGCCCGTGCGACCGGATGCGTTCGACGGCGTCCGGCTCGAAGCCGATGTCTGCGTCGACCCAGAGGATCTCTTCGTAGCCGTCGGAGAGCGCCTGCGTCGCGAGCTCGCTGCGGGCGCGGTCGATGGCGGCCGACGCGTCCGAGCGCCGAACGGGGTAGCCACGCGTCTCGAGCGCGCGGAGCGCCGCCTCGCAAGCCGGCTCGATGGCCTCACGGTAAGGAACGAGCACTAGGCAGCGCGACGCGTCCACGGTCCACGCAGCCATAGCAGGCGCGCGCGGGATTGGGCAGGTGCCGCGCGGTCTCGGTCAGCAGCAGTAGGGGCAGCCTTCGGTCATGGGAATGGTGGCGTCGATCACCAGGGGCGGGAGCGGGATGCAGACTGTGGGAGGGACGAAGGCGGTCGCGGTCGCGCTCCCGGCCACGGTGAAGGTCAATGAGTCGCTGCTCGTGCAGTTCTGGGCCACGTGACCGACCGTGTCGAGAACGGTTGTGCCTGCGGCCACGGCTTGCAGGCTCGAAAACGTCCCGCCGAACCTCTCGTTTGGCTCATCGGGGTAGCCCGCGGGCCCCGACACATAAACCGTCACGTTGCCGGAGTTCGCCACACCGTACTGGACGTCTTGCGCCGAGATGCAATTGTTGAGCTGGATCGGCAGCTGGAGCGGGGTCCCGTTCGCGTCCGCCACCCAGCTCAAATTCGCGCCGACGACGACGACCGTGACCGGGATGCTGTGGGTAGGGGAGCCGACCTCGTTCGTCGTGTAGAGCAGGGCGTCCGTGTGCGTCCCTCCGGCGACGTTGTAGACGCCATTTGCGTCCTTGGTCGGCGCCGGCACCTGGAGCGTAATCGTCCCGCTGTTTCCGGGCGCGATGCTCGTCGTCGTGTACGAAACGACGTTGAAGTAGCCGCTCTGGCTCTGAACGCCCGACAGCGTGAGGGGCGCGTCTCCGTTGTTGGTGATCGTGACGGTCTGCGTCGGCGACGCGCTGGTGCTGCCGCACACCATCTGGTAGTCCCCCGTGAACGAGACCGACGTCGTCGGCGTCGATGCGCTCGGTGCAGTCCCCGACGCGGTCAATGCAATCGCCGGGGGGGGAGCCGCGCAGAGCGGGGCCGATGTGCTCACGATCAGGGAGCCATTGGCCGGTCCGACCGCCGACGGGCTGAACGTTGCGTTCCCAGGAGCGTTGCCGCTGCCCGCGGCGGCGGTCGTGGTCCCCCCCGTGAAGACCGCACCGAATCCGGCGCCGCCAGAGGCCAGCGTGAGCGGCGCGTCCACGTTTCCGGTGTTCGTCACGGTGAACGGAAGTGACTGGAGCGTGTTCGCGGCCACCGGCCCAAACGCAGTGTTCGGCATGTCGACCGCTAGGATCGCACCGGAGGCGCTCTCCGTGAGGGCCACCGTCAGCGGCGCGGTGCTGGGCGCGTTGGTCGTCACGGTGAGCGTGTCGTTAATGGCGTCTGGTGCGGTGCTCGAGGGCACGGGGACTGCTTTCGGCGTGACCTGGATCACCGCCTGGCCATTCGCGGCAACCGTTCCCGCGCTCGACGAATCGAGCGAGAAGGGCGACGCGGTCGTCGCACCGAGCGTCGCCGAATAGGTGATCGCGAACGAGTAGCCGTTCGTGATCGTGACCGGCAGGGCCTTGCCGGTCGTGCCGCACGGCACCGTGCCGAAGTCCGCGGGATTCGGGCTGGCGCTGACCGGAGCCGTCGTCCCCGTGCCACTCATCGAAACGGCACTCGCAGCCGACGCGCACATCGCGCCGGTCGCTTGAAGTGCAGCGGTCGCCGTCGTCGGACCGGCGCTCGTCGGATGAAAGCGCGCAACAGCGCCGGGGAGCGTGGCGCCGGCGGCCAACGTCGCAGCAGCCGGCGCGCCCGCATATTCAACCGCGTACTCCGCGTCGCTCGGAGCGCCGACGGTGAGGCTCACCGGGGCGTTTCCGACGTTCGTGATGGTCAGCCCAATGTCGGGGGCCTGCGTCGTCAGCTGCACCGGTCCGAAGGCGGCCGGTGCGGGCGATACGGTGAGCGACCCGCCTTGCGGGGTGGCCTTGAGCTCGACCGGCACGCTCGTATACCCCGGTACGTCGGTCGTCAGCGTCAGCGTGTCCGTGATCGGGATGCCGGCCGTCGACGATGAAGCCACTGTCGCGGCCAGCGCGATCGACGCCATCGCGCCCGGATCGACCGTTCCCGCGGAGGCACCCTGAATCGCAAAGGCGGACCCTGCCGGGACGCGCGCCGAATAGGTGATGGGAACCGGCCCTGTGTTCGTCAAGGTGTAGGTCTTCGTGGCGGCCGGGCCGCCGCAGTCGACGAGACCGAAATCCACCGTCGCCGGGAAGGTTCCGGTGGGGGGGGCATCAACGCTCGCATCTGTCTCTTATACACATCTCCGAGCCACGAGACAGGCAGAAATCTC
>CALKVG010000723.1 GCA_937998045.1 uncultured Myxococcales bacterium
CGCTCGCGGAGGGCGCGCTCGGGACGACGCTCACGGTGCTCGCCGTGCTGCGCGCGCCGATGAGCGAAGGGCGGATCATCTTCGTGTAGAGGAACCACCCACCGACGGCCGCGCCAGCGGCGGCGAGCAACGACGCGGCGATGCGCCAGCTCCCGCGCCCTCGGGGCTGCGAACGCGGGCCCGGCTCCGGTGCCGCGGTCGGCGGCAGGTCCGTGGCGCTCAGCGCCGGGTTGCGCGACGCGAACAGGTCGATGGGCTCGCTCGAAGGGCGGCGACCCGGTGCGGCGGCAGGGGACACGGCGCCGGGCGTCTTCGAAGTTACGCCTGAGTTCTGGCCTCGCGCGGAGGCGGGCAGCTGCCCTTCGCGACCCTGCGGAGACGCGACGACCGTGCGCTCCTCGAGCCCGGCGATGGCCTCCGCCTGCTGGCTCAGGGCTTCCATCTCGATCTGGCTAGGCGAGCCGATGTTCACGAGCGAGATGGGTGGTGCGCCCAGCGCCCGCGCGAGATCGTCGGCGAGCTCCTTGGCGCTCTGAAAGCGCTTGTTGGGGTCGCGCTCGAGCGCCTTGCGAAACCAGGGGTCGAAGGCCGGCGGCAGGTCGGGGCGGAGCCGGCTGGGCACGGGGAGCTGTGCCGCCGCGATGGCCGCGAACGTCATCGCCACGCCCTGGTCCGTGTTCCACACCGGCCGACCGGTCAAACATTCGAACGTCATGCAGCCCAGCGCCCACAGGTCGGCGCGGTGGTCGACGTTCCCCTGGCCCTTCACTTGCTCGGGTGACATGTAGGCCGGCGTTCCGAAGACGGCTCCCTCCCGCGTGAGGCGGTTGGTCTTCTCGTCCGGCTTCATGGGCGAGTAGAACTTGGCCAGCCCGAAATCGAGGAGCTTGGCAATCTCCTCGCCGTCCTCGCCCTTGCAGAGGTGAATGTTCTCGGGCTTGAGGTCGCGGTGCACGATGCTGGCCGCGTGCGCCTTCATGAGGCCCTTGGCAACCTGCCCGATGATGCGAACCGTCGACTGCAAGTCGATGAGGCGCACCCGCGCCATCCGGTCGTAAAGCGACTCCCCTTCCAGGAGCTCCATCGCGATGAACGGCCGGCCGTCCTCAAGGCGGCCGGAGTCGTACACCTCCACGATGTAGGGGCTCTTCACGCTCGCCGCGGCGCGCGCCTCGCGGAAGAAACGCTCGATGACGATCGCCGAGTTCGCGAGCTCGGACGCGAGGACCTTCACCGCCAGCTTCTTTCCGATGCTGACGTTCTCCGCTTCGTAGACCGCGGCCATACCGCCCCGCCCGAGCTCGCGGGTGACCTTGTACTTGCCCACGAGCAAAGTACCGATCCCGATCTTGTTTTCTGGTTGAACGGCGGCCATTTTCTAGTGCCTCGCCTCGCACAGGATGCTCGCCTGTTCCGGTCGCGTGCGGCGCGGCTTGTGTTGCGAGTAAAACTTACGCCGTTTCGGCGCCTGGCCAAAGCCCAACGGTGTGGCGCAGGACTTGGTGTCGGCGGGGGGGCACCGGCGGCTGGCCGCCAGCTCCGGAAAAAAACCGCGAGAAAAGCCCGGCACCCGCTCTTGCCCCGCGCGGATTTCTCGCGCAAACGCGGCAAAGACGGCCCGCTGGCCGGTTCGCCAGGAGTTCTCGGAAGGATGCTGCCTGCATGCTGGCGCCGCCGCTCGTGTGCCCCTACCCTGGTCTGTCGTGGGTAGCCCTGTCGACTCCGACGCCCGCGAGCGGCTTGCGGTCGTGGGAGAGATCGCGGCCGAGGTCGCCCACGAGCTACGCAATGTGCTCCAGGTCATCTCGGCGAGCGCATACGTCGCCCGACAGGAGACCGCAAAAGGAGATGCGGGGGCCGCCCTGCCCCACATCGCGAAGATCGAGCGGAACGCTCGCGTAGCCCACGGCATCGTCGACGACTTGATGACGCTGGCACGTGGCGAGGCGCTCGACGCGGAGCCCGTCCTGCTCGCGGAGGTGCTCATCGCTTCCCGCGCCGAGCTCGAGCAGGGCGCGGCCAACTGGGACGACCGGCTCGAGCCGCGCGACCTGCGCGTGAGAGCTCACCCCGGGCTGCTCGTGCGCCTGCTTCACGTGCTCTACGAAAACGCGATCCTCGCGAGCGCCCCGCGCACGCCGCGAGTCATCACGAGCGCGTCGGCGCGCGACGGCCGCGTCGTGGTCGAAGTCGCCGACGATGGTCCGGGGGTACCGGCGGAGCTCGCGCGACGCCTCTTCGAGCCGCTGGTGACCGCCCGCCCCGGCGGCACGGGCCTGGGGCTGGCTCTCGCGCGGCGAATCGTTGCGGCGCACGGCGGGACGATCGAGCTCCTGGCGCCCGATCGCCCGCAGGGCGGGACGATCGAGCTCCTGGCGCCCGGTCGCCCGGGAGCGACGTTCCGCGTCGAGCTGCCGAGCAGGGACTGACGCCCCCCGGTCGAAGCCTGACAGCCCGCTGACAGGAATTCCATCCGGCCCGCCTTGGCGAAGGATGAGGGCGGGATGCATATTGCCGTCCTCTCATGCTGCCGATCCGCCTGCGGGGCGCCCGGACTCACAACCTTCGATCCGTCGACCTCGAGCTCTCGCCGGGCCAGCTCGTCGCCGTGACCGGGCCGAGCGGCGCAGGCAAGTCGTCGCTCGCGATCGACACGCTCTACGCGGAGGGACAGCGCCGCTTCGTCGAGAGCTTCAGCCCGTACGCTCGGCAGTTCCTCGAGCGGCTCGAGCGGCCACCGATGGACGAGCTGTCTCCGGTCGCGGCGACGGTCGCCGTCGACCGCCGCGCGCCGGTCAAGTCGAGCCGCTCCACGCTCGCGACGATGGCGGACCTCGAGCCCTACCTGGCCGCGCTTTTCGCCCGCGAAGCCATCCCGCACTGCCCCGATTGCGACGTCGACGCCGTCGACACGTCGCCGCGCGACGCCGCAGAGCGCCTCTCGGGGACGCTCCAGGGCGCGCGAGCGCTGGTCACCTACGCGGTCGCACCGCAGGACGCGGAGGAGTTCCTCGAGCTGCGCGAACAGCTCGTGAAGGACGGCTACCGCAGGCTCGTCGTCGCGGGCACAACGCGCGAGATCGACGACGTCCGTCCGAGCGAGGCGACCGCTCCGGGCGTGCGGGTGGAGGTAGTCGTCGACCGCGTCGGGGTCGGCACGCGCGACGCGCGGCGGCTGCAGGAGGCCATCGAGGCCGCGTGGTCACGCGGCGGCGGCCGCGCCGAGCTGCGCTCGGAGAGCGGCGTGCACGTCACGGTGTCGCGCGGTCTCGTGTGTCCTGGGTGCTCGCGCGCGTTCGACGCGCCGCGGCCCGGCCTCTTCTCGTATAATTCGCCGTTCGGCGCGTGCGACGCTTGCCGGGGCTTCGGGCGGGTCATCGCGATCGACTGGGACAAGGTCGTCCCCGATCCGCGCAAGCCGCTCGGCGGCGGCGCCATCAAGCCATGGAGCGGCGCGAGCACCACCTGGGAACGGGGGATCCTCGAGAAATTCTGCAAGAAGAGGAAGATCCCGCAGACAGTCCCGTGGGAGACGCTGAGCGACGAGCAGCGCGCTCTCGTCATCGACGGCGAGGGCAGCTGGCAAAACGGGAAGTACCCCGGCGTCCGCGCGTGGTTCGAGTGGCTCGAGTCGCGGACGTACAAGATGCACGTCCGCGTCCTTCTGTCGCGGTATCGAGAGTACGCCCGCTGCGAGGCCTGCGGCGGATCGCGGCTCAACGCGAACGCGCTCGCGTATCGGGTGGCAGGGCACAATCTCGCGGCGTGGCACGCGCAGACGGTGGCCGAGGCCGACGGACGCATTCGCGCCTACTCGGCGCGTGACCCGCAAGGCCGACGGGTGCAGGAGCAGCTCGCCTCGCGCCTCTCGTACCTCGAAGCGGTGGGCCTCGGCTATCTCACGCTCGATCGGCAGGCGCGCACGCTGTCCGGCGGTGAGGCGCAGCGGGCGGGGCTGACGAACGCCCTCGGCGCGGCGCTTACGGGCACGCTCTTCGTCCTCGACGAACCCACCGTGGGCCTGCACGCGAGCGACGTTCCGGCGCTCGCGCGCGTCATGCGGCAGCTGGCGGACGCGGGAAACACCGTGATGGTCGTCGAGCACGAGCCGACCGTCGTTCGCGCCTGCGATCGCGTCATCGAGATGGGCCCGGGGGCAGGGCCCCACGGCGGGACGATTCTCTTCGACGGATCCCCCGCTGCGCTCGCACGGCGCGAGGACCTGCCCACGGGACAAGCGTGGGCGGCCGCGCACGCTCCCGCCCGCGACCGCCGCAAGGCCAGCGCTCGTCTCGCGGTGCGCGGCGCCAAGGAGAACAACCTGCGCGACATCGACGTCGAGATCCCCCTGCGTGTCGTCTGCGCAGTGACCGGGCCGAGCGGATCGGGCAAGAGCACGCTCGCGCACGACGTCGTCTTTCGCGGTGTGGCGCGGGCCCTGGGCGATCTATCGGTCGACAAGGCCGGCAAACACGACGCCATCGACGGCATCGCCGAGTTGAAGCGCGCGGTCCTCGTGGACCAGTCGCCTCTTGGTCGCACGGCGCGCGGCAACTCCGCGACCTACGTCAAGGCCTGGGACCGCATCCGCGCGCGCTACGCCGCCGAGCCCGAAGCCCTCCGCCGCGGCCTGACCGCCGCCCACTTCTCGTTCAACGTGCCACTCGGAAGGTGCGAGGAGTGCGCCGGCGAGGGTTACGAGACCGTCGAGATGCAGTTCCTCGCCGACGTTCAGCTTCTGTGTCCGGTGTGCCAGGGCAGGCGCTTCAAGCCCGAGGTGCTGGCCGTGCGCCATCGCGGCAGGAACATCGCCGACGTCCTCGCCGCCAGCGTCGAGGAGACGCTCGCGCTGCTGGATCGGGAAGAGGACCGCGACTACGTCCTGCGGCGCGCCCTGGACCCCATCCTGAAGGTGGGCCTCGGTTACCTGGCTCTCGGCCAGCCGCTCTCGACGCTGTCGGGCGGGGAGGCGCAGCGCCTCAAACTCGCGCGCGCGCTGAGCGAGGAGGCGCGGCAGACGCTCTTCGTCGTCGACGAGCCGAGCGCCGGGCTGCACGCGCGCGATGCCGCGCACGTCGTGAACGCGCTCCACGAGCTGGTCGACGACGGCGCGAGCGTCATCGTCGTCGAGCACGACCTCGACGTCATCCGCGCGTCCGACTGGGTCATCGATCTGGGCCCCGGCGGTGGCCCCCACGGCGGGCGCGTCGTCGCCGAGGGTACACCCGAGGACGTCGCCGAAAGCGACACGCGGACGGGGATCGCACTCCGAGAGATTGGGACGGGAGGCGCGGGAGGGCGGAAGGGATCGGCCTCGACCAAGAAGTTGTCCCGTCCCTCCGCTATTCCTGGGAATTCTCTTGCGATTCAGGTGTCGCACGCGCGCGAGCACAACCTCAAAGAGGTGTCGTGCGCGATTCCCCACGGGCAAGTGTGCGTCGTCACCGGCCCGAGCGGATCGGGCAAGTCGTCGCTCGCCTTCGATGTGATCTTCGCCGAGGGTCAGCGGCGTTTCATGGAAACGCTCACGCCGTACGCGCGCCAGTTCCTTCCGACGCTCCCGCGACCCGACGTCGACGCCGTCACGGGTGTGCCGCCGAGCATCGCGCTCGAACAGCGCACCTCCCGCGGCGGCGCCAACTCCACGGTCGCCACGGTCACCGAGGTGGCGCACTATCTTCGCCTCCTCTATGCGAAGGTCGGCGAGCTGCACTGCCCGCGGTGCGACGCCGTCGTCGAGCCGACGACCGCCGACGTCCTCTTCCGGCGCCTCTCCAGGTCGTCGGACGCGGGGAACAAGACCGTCTACGCGCCCGCGGTCCGCGCGCGCAAGGGCACCTACCTCGATCTCTTCACGGCCGCTTCGCGCGCGGGGATCCGCACAGCGCGCGTCGACGGCGCGATCGTCGCGATCGAGCCCCCGCCCAGGCTCGCGAAGAACAAGGAGCACACGATCGACCTCATCGTGCACTACGGCAAACTCCCCGCGATGGAGAGGCCCACCTTGGAGCGCGCGCTCGCCTGGGGCAACGGCGCCGTCCGCATCGGCGACGGCGCGCCCACCGCGAAGGCGACCGATCGCGAGCTCGTCCTCTCGACGGCGCGCACCTGCCCCACGTGCGGAACGGGCGTGCCGGAGCTCGACCCCCGCTGGTTCTCCTTCAACACCAAGCAGGGGCAGTGCGAGGCGTGCGGCGGCACGGGCGTCGAAGGCGGCGCGGCCGCGCTCGAGGGCGACGGGCCCTACGAGACGTGCTCGACGTGCCAGGGCTCGCGCCTCAGCGCGGTCCCGCGCGCGGTGCGGCTGTTCGACGAGACGTTCGCGCAGACCACCGCGCGCTCGGTGTCGAGCGCGCTGGCCCGCGTGCGCGGGTGGCGATTCCACGGACACAGCGCGGAGATCGCGAAGGCTCCGCACGCAGAGCTCGTGCGTCGCCTCGCGTTCGTCGACGAAGTGGGCCTCGGGTATCTCGCCCTCGGTCGCCCCGCGGCGACGCTCTCCGGCGGCGAGATGCAGCGCCTCCGCCTCTCGGCGCAGCTCGGCAGCGGCCTCACGGGCGCGCTCTACGTCCTCGACGAGCCGACGATCGGGCTGCACCCGCGCGACACGCGGCGCCTCCTCGCGAACCTTCGGAGCCTCGCTGCGATGGGCTCCACGGTCGTCGTCGTGGAGCACGACGCCGAGACGATTCGCGCTGCCGACCACGTCATCGATCTCGGGCCTGGTGGCGGCAGGCACGGAGGCCACGTCGTCGCCGAGGGGCCGGCGGCGCGCGTCCTCACGGACCCGAGCTCGCCCACGGCCCGCGCCCTGGAAGAGAGCGCGCGCATCGAACGACCGCGGCGCGAGATGGCCGATGCGTGGATCGAGCTCACAGGGGCCCGCGCGAACAACCTGCGCGACGTCAACTTCCGTGTCCCGGTCGGGCGCATGTGCGTCGTCGCCGGCGTCAGCGGCTCGGGCAAGTCGACGCTCGTCCGCCACGTTTTCTATCCGGCCCTCCGCCGCGCCCTCAAGCTCGTGGCCCCGGATCCGGGCCCGCACGACACGCTCCGCGGCACGCGCGCCGTCAAGCGCGCCCTCGCGGTGGACCAGTCGCCCATCGGCCGCACGCCGCGGAGCGTGCCGGCAACGTTTCTCGGCGTATGGGACGAGGTGCGCAAGCTCTTCGCGTCGCTGCCGGACGCAAAGACCCGCGGCTACACGCCGGCCCGGTTCTCCTTCAACAGCGGGTCGGCCGGGGGGCGCTGCGCAGCGTGCGATGGCCAGGGGATCATCGTCGCGGAGATGCCCTTCTTGCCGGACGTCGTCGCTCCATGCGAGGCCTGCGGCGGCTCGCGGTTCGAACCGTCGACGCTCGAGGTGCGCTACGCGGGCCTCTCGATCGGCGACGTCTTGCACCTCCCCGCACAGGACGCGGCGCAGCTCTTCGCGAACCACCCGCGCATCGCGCGCCCGCTCGCGACGCTCGCCGACCTCGGCGTGGGCTACGTCCAGATCGGCCAGGGGTCGAACACCCTGTCCGGCGGCGAGGCGCAGCGGCTGAAGCTCGCGGCCGAGCTCACGGCCGGCTCGGCGCACGAGCCCACCGTTTACGTCCTCGACGAGCCGACGACGGGTCTGCACCTGTCGGACGTCAAGCGCCTGCTCGGCGTCCTGGAGCGGCTGATCGCGCGGGGCGACACGCTCGTCATCGTCGAGCACCACCCGGACGTCATCGCGAGCGCCGACTGGGTGGTCGAGCTCGGCCCCGAAGCGGGCGAGCACGGGGGACGCATCGTCTTCGAGGGAGAGCCGCGAAAGCTCTCCCGCGCCAAGACGGCCACCGGGCGATACCTCGCCGGAGACAGCGCTACCGCCGCGTAAGTCGCCTTTAATCGCCTTCGGCGAACGACTTCGCTCCGCGAAGCTCGGAGGGAACGGTATAAATCGAAGGCCATGGTTGCCTCAGAACTGGTCGTCGACAACCCTTACACCGGCGAAGCCGCCTGCACCGTCCCCCTCGCCGACGCGAGCACCGTCGGCGCCACCCTCGACCGGGCGCAGCACGCAGCGCGAGCCTGGCGCAGCAGCTCGCTGCGCGACCGGATGGCCCTCTGCGAACGCGCCGTCGTCGCCATGGAGGCCGACGCCGAGGCGATCGCCGCCGACATCACGCGGATGATGGGCAAGCCGCTCTCGCAGGCGCGCGGGGAGGTGAAGACGTGCGCCGCCCGGGCGCGCCACATGATCGGGATCGCCGAGAGCGCGCTGGAGGACATCGTCCTGCCGCCGTCCGGCTCGTTCGAGCGCCGGATCGTCCGCGAGCCGCTGGGCGTAGTGCTCGATCTCCCCGCCTGGAACTACCCACTGCTCACCGCGGTGAACTGCGTCGTCCCCGCGGTCCTCGCCGGCAACGCCGTCGTCGTCAAGCACAGCCCGCGTAGCCCGCTGTGCGGCGATCACTTCGCTCGCGCGTTCGAGAAGGCCGGGGCGCCCGCGCACCTCGTCCAGGCGTTGCAATGCGACCACCCTACGACCGAGCGGGCGGCGGCCGACGAGCGCGTGGACCACGTCGTCTACACGGGATCCATCTTCGGCGGACACCGCATCGTCGAGGCGCTGGCGAAGCGCTTCCAGCATCCGTGCCTCGAGCTCGGCGGCAACGACCCCGCCTACGTCGCCCCCGACTGCGATCTCGCCAAGACCGTCGAGAACGTCGTCGACGGCGCGATGTACAACGCGGGGCAGAGCTGCTGTGCGGTCGAGCGCGTGTACGTGCACGAGCGGGTCTACGGCCACTTCGTCGAGATGGCGGAGGCGCTCGTCCGTGCGTACGTCATGGGCGACCCGACGAGCGACGCAACGACGCTCGGCCCGGTCGCGCAGCCGCACCACGTCGCCGAGCTGGAGGAGCTCGTGCGTGACGCGCGCGCCCAGGGCGGGCGCGTCGTCGCGGGCGGCAACGCAACGAAGGCGAACGGGAAGGGCCGCTTCTTCGAGGCGACGCTCCTCGTCGACGGCAATCACGGCATGAAGCTCTTCCGCCAGGAGTCGTTCGGGCCCATCTTGCCGGTCATGCGGGTGAAGTCCGACGACGAAGCCGTCGAAAAAATGAACGACTCGCGCCTGGGCCTGACCGCGAGCGTCTGGACGCTCGACCGCGAGCGCGCCGCGCGCTTCGCCCGCGCGCTCGCGTGCGGCACCGTGTACATGAACCGGTGCGATTACCTCGACCCCGCCCTGGCCTGGACCGGCTGGAAGGACTCCGGCCGCGGGGTGAGCCTGAGCGCGCTCGGCTTCGAGGGGCTGACGAAGCCCAAGTCGATCCACTTCCGCCTGTCGTGGTGAAGCTGCGCCTCACTGCGCCGTGAACTGAGCCACCGCGATCGAGTTCGCGAAGACGCACCCGTCCGCGGTCGCCGGGCAATTGGCGCTCGAGAACGCGAGGTTCAAGAGGTACTGTCCGGGGAGGACCTTCTCCTTCGGGATCGTCTCCGTCGTCACGCTGGAGTCGTTCGGTTGCGGCGACGTGTACGCCACGGACCAAGCGCCGGCGTCGCCCTTCGCAAAGAGCTCCGTCAGGACGAAATCCGCCGCGGGCTGCGCGCCCCAGGAGACGACGAGCGGGGCGTTCGCCGGGACCATCGCACCGTCGGTGGGCGCCGTGATGCTCCCCACGTAGGACGGCGGCGCCGCCACCAGGCTCCAGGCTACCGGTTTGGTGCCGAGCGACGGATCGACAGTCAGGATCGAATACGACGGCTGCGCCGCCGGCGGCGGCGAGAACTGGACGAAGTAGGACTCCGGGCCCGTCGTCCCCGGGGGCCTCGTCCAAGGCATCGATGTTGGCGTCCCGCCGATCACGACGGACACTTGCGCGCGGTCGGCGATCTCCGATCCCAGCTTCGGATCGAAGACGTGCGCCGACGCCCACTGCACCTGCCAGCTGCCGCCGGTCGTGCTGCTCTCGAGCAACGCGAGCTGCACCGGCTTCACGGCCGCCTGAAGCGCGCCGCCCGCGTCCGGCGGTGGGACCGGAATCGTCAGGGGGCCCAGGATGGCCGGAACGCTGCTGCCGCCGTCGGACACCGCGAAGTCGTCGACGACGAACACGTAATAGTGGGCCCACGGGGAGAGGTCGCTGAAGGCCCACGTATCGTCCTGAGCGATCAGCTGCGACTGCAGCGGCTGGGCAGTCCCCTCCGGGAAGGTGCGGTAAACGCTCGCGCACCGGTGTGCCGGCAATGCGATGAAGCTCGTCGTCGCGATCCCCGACAGGCACCGCGTCGGGTCGCCCGCGCACGCGTTCGTCGCCGGCGGCGTCTGCGTCACGACTCCCGAGCACAGCGCCATCGCGGGGCCGCCGGACTCTTCGAGCCCGCCGTCGAGACCACCGCCGCCATCTGCCGGCGGCGCGACGTTATTGCTGCCGCTCGAGCTGCACGACGCGACCATGAGCGCGGCGAGCGCGACCGCGGCGAAAAGCCGGAACTGGATGACACGCATCACCTCCGATCAGATGCGCCTGGCCGGCCCGGCCTTCAACCCCAACCGCAGGAAGAACAATTACAGGAGGGCGGCAAGAAGAGCGGCAGGCAGGAGAAATCGGCACCTTACTGATGCCCGAGGCTGTCCATCTGCTTCTGCACCTGCTGGCAGCGGTCGACACACTCGGGGTTGTCCGCGCACTGGCGAGAGCAGTCGGCGTAGCCGCCGCGAGCGCGCGCGCAGCCGGGGTCGCGCTCGCACCGCATCGGGTCGCGCGCCGCGGCGCTCTCCGCCGAGGCGCACGCCCAGACGGAGGCGCCGAGCGCCAGGCAGAGGCTCGCCGCCCGCGCCGCACTCCTCGCGTTCACGCTCTCTCGACCTGCTCGGCCAACGGCAGGAAAGTCTCGTATGCCATCGCCGGCCAGCTCTCCGCCTCGGCAGCCCCCAGCTCGCGCGAGAGCAACGAGACGCGCATGGCCGCCCCCTCGTCGGGCGCCTCGTACACATCCATGAAGTCGTAGGGCCCCAGCAGCGCGTAGTGCGCCATCCAGCGGATGCCCGGGACGAGCTTCTCCACCTTCGCTTTCCACTCTTGTCCAGCCCTGCGGCGTCCGCGCGGGTCCTTGAGGGCTGTCGGGCTGAGCTTCGTCATCAGCACGTACATGGACATGGCACGCCTCACTGGTTGGCGAGAGGTTGCGGCGTCGGCCCGGGAGGATTGGTGACCGCCGGACGGTTCCTCAAGCACCCGTCCAGCTCGGGTTGCAGGCTGCGCGCCGACGGCGGCAAACGCGGTCGGCCCATGACGGGTGCCCCCTCCCGCGACCAGTCGATCCCGATGTCGCTGACGCTCAGCCACACGAAGAGCGCACGACCGCGGATGTTCTCGAAGGGCACTCCCCCGCCTCGCCCGCCGAACCACATGCGGGAGTCGTGGCTGTTGTTGCGGTTGTCGCCCATCACCCAGACCTCGCCCCTCTTCGCAAAGTACGGGCCCTGGTCCTCCGGGAACGCGCCGGAATAGCGATCGTAGAACGTGAGGTATTCTTCGTTGCCCAGGTACTCGACGTACAGGTCGCCCTCGTGGCGCGTCACCGGCGAGTCGTAATCCTCGTAGCTCCAATCGCCGACACGACAGCTCGGGACGGGCCAGCCGTTGATGATCGGATGGCCGGCCTTCGCCTCGAGCTTGTCGCCCTCGATCGCGATGACTCGCTTGATGAAGTCCTGCTCGGGGTGCTCGGGGAAGGCGAACACCATCACGTCGCCGCGCTTCGGCGGCATGCTGGTCCACACGCGCGAGTGCGTGTACGGGATCGCCGGGCCGTACGTGAACTTGTTCACGAAGATGTGGTCGCCCACCATGAGGGTCGGGATCATCGACCCGCTCGGGATCTTGAAGGCCTCGATGACGAACGCCCGCAGCGCGAAGGCCACGGCGACCGCCATCAGGATGGCCTCGATGTACTCGCGCACCTCGCTCTTGCGCCAGCGCCCGAGCCGCACGTCGATCTCGCCGTCGGCGTGCGTGAGCGCCTCCATGAACGCCTCCAGGTCGAACGGGACGCGCTCCATCGTCTCGCGGAGCTCCGCGAGATGCAGGCGCAGGCGATCGCGTTCCTTGGCGGTCAGCTCGCGTACGACGACCTTCTCGTGCTTCGTGAGGATCATCTCCGCTTCGTCGAGCAGCATGCGCGCCCGCTCGAACGGAGCGCGCGCGTGCTGTGGCAGGTCCGGGCGAAGCGGCGGATGCGCGTGTCGCGCGAACGGAAGCTGGTGCCGGGCCGCCCACAACGCGACCTCGAACATGGTGAAAACCACGATGCCGACGGGCACCGGCTGCGCGCGAACGACCGACTGCACCCAGCCCAACACGCCCGTCATGTCCGCGGTGCCGGACGGCGTGAGCGCCCAGATGAGCAGGCTCGCGAGGACGATCGGCAAGAGAACGAACCAGACGACCCAGTAGAAGAGACGCAGGATGCGCGAGCGCTTCGCCGGCGGAAGGTCGGCCGCCGATGGCGCCGCCGAGCGGGGCCCGTCCTTGCTCACGCGGTCCTCGTGGGCGCCCGCGTTCGAGCTGCGAGCCGACGTCGCTTCACCGTTCGCGCTGCGTTCGGTCGCCTCGTCCGCAGCATCGGCCGAGGTCGCCGCCCGGGCCTTGCCGTCGGCTGCACCGTTCCCCGGGTTTCGACCACGCTCCGTCCGTGCGGGAGACGTGCCGTCAGAGTCCGCGGCCTCGCTGTCCTTCCCGACCATCGCGGCGCGCTCGTCCGCTCGGGGGGGCTCGTCTGTTTTCAAGGGGCGTCACCAATCTGAATAGCGTAATTGACCACTGCGCCTGCATCGGCCACCCCGAACGGGAGCACGGGGGGCGGGGCGGCCTGCCCAGCCGTGGAGGTATTGTCGATCACCACATAGTACATACCCGGAGGGACGGGCACTGCACGCTGGTATTGCACGCCGTAGGGCACCACCTCGGCGAAGCGCGGCGGATAAGCGAGCGGCCCCGCGGGACCGTAGCTCAGGTACTGCTGCAGCGACGCATCCCCCTCCCCCTTGGGGACGACGAACACGTCGACAGCCTGCGCTCCGTCGAGTTGCATCGTGAGGAAGATGGCACGCCCGTTGTCCTGGACCACCACCGGACCCACGAAGTCCCGTTCGCCCGTGTACACTTGCGTCCGCTGGCTCTCCCACATGATGCGGTTGTTGCCGTGCATCGAGAAGGGATGGCTCGGACGCTGCCCCACCTGCAGATGGCCGAGATCGAAATCGGTGCTCCCGTCGTCCGCCTGGATCACCGTGAAGCCCTGACCGAGCTGCCCGCTCACCATCTGCCGACCGAAGTTGTCGGCGAAAGGCGCGACCCAGTTCTGGACGAGGTTCGCAACGGGCTGCTCGATGACGACGATGTGGAAGTCCGGCGGCGAGACCGTTCGCGTGTCGAAGTACGCGTAGATCGCGTTGTCGTCGGCGCACTTGAAGTCCTCGTTGTACTGGATGGTCGCCGCGTTCTGGAACGTGACTTTTCGCGAGAGGTTCGTGAACGCGTAACCCTGCCCGTCGAACTGCACCCACAGGTCGCCGTTGTCGAGCTGCCGCTGCGTGCAATGCTGCGGGTAGAAGCGCCCGATGACCGGCGCGTCGGGCGCGAGCTTGAGCGGCGCGTTGCGGCTGGTCATCTGCTGGCAGAACTGACCGAGGCCGAAGCTCATGATGTTGCGGCGAAGCGTGCGGTTGGAGGGGTCGTTGATCGGCCCCGCCACCTTGCAGACCGAGTTCGGCGAGCAGGCCGCGGAAGCGCAGAGGAGCGCAATGACCGCGAGCACCCAAGCTTGAAGAAAGCCGCGCATCGAGAGGCCAGCATAGCGCGACCCCCCGGAGAGGAGAGCCGCCAAGGCGAAACCCGTGGGGCACGTCGCCCCGTGCTAACGTGGAACGCACGATGACCGGAAAGGTCGCCGTGCTCGGGGCGGGCGCGTGGGGTACGGCGCTCGGCAAGCTGCTCGCTGAGAAGGGCAACTCCGTCTTCCTCTGGTCGCGCCGGCGCGAGCTGTGCGATGCCGTCAACGCCACACGCGAGAACGCGCGTTATCTACCGGGCGCGCCGATACCCGCGAACATGTCCTGCACCGACGACCTGCGCACCGCGCTGCAGGGCGCGGAGATGGTGGTCTTCGTCGTCCCGAGCCACGCGATGCGCGAGGTGGCCCGCGCCGCGGCACCGTACCTGCAGGGCACGGGAGCCGGAACCGAGCCTGGCATCTCCGTGGTGAGCGCCACCAAGGGCATCGAGGTCGATTCCCTGCTTTTCATGGACGAAGTCCTCGGCCAGGAGCTCCCGTCCCACGCGCGCGACCAGCTCGCGACCCTCTCCGGACCTAGCTTCGCGAAGGAGCTGGTGAATCATCTGCCGACGGCGGTCGTCATCGCGGCGCACGACCCCGCCGTGCGCGACCCCGTGATGAAGCGTTTCCACACGCCGTACCTGCGCACCTACGCGAGCGGCGACGTCGCCGGCGTCGAGTGCGGCGGGGCGCTCAAGAACGTCATCGCCATCGCCGCTGGCGCGGTCGACGGCATGGGCTTCGGCCACAACACGCGCGCCGCGCTCATCACGCGCGGCCTCGCCGAGATCGCGCAGCTCGCCATGGCCCGCGGCGGATCCGCCCTCACCCTCGCCGGCCTCGCGGGCATGGGCGACCTCGTGCTCACGTGCACCGGCGAGCTCTCGCGCAACCGCACAGTGGGCTACGAGCTCGGAAAGGGCCGGACGCTCGGCGAGATTCTCGCGGGACTGGGGCACGTCGCGGAGGGCGTCCGCACGGCCAAGAGCGCCTACGACCTGTCGAAGAAGCTCGGCGTCGACATGCCCATCACCTCCGAGGTCTACTCTGTGCTCTACGAGGACAAGCCCGTCGAAAAGGCGGTGCGGGACCTCATGGCCCGAGAGCTGAGCTACGAGTTTGATCCGCGAGCTATCGCGAGGGCCCGTTTGCGCGGCCCCGCGTAACGCACCACCTGTCTCTTATACACATCTCCGAGCCCACGAGACAGGCAGAAATCTC
>CALKVG010000724.1 GCA_937998045.1 uncultured Myxococcales bacterium
GTTCTCCCCCTCCGCCACCGCGATCGTCGTCCGCCCGCCCGGTAGCCCCGGCGATCGCTCCCACTCCGCCCCAGCCGCCGAAGGCGCCGTCCCTTCCGCCGCGCCAGCTCGCCTCCACCTCGGACCCCACACCCCGCGGCGGCGTGCCTCCGACACCCCAGCGCGTCGACGCGAGCGGCAGCTTTCGCCGCGCAGCGCCGGTCAGCGTACGCCCCCGGCCCGAGCAGGCCAGCGAACCGACGGTCCCGCGAGAGGTACCTGCGCGTGAGTTGCACTCGCCGGGCAGCACACCGAACCCGGACGAACCCACGCCGGTCGCGCCCGGTGCCACCGGCGCGGGGCCCCCGCCTTCTGCGCCCTCGTCCCCCGGCTCCTCGCCCACCTCGTCGTCCCCACTCCCGGCGATGCGCGCCATCCCTGCGACTCTCCCGCCTCGCGAAACGTCCGTGCGCTCCGGCTCACGCGACTCCGCTCCCCTCATTTCGCGCGGACCGGAAGTATCGGTCCCCGACTTGCTCGAGGACGACCTCGAAGACGGGCCGGAGGAGAAGACGCGCATCGGCGTGCCGGCATACCAGTCCGACGCCATGGCCGCGGCCGAGGCCGTGCCCCCGCCGCCCAAAAAGCAGACGGAAGATCCCGCGCTTCGCCCGTGCCAGGCGATGCGCGTCATCGTGTGGCGTGCCGCGGACGGGGTGCACGTCGCGCCTCACGGAACGCACGTCGCGGCGATCGCGGTGGACGCGCTGCTGGTCGCGATGGATCCCTCCGCCGACTTGGCCGCCTGGCTCTCGAAGAAATAGCTCCGGAGGCGACGCGGTGACGCCGACGCTGCTCCGCCTCTCGCAGCTGGCGCGCTTCTGGGGAAAGAACACGCGCACCATTCAGACGTGGATCCGCCAGGGCCGTCTCGCGGCCATTCGCTCGCCGGGGAATCACTACCGCGTCCGCGTCGCCGACGTGCGTGCCTTCTGCGAACGCGAACACCTGCCCGTACCGCCATTCGTATCTCCGCCTCCCAAGCGCGTCGTCGCCGCCGGCCTGGCGCCCGCGTCGTACCGCTCGCTGGCCCGGGCGCTTCGCGTCCCCGGGTTCGCTCTGCAGACGTTCGAAGACTGCTACGACGCGCTCCTCGCGGCAGCGCACGACGCGACCCTCGTGGCCCTACCCGCCACCGCGAAGCGCTTCGATCCGGGATGCGCCATCGCCGCCATGCGGCGGTCCGACGCAACTGCGCAGGCCGTGATCGTCGCCTTCGGAGCGGTCAGTCGCGCGCAGGTCGACAGCCTCACCGTCGCGGGCGCGACGCGCGTCCTCACGCGAGCGCAGGAGCCCGACCTGCCGCGCGTGGCTCGGGAGCTACTTGGCCTGGAATAGAGCGCGCACGCGGTCGAGGATCACGTCCGCGAGCGCCTGCTTGGACATCGGGCCGAGCGGCTGCGACCCCGCAGCGCTCACCAGGGTGGCGTCGTTCTCGTCGCGACCGAACGACTCGCTCGCTGGGTTCGCGATGACCAGGTCGACCTTCTTCTCGGTCAGCTTGCGCTTGGCGTAAGAGACGAGGGCCGCGCCGGAGTCGCTCTCGACGGCGAACCCGACGAGCACCGGCCTGCGACCACTCCGGGTCGCACCGATCTCCGCGAGCAGATCCGGGTTGTTCACCAGCTCGAGCACCAGGCGCTCGTCGCCCTTCTTTTTCAGCTTGGTGGCGCTCGTTTGCGCCGGACGGTGGTCGGCGACCGCGGCGGCCATGACCAGGACGTCGGCGCGCGAGAGGTCGGTGCCGAGCGCCTGCCAGAGGGCAGCCTGCATCGCGATCGCCCCCCGGACGTCGACGCGCTTCACGGCGTGAGGCGTCACCAGCGGCACCGGTCCCGCGAGAAGGGTCACCTCTGCGCCCCGCGCGGCCGCGCGCTCTGCGACCGCGAAGCCCATCTTCCCCGTCGAGCGATTCCCGAGGAAGCGCACGGGGTCGATGTCCTCGAGCGTCGGCCCCGCCGTCACGACGACGCGCATCCCCGCGAGATCGCGAGGCGAAAGCGCGCTCGCGATCGCGCCGAGGATCGCCTCCGGCTCGGCCATCCGTCCCATACCCACATCGCCCGAAGCGACCTCCCCCGCGACCGGACCCGCCAGCGTCACGCGCTTCTGCGACGCGAGCTCCGCCACGTTGCGTTGGACCGCCGGGTGCTCCCACATCCGCGGATGCATCGCCGGCGCCGCGATGACCGGACCGCGAGCGCAGAGGGCGACCGCCGTCGCGAGGTCGTCGGCGCGCCCATGCGCGAGGCGGGCGAGGATGTCCGCGGTCGCCGGCACGATGGCGACGAGGTCCGCCTGCTCGGCGAGGCGCACGTGCATCTCGCCCGGATAGGACGACTCCCACATGTCCGTCGCGACCGCCTCGCCGGTGACCCCCGACAGCGTGACCGGCCCCACGAACCGGGCGGCCGACGCCGTCATCACCGGAAGAACGCGCGCCCCGGCCTTTCCGAGCAAACGGGCCAGCTCCACGGCCTTGTAGGCGGCGATGCTGCCCGTCACACAAAGAACGACCGTCTTCCCCGCCAGGGGTCCCTGCGGGGGCATCGTCCCGTTGGGCTCGGGGGCGGCCACCCGGCATACCTACACCACTCCGCCCCCTTTAGGCAGACGCCCCCCCAGCCGTATTTCTCCGACGAGGGAAAAGAGGCTGTCCGTGCCCCGGGTGCTCGTCGTCGATGACAGCTTGGCCATACGCAAGCTCCTGACCACGCATCTGCGTGGTCAGGGCCACGAGGTGGAGGAGGCGCCCGACGCCGAGGTCGCGATGGAGCGGGCGCTGGCCATGGTCCCCGACGTGGTCGTGACGGACCTCGTGATGGCGGGCCTCTCGGGAGTTCAGCTTTGCCGATTGCTCCGGAGCGATCCGGTGACCGCCCACATCCCCGTCGTCCTTCTGACCGCGTCCGGCGACAAGCGGTCCCGGTTCTGGGCGCGGTCGGCCGGCGCCGCCGCGTACGTCGGCAAGGATCGCGTCGAGGACGTGGTCTCGCTCATCTCGGCGCTCGCGGCTTCTCGACCCGCGGGGGCTCAGCAGCAGCCGTCGCGGTCGGGGGCGCGGCGTCCGCTCTACGAACGCATCTCGTCCATTCTGGACGCCGCCCTCTTCGAGTCGGTCGTCGCTGGAGAGCTGCGCGCTCTCGCGAGCTCCGGCGAGCTGGCAAAGCTCTTCGAGGGCCTCATCTCGCTCCTCAGCGATGTCTTGAGCTACCGGTGGGTGGCCCTCGCCCCTGCGCGACCGTATGCGCCTCTCTTCGTGCACGGCGCCCAATCGGAGCAGGAGACCTGCGAGCAAGCGGCCCGCGCCACCCTCGAAGTGGCGGCCGAGCGGGAGCTCTGCTTCGTGGGCGATGACCGCGCGGCCCCGGGCGAAAGCCCCCCTCCGCAGACCACGGCGATCGCGTTCGCCGGCTCGGCGATGGGCAGGCTGGCGCTGGCTCCCACGGCGCGCGGCCTCTCCCGGGACGACCGCCGGATGCTCGCGCTCCTGGAGGCGGAGCTCGGCGGCCCGCTGCAGATGACGTCCCTCTACGAGGACGCACGCCGCCTCGCGACCACCGATGCGCTGACGGCGCTCCTCAACCGCCGTGCCTTCATCGAGGCGGTCGAACGCGAGCGCGCGCGGTCCGATCGGCACGCCTATCCGCTGTCGCTCCTCTTGCTGGACGTGGACCACTTCAAGCGCGTGAACGACGAATACGGGCACATCGCCGGCGATATCGTGCTTCAGGGCGTCGCGCGCGTCCTCGAGAGCGTCGCGCGACGTAGCGACTTCGTCGCGCGCTGGGGCGGCGAGGAGTTCGTCGTCGCCTTGCCGCAGACCGGCGAGGCGGGCGCGCGCGTCGCGGGAGAGCGCGTGAGGCGCGCACTCGCTGCGACGACGCACAAGTTCCCCGACGGCGGCACGCTGCAAGTGACCGCCTCGATCGGGGTCGCCAGCTCCGAGGCGCCCTGGTCGGTCGACGCGCTGGTGGCCGCCGCCGACGAGGCGATGTACGCCGCCAAGGCGAGGGGGCGCAACCGAGTCGAGTCTGCGCCGCGCCACGAGCCGGCGAAACCGAGCATCGCCGCCGGCGGCCGCTGACCACCTGGGAACGAGCTGGAGCTCGTTCCCGCGCCGTGGTAGGTGGCCGGACTTCCCATGGGCCTCTCCGTCGGCATCGTCGGCTTACCGAACGTCGGCAAATCCACGACTTTCAACGCGCTCTCGGCCGCGAAAGCGGAAGCGGCGAACTACCCGTTCTGCACGATTGAACCCAACGTGGGCGTCGTGCCGGTGCCCGATCCTCGCCTCGCTGCGCTCGACTCCGTCGTCCGATCCGAGCGCATCGTCCCGGCGACGATCGACTTCGTCGACATCGCGGGCCTGGTGCGCGGCGCCCACAAGGGCGAGGGCCTGGGCAACCAGTTTCTCGCGCACATCCGCGAGGTGGACGCCGTCGTCCAGGTCGCCCGCTGCTTCGAGGACCCCAACGTCGTTCACGTCGAGAACCGGGTCGACCCCGTCGCCGACATCGACACCGTGACGACCGAGCTTTGCCTCAAAGACCTCGATACCGTGACGAAGCGCGGGGACCGCGCGCGCAAGATGCTCAAGGCGAACAACGCTCTCGACAAGCTCGCCGTCGAGATCTGCGACGCTCTGGCGAAGCACCTCGACGCCGGCGAGCCCGCGCGCACTTTCCGCGTCCCGGATCACGCCGACGCGGCCGGGATCGTGCGGGAGATGCATCTCTTGACGGCGAAGCCCACGCTCTACATAGCCAACGTCGACGAGAAATCGCTCGGCCACCTGGACGGCAACGCGCACTACCAGGCGCTCACCAAGCGCGCGGCCGCCGAAGGCGCCCCCGTCGTCCCGATCTGCGCCGCGCTCGAAGCGCAGATCGCCGAGCTCGACGCCGCGGATCGATCGGAGTTCCTCGCGAGCGCCGGGCTGTCGGAACCGGGCCTGCACGCCGTCGTCCGCACCGCGTTCACGCTGCTCGGACTCCTGACGTTCTTCACCGCGGGAAAGCCGGAGGTGCGCGCCTGGACGACGAGGAAAGGATCCAAGGCTCCGCAGGCCGCGGGCGTCATCCACACGGACTTCGAGAAGGGCTTCATCAAGGCAGAAGTCATCTGGTGGGAGGACTTCGTGAACCTCGGCGGCGAGGCGAAAGCCCGCGAAGCAGGGAAACTCGCGATCGAAGGGAAGGAATACGTCGTTCGAGACGGCGACGTCATGCACTTCCGCTTCAACGTGTGACCACCCGAAACGGCTCCGGATCGACCCGTCGTGCGTCGTGATCGCTCGTCGCCGACTTCGCGAAGCGAGGTCGTTCGCCGCAAAAGCGATACGGGGAGACTCGGCGCGAAGCGCCGCCGGGACACTACCGCGCGAGGTCGTTCAGATCCGACGCGAGCGCGAAGTGCCAGAGGAAGATGTAGAGCACGATCGACCGCACGGGCGCCTGCGCTCCGACCATCTGCTTGGCCTTCGCGACCTCCTGCGGGACAAGGAGCCACGCCCAGTAATACTGGTAGATGGGAATGAAGACGGGCCACCACGCGAACGCCTGGTTGCGCGTGACCGACTTCAGTTCGTTGACCATCTGGATCGTCAGGAGCAGGTACCAGACGAAGCCGCCGAGAACGGCCAGCGATCCGATGCCCGCCAGCGAGGGGCTGATGAACGCCAGGATGATGGCCAGCACGAAGCCGCCGAAGATCACCGCCATCGGGAGGAGCCACGCCATGAGCGCGTTGCGCCGCTTCGGCCCGGTGCCCACGCCCGCCGACTGAAGCGTGCCCACGCCGACCTGACCCATCGCCTGCTGCGGTTGCGCGTACGGCGCCATTGCGCCCGGTGCCTGGCCCATGGGTCCCATTCCCGGCGGCTGACCGTACCCCTGCTGCGGAGGCTGACCGTAACCCTGCTGTGGAGGCTGACCGTAGGGCATCGGCGCGTAGCCCTGCTGGGGCGGCGGAGCGCCGTACGGGCTCTGCACGCCATACGGCTGCTGCATTCCGCCGGGCGGAGGCGGAAACCCTTGTCCCCCCGGAGGCGCACCGGGCGGCGGCCCGTAAGGCGACGCGGCCATGCCGGGTGGCGGCCCCGCCGGCGGACCGCCGAACGCGGAACCGAACGCACCCGCGTCCGCAGCGACGGTGCCGCCCAGCGGGTTGACGCCGGCCTGAGGCACGGGCGGAGAGAACGCCCCTTCGTGCGCCCCCATGCCCGGACCGGGAGATTGCATCGGCACCGCAGCCGACGGCACCGTCGGCTGGACGGGCGGCGCCTGCATCGGCGGCGGCGCGCCGAAACCCGGCTGGCCCCCAGGAGGAAGGCCCGGCGCGCTGCCGCCCATCGGCGGCGCGACTCCGACCATCGTGCCCTTGAGTTTGCTCGCGGCGCCTGGCGCCGCCCCGACTGCACCCGCGGGACGCGGCGGGCCCGGAGGCCCCGCAGGAGCGCCCGGCGGTGCTGGGGGAGCCGCGGGGACGGCTCCCGGCTGATTCATCATCAGCATCGTGCCCTTGAACTTGGGTGCGGCAGCGCCCTTCAAGTGGAAGTTGCACTTCGAGCAGGCCTGTGCCGTGTCGGGGTTCTGCGTGCCACAATTCGGACAGAACACTACGCACCTCGCGAGGTTGGGGCGCGCGCGGCGGCCGAGCCGCACCTGCCTCATTTCAGCGCAGCAGAATGCGCCTGGGAGCATAGCGGCTCGCGATCGATGGGCTCAAGCGAATTTGACCCTTCGCCCAGATCGCGCGGATGGCGAGCCTTACAGCTCGAGCCGCCGGCGAGAACGCATGCGCGCGCGAGCCTGCGCGCGGGTCAGTCCCGCCGGGTCCCGGCAGTCCCACTTCGCGGTGGCGGCTTGACACCTGCGCACACTCGCCACTAGCTTCCGCCCCGGTTTCTGCCCTTTTCGCGCGCCTTTCCCCAGGTTTGTCACGTTGCCAGGTTCGCCAGGTTTGCAGAGTTCGCGCGCGCGGGGAGGCAGGCCCCAGACCACCACGCGCCGCCGCACGCAAGGACCGCCGACGAGATGCCCTTCGCCCTTAGCCCCGAACGCGAACGCAAGCTGAAGGAGATCCTCGAGCGGTACCCGACGAAGATGGCCGCCGCGCTGCCGCTCCTGCACCTCTGCCAGGAGCAGGAGGGCTACATCAGCGAAGAGGCCATCGCGTTCGTGTCGCAGCGCCTCGACCTCTCGCCCGCGCACGTGAAGGGCGTCGTCACCTTTTACACGCTCTACAACCAGCACCCGGTCGGCAAGCATCAGGTCTGGGTGTGCCGCACGCTGCCGTGCGCGCTGCGCGGTGCCTACGACGTCGTCGAGCACTGCGAGAAGCGGCTCGGCATCAAGTGCGGCGAGACCACGGCCGACGGGAAGGTCACGCTCCGCACGGCCGAGTGCCTGGCGAGCTGCGGCACCGCGCCGATGATCCAGGTGGACAAGACGTACCACGAGAACCTGACGCGCGAGCGCCTGGACTCCATTCTCAACGAGCTCCTCAAGAGCTAAGGAGCCCCGGAATGCTCAAACGCACCGATTACCTGACGCGCCTCTACGGCAAGCCCGAGGGGTGGAAGCTCGCCGCCTACGAGCGCGAGATGGGCGGCTACCAGGTCGCCCGGCGCGTCCTCACGACGATGACGCGCGAGCAGGTCGTCGACGAGGCGAAGAAGGCGAACATTCGCGGCCGCGGCGGCGCCGGCTTCCCGATGGGCGTGAAGTGGAGCTTCATGCCACGGTCGAGTGGAGGCGCCGCAAGCGGCGCCGGGGCCGCGGGAGCCAAACCGCACTACCTCGTCGTCAACGCCGACGAAGGCGAACCGGGCACGCACAAGGACCGCACGCTGATGGAGCTCAACCCCCACGCGTGTGTCGAGGGGTGCATCATCGGCTGCTACGGCATCGGCGCGCACGTCGCCTACATCTACGTGCGCGACGAGCTGCACCTGTCGAAGGCCCGCCTCGAAGGCGCCATCGCCGAGGCGCGCGCCAAGGGGTACCTCGGCAAGACGCCGTTCGGAAAGGACTACCCCGTCGAGATCTACGTGCACTCCGGCGCCGGCGCGTACATCTGCGGCGAGGAGACCTCGATGCTCAACTCGATCGAGGGCCGCCGCGGCGAGCCGCGCATGAAGCCGCCGTTCCCGGCCAACGCGGGGGTCTTCGGCTGCCCGACCACCGTGAACAATCTCGAGACGATCGCCGCGGTCCCGGCGGCGTTCGGCATGGGCTGCGAGGAGTTCAGCAAGCAGTCGGCGCTGCACCACATCGCCGACGGCGGGGTGCGCCTCTACGGCCTGAACGGGCACGTGAACAAGCCGGGAGTCGTCGAGCTCGCGGTGGGCCCGACCCTGAACGAACTCATTTACGACATCGGCGGTGGAGCTGTCTCTTATACACATCTGACGCTGCC
>CALKVG010000725.1 GCA_937998045.1 uncultured Myxococcales bacterium
CGCTTGTCCGGATCTGTGGAGGGGGTGATCAGCGATGGTCATCTCTACTCCGACTTCTTCGTTTCGTCGTGAGCAAGAAGTCGTTGAAACCTCGCCGAAGGACGAGGTCCGCGCCGGAGGCGTGGCACGATGGCCGCGCCGGCGACGCCCACCGCAAGCGCCGCCGCGAGCCACAGCGCCCGCGGATCGACGCGCACCGCGAGCCCCGAGAGACCGATCACGCCGAGCCACGCGACGATGCACATCGGGCATTTCGGCATCAGGGCCGCCAGCACGGCGAAGAGCACGCCGCCGACGGCGCCGCGCGCCCAGCCTCTCCCTGATTCACCCGGACCGTGACAGCACTCGATGCCGTGCGCTTTCATGGGTCTTGGTTTACGGTCCGATGAGAGGGATCGGGGAGTAACAACTGCGACGCGAAGCCGATGGACCCTGACCTCGAGACGGCTGCGCAGCACCTCGCGCGCTTCGACGCACTCGGCGCGCTCCGCCTCGTCGGAATGCGCGACGATCCAGGAGCGCTCGCGCTCCGAGGGGTCGCGATGGCGCAGCTCGGCGAGGACCGCGACGCGCAGAAGCTGCTCGGCCGCGCGGAACGCGCCTTCGCGCGGACCGATCCGCGCATGCACGCGCGCGTCATCGCCGCCGGCGGCGAGGTGGCGCTCGCGTTGCGCGACCTCGATCTCGCAAGGCGCCTGCTCGAAGCGGCCGAAGCCGGCCTCGGCGACGACCCCGTCAACCGCACGTTCGTACGCCTGCTCCGCGTTCGGCGGCTGCTCCTGCTCGGGCGAGTCGAGGACGCCCGCGTCCTCGCGGCGATCGACCTGCGCGGCACGCCGCCGAGGCTGCGAGTGGTCGCAGAGCTCTTGCGGGCGGACATCGCTGCGAGATGCCTCCGTGTCCTCGAAGCCGAAGCGGCCATCGCGCGCGCGCGCAAGGCCGCGCGCTCCGCCGAGCTCCCGCCGCTCGCCGCGCACGTCGAGCGCTTTGCCACCGACTTCGCTGCGCCGGTCGCTCGCCTCATCCGCGATCGAACCTTCGCCCTGGCCACGCTCGCCGACGTGGCCTCCCTCGCACGCAGCAAAGGCCTCATCGTCGACGCATGCCGGCGCGAGCTTCGGCTGGATGGAGTCACGATCTCCCTCGCGACGCGCCCCGTGCTCTTTGCGCTTGCCGAAGCCCTCGGCCAGGCGGCGCCGGCGGGGGCGAGCCGCGCGCTCCTCATCGAGCGCGCTTTCGGCGCTCGCCGCACCACCGAGTCGCTTCGCGCGCGCCTTCGCGTCGAGATCGGACGCCTCCGTCGGGCCCTCGCGCCGATCGCGATGACGATCGAGCCCACCCCGGACGGCTTCGGGTTGAGTGGCGATCCCGAAGCGATGCGCGTCGTCGTCGTCTTGCCGCCGGCCGACGGCGAAGCCTCGCTCTTGCTCGCGCTCCTTCGGGGCGGCGAAGCGTGGTCGAGCTCCTCGCTCGCGAGCGCGAGCGGCCTCGGCCAGCGCGCCGTGCAGCGTGCGCTCGCCGAGCTTAAGGGAGCCGGCAAAGTCGAGGCGCACGGCGCCGGACGCAACCGTCGTTGGGTCGCCCGCCCGCCCGAGGGTTTCGCGACGACATTGTTGCTCACCCGTCCCTCCGTTTCGCGCTAGCCAAGCGTGAGCGAGGTGATCTGACGTGACCGAGAACAGGACCACGAAGCAGGCCGAGGTGCTGGCCGAGTACGGACCCTTCCCCGGCATCGACCACGTCCACGGCGTCACTCACGACGGCCACGACGCCTGGCTCGCCGTCGGCGATCGCCTGCAGGCCGTCTCGCCCGACGGGACCATCGGCCGCTCCCTCCGCGTCCGCGCCCATGCCGGCACCGCGTTCGACGGCCGCCACTTCTACCAGATCGCCGACGGCAAGATTCAGAAGGTCGACCCTGGGACCGGCGACGTGCTCGCGATCGTCCCTGCGCCGCCGAGCACGGACTACGCGGGCCTCACGTGGGCCGAGGGAGCGCTCTGGGTCGCGCAGCATCAGGGCCGGCGCATCCTCAAGATCGATCCCGACACGGGTCGCGTCCTTCGCACGGTGCAGTCGGACCGCCTCGTCACCGGCGTCACCTTCGCCGACGGCGACCTGTGGCACGGCGCGATCGAAGCAGGGCAAGGCGAGCTACGGCACCTCGATCCCAATTCCGGCGAGGTGCTCGAGGCGCTCTCAATGCCCGGCGGCGCGTACGTCAGCGGGCTCGAATACGACGGGGAGGATCGCTTCTACGCCGGCGGCGGGCGGAGCGGGCGACTGCGCGTCGTCCGCCGCCCGAAGCGCCAGGGCGCCTGACGAGACGCTGCCGCGCGCGCTCCGCATTTCGCCGCATCGCGGGCTCCGCGTTCCCATTGGCGAGAAGGGGCGTCGAAAGCGGCGAAGCATTACCTGGTTTACCTGGTGTGGCGCCTCCGACCAACAGGAGCGCCACCATCGTGACGTTCCTGCGATCTCCCGCGGCGCGACGGCTGCTTTTCGACTCATTTGGCCGCGCGTCGGCGCGGATGAGCATGACTCCCGGCACGGTTCCTGAAGAGGCTTCCCTTGCGGCGGCACGGGTGCAGTCGCCCATAGGAAATACGAAAATACGGAGGCATTCATGCGATCTCTGGTCTCGAGAATCACCCTCGCAAGCATGCTGGCCGGCGGCGCAGGCGTCTTCGCCTGCACGGCCGATGTTCACGACAACACGATCAGCATCCCGAACGCCACCGTAAGCATGAGCAGCTCGGCGGACACCAGCGACGTCACGCCGAACGAGCAGCTGCCCATCCACTGCGACGTCCAGAACGTGCCGCTGGCCGAGCCGGACGCCCAAGGGGCCTCCGGCGGTGACGCGGGGACCAGTTCCGGGCCAGACGCCGCCGCGGAGTCCGGCGTGGCTTCCGGCGCGGATGCCGGAGCGCCTCAGGGCCCGTCGCAGAATTCGGACGACACGGACTACCTGGAGATCCATCTCGATGACGAGAGCACGCCGGCACTCCTCGTGACCGCGCAGGTGACCTTCACCGTGACGATTCCGGCCGACATCAAGGCCGGCGACCACAAGCTCATCTGTCGTGTCCACAAGCATGACGGAAGCGCGACGAACGTCGTGGCCGAGCTGAAGATCACGGTCAAGACGACGACGTGAGGGCGCGGGGTGGAAGGGGCGCGAGCGCTCCACTTCGAGGGCCGCGAGCGGGTCGGGGCGAACGTATGCGAGTTCGCCCCGACCGTCTGGCCCACGCGGGTCGCGCTCGACGGTCCAAGGGCGGCTGGGGTTGCGAGCTCGGGCTTACCAAACGTACCGAAACAAGAATTGCCCGTAGTAGAGGGACGGTGCGCCGGAAGGCGCCGGATTCCCGGCGCTGTCAGCCCCCGGGTATGGCTTCATGTTTAGCTGTGTCACGCGGAGCATCGGACAGAAAAATCGTCCGACGCCCGTCAGAGGAGATCGGGCCTTGAGCGCCTAATGGATGAGAGACGCTAGGGGCGATGCGCGAAGGCGCTCCGCGAAGGAGCGGCGACGCCTCTCTCCGAGCAACGGCCGCTCGACCCCCGAGAAGGGACGGGCTGTTCCTCGGGAACGTTGCGTTGCCTGAGAAGCGGAACGCTTGGCGCACCGGTAGGCAAGCCCGGCGAAACCGAAGAGAGGCCTGGCCAAAGAGAACAGCGGCTTGTCCAAGTAGAAGAGCGGCTTGTCCAAGTACAAGAGCGGCTTGTCCAAGTACAAGAGCGGCTTGTCCAAGTAGAAGAGCGGCTTGGCCAAGTACAAGAGCGGCTTGGCCAAATGGAATCGCGGCTCGGCGAAGCTGTCGAGCGGCGTTGAAAACACGACGCTACGCGTGCCCACTTGGACGTGTGGCGCTGCCAAGAGGACGGAACGCGCGGCCACTTGGAAGGGACGCGCGGCCAAGTCGTCGAGACGTCCGCCCAAGTGGAAACGTCGCTCGTCCGACAGGACCCGGCGCTCGGCCAGGTGGAAGCGTCGTCCGTCCAACTCGACGCGCCGCCTCACCACATGGTCGAGCGTCTCGTTCATGAGGCCAAGCCGCTTGGCCAAGAGAAAGCGACGCTCTGCCAAGAGGACAAGACGCTAGGCCAAGAGGCCAGGAGGCGCGACCGACAGGCCAGGAGGCTCGACCAAGAGGGCGAGACGCTCGGCCAAAAGGCCACGAGGCTCGACCAAGAGGACAAGACGGTCGGCCAATAGGACAAGAGGCTCGGGCCGGTCGACGAGGCGCGCGGCCATCAGGAAAAGCCTCACGGCCAACGGGGCGAGACGCTTCGCCAGTTGCCCGCGCCGGTTGCGCAAGAAGGACGCGACGCACGGCCGTTGGCCGAGCCGCTCGCCGAGTTGGCCGAGCCGCTCGACCCGGTGGCCACGATGCGCGCCCCCATCGACGAGACGCTTTGTCGATGGGAGGGCGCGCGTTTCCCTGAGAACGGCACGCCTCGACGATGCGCGAACAAACCGTCCCTGTTCGAGGCGCCGGCCGGTTCCCCGTTTGCAGTAGCGTCCGCATGGCAGCCCAACCCGAGGTGAAGCGTGCTCCCAGTCCGGACCGAAGGCCGCTCGCGGGCCGACTCGCCCTCGTGACGGGAGGCGCTCGAGGCATCGGCCGCGGCATCGCGGTCGAGCTTTTGCGCGCCGGCGCGCGCGTCGTCATCGGGGACCTCGACGAGGGCGAGATGGCGCAGACGTGCGAGGGGCTTGCGCCGCTGGGCACCGTGAGCTGGGTCAGGCTCGACGTGTCCGACCACGACTCGAGGGAGGCCGCGCTCCATGCGATCCGCCACGACCACGGTCCCGTCTCGATCCTCGTGAACAACGCCGGCATCGCGAACGCCGGATTCTTTGCCAACGAGGAGCCACGGCGCGTGCATCTGGCTCTGGCGGTCGACCTGGTCGGCGCCATCTGCCTGACGCGCATGGTGCTCCCGCACATGATCGAGGTCGGCTGGGGGCGCGTGGCGAACATCACGTCGATGATGGCGGTCACCGGATCACCCGGGTTCGCCGTCTACTCGGCGGCCAAAGCGGGGCTCCTCAGCTTCAGCGAGGCGGTCGATCGCGAGCTGCGACGCGCGAACCAGATCCGCATCACGGCCGTGCTACCGCCTTCGGTCAGGACGGGCGCCTTCGAGCAAACGAAGCGCGACGAGCCCGCGATGATGCGGTGGAGCCTCCTTCCTCCCGTCTCCGTCGAGCAGGTCGCCCGTCGGACCGTCCGCGGCCTCATCGCCGGACGCCGGCGGGTCTACTGCGCGACGCAGAGCTACTTCGCCTCGCTCCTGCAGCGCTTCGCGCCGTGGCTGATGGATCGGGTGATGATGTACATGTTCCGCGGCGAAGCCCGGCAGCGCGTTCCGCCGCCCGGCGCGCAGCTGCCCGCCGCGAGCGCTTGACGTCTCCGGAGCGCCTCTCATAGCTCTCGCATGGAGCTGGACGGGGGACTGCCCGGGATGCAGGGCCGTGCACTCTTTCACACGCACTGCGCCCAGTGCCATGGGGTCGCCGGGCGCGGCGAATACGTCGGCGGCTCCGTGACCGCACCGCCGATCGCCGGGGCGGACGCGGCAAAGATCGTACGACAGGTGCGCACCGGGAGCGACCGAATGCCGGCGTTCTCGGCGGCGACGATCTCGGACGGAGCGGTTGGAGAGATCGCCGAGTACGTGCAAGGGGGGCTCGCCCGTTCCGCCGAGGAGGCCGGACGCTTCGGGCCGCGAGCGCTCGATCCGTTCGTCGTCGGAATGATCGTGTGGGGTGCGCTCGCCATGTTCGTGTGTCTATTGGCCTTGCTCTTCGCCGAGGGCCGGAACTGATGCAACCCGGCGAGCGCGTGGTCAGGACGCAGCAGCCGAAGCCGGGCTTCCGGATCCCCGCCGCGCTCGCCGCGGCTACTGCGGTCGGTTCGACGATCTGGGCGTACATCGAGTACGCCTTCCGCGCGCGCCCGTCGCTCCTCGTCCTCGCGCTGGCAGTCGTCCTCTTCGCGATCGCAGCGACCACGCTGCTCGCCTTCCGGGCGTTCTTCGAGTTTCCCAGCGTGCAGGGGCCGCGGCCGCTGCCCGTTTCGGAGGCGGCTCCCGTCGTGCTCGGAGTCGGCACGCGGCGCGGCTTCGTAGCTCTCCTCGCGAGCGCGTTTTCGAGCCTGCTGGCGATTCTGCTCCTTCCCCTCCGGTCGCTGGGTCCGCGTCCGTCGCAGGTGCTGCGCGCGACGGCGTGGCGCAACGGGGTCCGTCTTCTCACCGCAGACGGCGTCGCTCTCCGCGTCTCCGACGTTCCGCCGGGCGGGTTCACCCCGGTCGTGCCGGCGGCCTCTCCCGACGACCCGAACTCGTCGGCGGTGCTCGTCCGCCTGCGCCCGTCGGGGCAGGTCCGCGCGTACAGCCGCATCTGCACGCACGCGGGCTGCGCGGTTTGCGTCTTCATGCCCGATACGTCGCTCCTCGTCTGTCCGTGCCACCATTCCACGTTCGACGTGGCGGCGGGCGGCCGGGTCGTCAGCGGACCCGCTAGCCGGCCGCTGCCCGAGCTGCCTCTCGCCGTCGACGCGGAAGGCCGGCTCGTCGCGAGCGACGATTTCGAGGGTCCGATCGGGCCGGTCGCCGGCTGAGGCACGCCGATGGCCCGGCTCGGCGACGCGCTCGACGATCGCACCGGATTTCGCGGCCCCCTGCGCCGCGCCGTCGGACGGCTCTTCCCCGGCGCCTGGTCGTTCCTGCTCGGCGAGGTCACTCTCTTCTCGCTCGTCGGGCTTCTTTTGAGCGGGGTCTACCTCGCGCTCTTCTTCGACCCGAGCGCATCTCTCGCCCCGTATCACGGCGCGAGCACGCCCTATGTGGGGCGCACGCTACCCGGCGCCTTCGCTTCGGTGCTCGATCTCGACGCGCGCGTCCCGTTCGGACTCGTCGTGCGCCGGTTCCATCACTTTTCCGCGCACCTCTTCCTAGCGTCACTCGTGGCTCACGCGGCACGGGTCTACTTCACCGGCGCGTTCCGCAGGCCGCGCGACCTCACGTGGTGGGTCGGGCTCGTCCTCCTGGCGCTCGCCCTCATCAACGGCTTCAGCGGTTATTGCCTTCCGTTCGACATGCGAGGCGGGACGGCCATCCGCATGCTGATGACGACGCTCGGGTCGGTCCCGTGGATCGGCGGCTGGCTGGCGACCCTCGCCTTCGGCGCACCCTTCCCCGGACCGCTCATCCTCGGCCGGCTCTATATCCTCCACGTCTTCGTGGGTCCGGCGCTCATCGTCGCGCTCCTGGGCGCGCATCTCTTCCTGGTCATTCGTCTGACCCACACCGACCATCCCGGCCCAGGCCGCAGCGAACGTCTCGAGGTCGGCTCGCCCCTGTGGCCCGTCCAGACGATGCGCACGACCGTCGTCGCATTTCTCGTCTTCGGTTGGTGCGCGCTGATGTCCACCTTCTTTCCGGTGGAAGCCGTCGAGGTCTACGGCCCGTTCCAGTACACGAACGCGTACGCGCCGCTCTTGCCGGACTGGTTTCTCATGTGGATCGAAGGCGCGTTTCGCCTTTTACCCCGCCAGCTCGACTTCCACCTGATCGGAGCCCATTTTTCGAATCCGTTCTACGGCGCCGTGGTGCTTCCTCTGATCGTCTTCGGCGGGTGCGCGCTCTACCCGCTGGTCGACGAGCGCATCTATCCGCAGCCCCTTCATGGCCGTCACCTGCTGGAGAGTCCTAGCGACCGACCGTTTCGGACGGCATTCGGAGCGAGCGGCCTCGTGTTTCTCGTATTCGTGTCGATGGCGGCGCTGGACGACCGTGCCGCGAGCGCGTTTCGTGCGGACGTCTGGCAGGTGAACGTGGTCTGGGGAATCCTCACCCTGTCGGTTCCGCCCGTGGCTTTCGCGGCCGTCTATCTCTGGCTGCGTCGGCGGAGGGCGACGACGCGACCCCAGACGTTCTTGGTGCCCCAGATGCCGGCCCGCAAACACTCGAGCTGATCGGCCTGGCTGGGGCGCCCATCGTCTGGGGCACGTCCCTCGAGATACGGACGCTCTGCTGACCGCCCAATTCGGCGAGAAGCCGGCGGATCACGCACACCCGGGGGGCATCGAGCGCCGCGATCGCCGATCTGGACCTCGAGCCGATGCGCCCCTCGAGCTGTGCGCCACCATCACCAAGGAGAGCAGCCAACTCGAGCGCGATGCGTGCGGCTTACGTGTCATGCGGGTTGCATGCCTCGAGGTCCTCGAGAGGAGCCGACAAAGCGAAAGGAGCAGGTGAAATGGCCAAGCAAGTGCGTGACGTCATGAACACCAAGCCGATCAAGTTGGACCGCTCGACGTCCGTCGTCGAGGCAGCGCGCCAGATGCGCACCGCCTCCGTCGGCGCCGTACTCATCTCCCATGACGGCAGACTCGCCGGCATCGTCACGGATCGCGACATCGCAGTCCGCGTCGTGGCCCAGGGCCGAGATCCGTCGACGACGCGGCTCGCCGACATTTGCTCGAGCGAACTGACGACGCTGTCGCCCGACGACGACATCGATCGCGCGATCGATGTCATGAGGTCCAGGGCCGTGCGGAGGCTACCGGTCGTCGACGCCACCAATCGGCCGGTCGGCATCGTCTCGCTCGGCGATCTGGCGCTCGAGCGCGATCCTCAGTCGGTTCTGGGCCGGATCAGCGCCGCGCCGCCGAACCAGTGACACACGCGACGCCGCCGGGCGGCGCGTCGCGTGTTTCCGGTCGGAACTGAAGCCGGCGTCGGGCGGTAGGTTACGCCGGCGAAACGGCGTCGGTACCGTCGACGGATCCGGTCATCGAAGCGACGAGCTGCTCGAGCTGCTCGTACGTGATGCGCATGCCCTTCTCCATGCCCGACGCGATGGTGCCGTCGAGGATCTCCTTGGAGGGGAAGACCTGCACGAGCACGAGTTCCGTCTTCCCGTCGCGTTCGGTGAACGTCGCCGTCACGATCGCTTCGCCGGCATCGCGCATCGGCTCGAAGAGCTGGGTGCAGACGAGACGCGAGGGCGGCGTGACCTCGGTGTACGTGCCGGAAAAGGCCACGGCCTGCTTCGGGTCGCGCCCGAAGACGTAGCGATAGCGGCCGCCCACTCGGACATCGACCTCGCAGCTGAAGAGGGATACGCCCATGGATTTGGGTGCCCACCAGCGCTTGAGGAGTTCGGGCTTCGTCCACGCGTCGAAGACGATCCTGGCGGGGGCGTTGAACGTTCGCGTCACGACCAGCTCGCGGTCGGATCGTCGCTCCACGGTCGTGGGGTTCTTCGTCGCCTGATCTCTTCCGTTTCCCGTGCTCATGGGGGTTCTCCTTTTTTCGGTGTGTGTCGCTCGTCGCGCAGCTCGGTCGCGTTTCCTAGCGCGAGGATTTCTTCGTCTTTGCGAGTTCGTCGATGAGCTCGTCGAGCTCCTCGAAACGTGCCTCCCACATCCGTTGATACTTCGTCATCCATGCGGCCTCCTGCTCGAGGCGGCATGGGCCTGTCTCTTATACACATCTGACGCTGCCGACGATCTTACGCGTGT
>CALKVG010000726.1 GCA_937998045.1 uncultured Myxococcales bacterium
GGTCAGGTTCTCAAGGTGCTCGGCCGCCTGGACAAGATCGTGCAGGTCGACCTTGACGCCAACGAGCTGGGTCGCAACCGCCAGGTCGACGTCGCGATCGACGGCGACTCCGGGCTCGTGCTCGAGCAGCTCCTCGAGGCCGTGGGCACGAAGGGGGCGAGCGCGTGGCTCGCCGCGGTGCGAGCCGACGAGACGAAGCGGCGCAACAAGATGCTGGCCGAGATCGACTCGAACGACTCGCCGCCGAACCCGCTGCGAGTGTGCGCCGAGCTGGGCAAGCGCCTCCGCCCGAACGACGTGGTGGTCGGCGACGGCGGGGATTTCGTCGCGACCGCTGCGTACGTCCTCAAGCTCGAGTGGCCGCAGCTGTGGATGGACCCCGGCCCGCTTGGAACGCTGGGGGTCGGGCCGGGCTACGCCATGGCGGCGCAGCTCGCGCGCCCCGACGCGCGCGTCGTCCTCGTCTACGGAGACGGGAGCTTCGGCCTGCACGGGCTCGAATTCGAGGCCATGGCTCGCCAGAAGATCCCCGTCGTCGCGGTGATCGGCAACGACGCGGGGTGGACCCAGATCCGGCGAGGGCAGGTGGAGATCTACGGAGAGGCCCGCGCAGTGGCCACGGGCCTCGATTACACGCGATACGAGAAGGTCGTGGAAGCGTGCGGCGGCCGGGGCTGGTGGGTGGAGCGCGTCGAGGAGCTCGGTCCGGCGCTCGACGAGGCCTTCGCCTGCGGCGTGCCCGCGTGCGTCAACGTGAAGATCGCGAGGAGCGATTTCCGGAAGGGCGCCATCAGCGTCTGACCCGCTTCTGCCTTCGGTTTCTGTCTTTCTACGGGGATTTCGCGTTCACCGGCGCGACGAGCTGGGCGCGCAGCTCTCCATTCGCGTAGCTCGCCGTATGCACGTTGATGTAAACGTTGCCGTTTATCAGCTTCGTAAGGTTGCCCGCAGCCATCATCATTTGTCCCAGGACGCCCTGCTGCGCGAGCGTGAGCTGATAAAGGGTCGGACCGATCTGTCCCGGCGGGGCGTTGTCGATCTCGGCGGCGGTCGGAATGATGCCGTTCACGTCGGCTTCGTATCGAAGCTGAGTCTGATCCGGACTGAGCACGAACTGCGCAGCTCCGGTCGCCTGCGACGGGACGGGCGGCACTTCGTTCGCGCCGGATAGGACGCCGGTGAAGAGCGTCTCGCCGGGGGAGAGGACCTGACCGCGCAGCTCGCCGGCCGCGTTGGCCGCGGTGACGATGTTGACGTAGAAGCGCCCGTTCTGAAGGTCGCTGGGGTCGCTCGCGCCGAGCTGCAGCGTGCCATCGATCGTCTGCCCGATGGGCGTCAGCGGATACGCGGTCGGACCGTTGAGCGACGCAATCCCCCGCTGGAGTCTCACGTCGGTGGGAACGGCGGTGGTCACCACGTGGTAGACCATCGTCGCCTGGTCGGCGCTCATGATGAACGAGGCGTGCGCCGCGTACGCGGTCGTGACGCTCGGCACCTCCTGGCTACCGCTCGCCTTCGCGACGAAGATGGTGGCTCCCGGCAGCGTCACCTGACCGCGAATTTCGCCGCCCGGGTGGGCGGACGATTCGACGTCGATGTACAGCTGGTCGGGCGTGAGAGCGTTCTGCTCGTCGGTCGTGAGCGTGATCGATCCGGTCATGTGCCCGCTCACCGGCATGAGCTGATGGGTGGTGTTGCCGACCTCCCCCGGTGCGCCGATGTGAATGTTCACCGACGTCGCGTTGGGCACGTTTTGCGTGATGTCGTAGGTGAGCGTGACGTTGTCGGCCTGGAGGGCCAGCTTGGCGGTGCCCGCCGACCCGGTCAGCACGGCGGGAACGACCTGCGCGCCCGAGAGCGAAGCGGAGTACTGCGTGGCCGAGGAGCTGGAGTCGTCGCCCGTGGCGGCCCCGTCGCCCGCGCCGTCATCGCCGGCCCCTGCGTCGCCCACCGCGGACCCGTCGCGACCGCCGGTCGACGACGCTCGGTTGGGTGAGTTGGATGAAGAAGAGCACGCGCCGAGCGCAGCAAGAATGGGAACGATTGTCACATAGGAGGTACATTTCATAGGTCTTGGCTCCTGCGACGGGCACGGCGCGCGTGGTCGCGCACCGTGTCCAGTACGGAGCTGCCCTCGCAAGAGGTGCGCCGCCAGAGGTGCGCACCCGACGGTGTCGCCACGGCCACACCTTCCTGCGGTTTCTACGCACGAATCGTCGTCGAGGCCGCTCGTCAACCGGTCACGCCAGCCACACCACAGTCACGCCCTCGCCGCCCTGCCTCGCGTCTGCCGGACGGAACCGCGCCACGTACGCCGAGCGGGCCAGCTCCTTTCGTACGGCGTCGCGTAGGGCCCCCGTACCGTGACCGTGAAGGAGAAACACCGCCCGCTGGCCTTCGCTGAGCGCGCGGTCGAGAAACGTGGTCGCCATCGCGACGGCGTCGTCGACGCGCAGCCCGCGAAGGTCGCACGTGTTGTCGCGCGTCTGCAGGGGCTCCGGCTCCTCGGGCATGGGCTCCGCGCTGGCCGCCCCGGTGCGCAGCGCGGGGCGAGAAGGAGCGTCGCGGTGAGGCGCCGCACGGAGCTCGCCCGCGGCGACCGTGAGCTTGAGCGGCCCGGCGGCGACGCGCACCTGCTCGCCTCCGAGCACCTCGACCACTTCCGCCTCGGCGCGCAGCCGCGGGACCCAGACGCGCAGCCCGCGGCGCAGCTCCGCCGGTGAGACGACGTCGCGGGGCGCCTCGTCGATCTTGGCGACGAGCGGCTCGAGCGTGCCGCCGATGGCGACCTCACGCGATACGCGTTCGATGGTCCGCTCGGCCTCTCGCACGGCCTCCGGCTCGACCTTCTTCGCGCGCAGGCGCGCCTGGGCGGCGCGCAGCTCCTCGCGAGCTCGCCGCAGCCGCTCCATCAGCTCGCGAGCCTCATCCCCAAGCGCCCGGCGCTCGCGGGACTTGGCGGCCTCGAGCTCGGCTTCGAGCCGAGCGCGCGCGTTGCGCGCGTCGCGCTCGCGATCATCGGCCGCCGAGCGCGCCAGCTCCAGCGCTGCGCGCTCGTCGTGGAGCTTCTTCACCAGCGCCTCGAAATTGTGCTCCTCTCGCGTGAGGAATCGCTCGGCGCGCTCGATGACCGTCGACGGCATCCCGTACCGCCGTGCCACGACCAGCGCGCTCGAGCTGCCGGGAATTCCCATCGCGAGCCGAAAGGTCGGCGTCATGGTCGCGAGATCGAACCCCACGCTGGCGTTCGCGAAGCGAGCGTCGCCGAGGGCGAGCGCCTTGAGGCCCTCGTAGTGTGTGGTGGCCGCGACGGCGCCGCCCCGCGCGCACAGGCTGTCGAGCACCCCCGCGGCGAGCGCTTCGCCCTCGCGCGGGTCGGTCCCTCCGGCGAGCTCGTCGAGCAAAACGAGGGCGCCGAGGTTGGTCTCCTGCAGGATGGCCGCCAGGTTGCAGACGTGGGCGCTGAAGGTCGAGAGGTTCTTCTGAAGGCTCTGGTCGTCGCCGACGTCGGTCAGGACGACGTCGAAGAGACCCACGGAGCTGCCCTCGGCGCAGGCCACCGGCATTCCGGCGCGCGTCATCAGCGCCGCCAGCCCCATCGTCTTGAGCGCCACCGTCTTGCCGCCCGCGTTCGGGCCGCTCACGACGATGGCGTGCCCCGCTTCGATTGTCAGATCGCTCGGGACGACGTCGGGCAGGTCGAGCGCGAGGAGCGGATGGCGCGCCTTCTTCAGGTCGATTCGTGGCTCGTCGAGGACCGCGGGGAAGACGAGCGACAGGTCCCGCGCAAGCTTCGCGACGGCGGCGCGCACGTCCGACAGCGCGAGCGCGCGCGCGGCGGCGTCCACGCTCGGAAGGACCTCGGCGACGACCGCCGTGAGGCGCGCGTACACGGCCTCCTCCTCCCGCTTGACCTCCGCCTCGAGCACCTTCAGGCGATTGCCCATCGCGACGACGGCGCGCGGCTCGACGAACAGCGTGGCGCCGCTGGAGCTCGTCGCGTGCACTATCCCGGGGAACCGCTCGTGCGAGTCGCTGCGGACGGGCAGCACCCAGCGCCCTTCGCGCTCGGTGACGAAGCGGTCCTGAAGCACCGATTCGTAGCGCGACATGAGATCTTCCATGCGCGACAGCATCCGCTGCCGCGCCGCGTGGAACTCGCCGCGCAGCTCTTTCAGTCGCGGGCTCGCACGGTCCGCGAGCGTACCGTCCGGCTCGAAGCTGGTCGCGATCTCGTCGGCGACGTCGTCGAGCGTCGGGTCGGTGGAGCACGCTTCGAAGAGCGCGGGGAGATCGGCACGCCGCGCCGCGAGGAATCGGCGGAGGCCTCGCGCACCGCCGAGCATACGGCCGAGCGAGCGCAGCTCGACCGGAGAGAGGACGCCGCCGATCCGCGCACGTTCGATCGCTTCGCGCACGTCGTCCACCTCGCCCATGGGCAAAGGGCGCCCCTCCTCGAGCGATCGCAGCGCCTCCGCGGATTGAGCGAGGAACGCGCGGGCTTCGTCGCGCGTCGCGGCGAACGGCAGTCCAGCCGCCAGGTCACGGCCAAGCGGGCCCGTGCAGCGGTCGGAGAGCGCGGCGAGGACGCGGCCCCATTCGAGGTCGGCGTGCGTCTTCGGCGGACACGGGTCGGTTCGTAGCGGGTGCACGGCGAGAGGCGCGTGGGGAATGGAGAATACGAGGGGAGCGAGAGGGTGTAGCACGCGAGGTCGGCGCTTCGGCGGCGAGTACGACGCGATAGCGAGTGCGCCCTTCGCGCCTGTCTTGCCAAATGCCTCGCCGAGGTTCAGTGGCATTGAAGTGCTCGGCCACGGAGCTGATCGCGCAACTCGGCGTTGCCCTCGCGGCATGCGAAGCGTGAAAACGTCGATCGCCGAGGAGCATCACCATCGGCATTGGCGGCCTGTACGCTGGCTTCACCCCTGTCTTTTGAGTACCTTTCCGACGATGGGCGACATCGGGACGCAGCCCACGCCAGAGCGCGCCTTGCACATCCGGCCCGCGGGGATGGATGCGCTTTTGAAGCCGGTCCACCGCTGGGTCTGGGCAGACGCGCACAGGCGGGCGCACAAGCTCCTTCGGTTTGCCGAGACCGAGGCCGACGGCGGTCGCGATCTGACGCGCGCCGCCGAGCTCACGCGCGATGCGCTGCTACGCCGGCTTTATCTGCGTCACGCCTCCGACGAGCTGCGCCACGCAGACATGTTTCGCAAGCGCGGCCGCACGATGCTCGCGTCGCTCTCCCGCCGCGGCGCGGGCGTGGAAGCCAACTGGCTCGCCCCAGGAGAACGCGGACTCGACGACCTGAACGTCGACCATGAAAACGACGACACGCTGCTCGCATTTCTCCATCTGAGTGAGCGCGCCGCGGCGATGCGCTTCGCCGTCTATCGCGAGGTGCTCGCGGGCGACCCGGACACTCGCGCGGTGTTCGAGACCATTCTGCGCGACGAGGCATTCCACATGAACTACACGCGAAAGCAACTCGAGCGTGTGTCGCCGCGAAAGCACGGCGTGCGCCTCTGGATGGCGCGCTTGCACAGGGTCGGGAAGTTGTACCTCCGCTTCGCCGCGGCGTTCGCCGGGGTCATGGGGGCCCTCATCCTCGGACTTCAATACTTCGTCGTGTTGCCGTTCTTCGCGCTCGCCGCCAAACATGCCGAACGTCGCGCCCGCGTCCCGAGCGGGTGGACGAGCGTCGCCAGCCGGAGCTTCTCCTTCCGTTCGCAATACTGATGAAGATCCTCGGAATCTCGGCCCATTACCACGACTCGGCCGCGGCGCTCCTCGTCGACGGAATGCCCGTCGCCGCCGTCCAGGAAGAGCGCATCTCTCGCCGCAAGAACGACGCCGCATTCCCCGTCGGCGCGATCGAATACTGCCTGAATCAGGCGGGCCTGGAGCCGGAGGAGCTCGACGCGGTCGTCTTCTACGAGAAGCCGATGCTCAAGTTCGAGCGCATTCTCACGATGGCGCTTCGCGAGTGGCCGCGTACCTTCTCGAGCTTCCCGCACGCGATGAAAAGCACCCTGGGCGAGAAGCTCTGGGTGAAGGGCCTGATCAAGAGCTGGCTCGGAGTCCCGAGCGACAAGATCCTCTTCAGCGAGCACCACCGGTCCCACGCCGCAGCCGCCATGCTGACGGCCCCCACCCGCGACGCAGCGATTCTCACCGCCGACGGCGTCGGTGAGTGGGCCGCGCTCACGGTCGGCCGGGGCAAGCGTGCGGGCGCCAAGGTCGAGGTCGATCTCCTTCGCGAGATTCGCTTCCCGCACTCGCTGGGGATGCTCTATTCGACGTTCACCGCGTTCCTGGGCTTCCCGGTCAACGAGGGCGAGTACAAGGTCATGGGGCTGGCCTCGTACGGCAGTCCACGCTTCGCCGATCGGGTGCGCGAGATCGTCGAGCGCACCGAGGACGGCGGCTTCCGCCTCGACATGAGGTACTTCGAGTACCACACGAACGCGAAGCGCTCGTTCTCGAACCGGCTCATCGACGTCTTCGGCCCGCCGCGAGCCCCCTGGGAGCCGCTCGATCCGACGTCGACGGAGGGACGCCGCTTCGCCGACGTCGCCTCGAGCGTGCAGCACGTCCTCGAGGAGATCCTCGTCGAGATGTGCACGCGCCTGCGCAAGGAGCTGGACGTCCCGGACCTCTGTCTGGGCGGCGGGGTGGCGCTCAACGGGGTCTGCAACGCGCGCATCCTCCGCGAGAGCGGCTTCGAGCGCGTCTTCGTTCCGCCCGCGCCGGGCGACGCCGGGTGCGCCCTCGGCGCCGCCCTCCTCGCCGATCGGGTGTTCTTCGGCAACCCCGATCGCGATTTCCCCGACCATCCCTACTGGGGGCCTGCGCTCGATCCGCAAGAGCTGTTCCGCGTCGCCCGCGAGGACGGGCTCCCGGCCGAGGAGTTACCGAACGACGACGTGGTGCTCGATCGCGTGGTGCGCGAGCTCCAGGCCGGGAAGATCGTCGGCTGGATGGACGGCCGAACCGAGTTCGGGCCGCGCGCGCTGGGCAACCGCAGCATTCTCTCGGCTCCGCACACGGCCGAGCAGCGCGATCGCCTGAACAAGAGCATCAAGTTCCGCGAAGAGTTCCGCCCCTTCGCCCCCGCGGTTCCCACAGAGCACGCGAGCACGTACTTCGAGCTGCCGCCGGGGGGGCACCGGCTCGGCCGCTTCATGTCCGGCGTGTTCCCTGTGCGCCCGGAGCACCGCGATCGGCTCGCCGCGGTGACGCACGTCGACGGTACGGCGCGCCTTCAGACGGTCGACCGCGATGTGTCGCCTCGCTTCCACGCGCTTCTCGAGGCGTACGGCCGCAAGTCGGGTCTCCCGGTGCTGCTCAACACGTCCTTCAACCTGGCCGGGGAACCGATCGTGAACCGCGCCGTCGAGGGGTATTCGACCTTCCGTCGCTGCGCAATCGACATGCTCGTCGCGGGTCGCTGCGTCGTCACCAAACGCGCCGACCGCACGGCAGAAATCGACTCCGGCGCCCCGGAGGAGGAAGCCGGCCTCAACGCAAAGGAAGAAGCAGCCGAATGATCCTCAAGCGCAGAGGCAAGATTCGACGCGGGCTGACCGTCGTGGCCAGCGCCGCTCCGTCCATCGCGGACCTCGCGCGCGGCATGTGGAAGAGCGAGAAGCGCAACCGCTGGCTCGTGCCGCTCGTCGTCTTCCTCTGCATCACCGGGCTCGTTCTGGTGCTGGCAAGCACGGTCGAGGTGCTCGCCCCCTTCATCTACACGATCTTCTAGAGCCGATTCGGCGAATGGTCGCGACGTACCCGCCTCGAACGACTTCACCGCTGGGGTGGGCCACCCGACTGCTCGCCTGCCCCTCCTGCCGCGGCGCCCTGCGGGAGCGCGGCGGCCACCTGGGTTGCGCCGGTTGCGCCAAGATGTACGCGGTCGAAGGCGGGACCCCGCAGCTGCGCGAAGCCGGCGACGCGCGCACCGACGTCGTGCGCGACTTCTACACGGCCGCGCCGTTCCCCGGCTACCCGCCGAAGGACAGCCTCGGCAGCCTTCGCGCGCGAGCCGGCCGAAGCGAGTTCGCGAAGCTCCTCGATCGAGCCATTCCCGGCGACGCGTGCATCGTCGAGGTGGGGTGCGGGACGGGACAGATGTCTCTCTTCCTGGCGACCGCCAACCGCGTCGTCATCGGCGCGGACCTCACGCGCGCATCGCTCGAACTGGGGGCGAGCGCTGCCCGGCGATTCGGCGTCGAGCGGGTGCTCTTCGTCGAGACCGACCTGCGGCGCTCGGGGCTGCGGGAGGGGGCGTTCGACGTCGTGTACTCGTCGGGCGTGCTCCATCACACGCCCGATCCGCGCGCGTCGTTCGCTGCGCTGGCGCGCCTCGCGCGGCCGGGCGGCATCGTCGTCCTCGGCCTCTACAACGCGTGGGCGCGCATTCCCCACCGCGTGCGCCGTGCCATCGGACGAATGACCGGCCTGAAGTACATCCCGCTCGACCCGGTGCTTCGCGACCGCGCCGCCGAGCCGGCGCGGCGCGAGGCATGGCTTCGCGACCAGTACATGCATCCGGAGGAGCACCGCCACACGACGCGCGAGGTGCAGCGCTGGTTCCGCGAGTGCGGCATCGAGTACCTGCGCACGTACCCCGACTCGCTCTTCGGAGGCGAGCCGCTCGAGGGAGACGCCTTGTTCCAGCCCGCCGACGACGACTGGGCCTTCGAGAACTGGGCGTCGCAGGTAGGCTGGATGAAGACGCTCGCCCACGAAGGCGGGCTCTGGGTCACCATCGGCCGGCGTGCAGATAGCACGCCGGCACTCTCTCCCTCCGAGTCGATCGGCCGGAAATTGGCGTGAGCGGCGCTGCGTGACGGGCGGCGCGGTAAACCGCGCTCAAAGAAACACGTGGGCCTGGGCGAGCCAGATCCACACGTTCGTGTACCCGACCGGGCTTCCGAGCGTCTGGTACCCGCCGTCCAGACGAAGATCGAGGTGCGGCGCGAAGAACCATACCGACGACACCCAGCCGCCGAACGACGACGGCTCGCCCGCGCTGCCGCTGTTCATCGCCTCGCCGGTCGCCATGAAATGGAGTCCCTGCGTGGGCTCGACGTCGGCCTGAACGAACCCCGCATAGCCGCCGCGATGTCCGTTCCACGTGAGCGACTGGTACACCCAGTCGACCTCGGTCATCAGCACGAGCTCCGGATAGGGCGACACGCGCGCGAAGAGACCGTGCGCCTGGCGGTAGTCGGTCACGTTGTAGACGATGTCGCGCGTCGCACGAGTAAACTGGCTGCTCGCGCCGACCGCCACCGTGTTCACCGGGGCAAATTCGACGTACGCACTGTATCCGCGCTCGCGGTAGTCGTCGGGGTGGACCTCGAAGTTCCCGACGATCCCCATCACTTCGCCGCGGAGCTGGTCGACGTTGAACGCGAGCGCCGCCCCGTATTGCTGCGTGTCGTTGTAGTCGCTGCGGGTCAGCGTCCGCACCCAGAAGTTGTGCTCGACGTTTCGGATCGCGAAGGGGATGGCCATTCGCCCGGCGCGAACGAGCCACGACTCGCCTTCCCCGAACTCGTACCCCACCCAGTGCTCGCGCGAGATGAAGTTCTCCGAGGGGCTGTCGGTGAGCGACGCCGCCAGCGCGCCTTGCGGCGCGTATCCGAGGCTTCCTGCGGCGCGCACGTGATCGACGACGATGTCCGCGGTCAGGTCCGCGCGCATCGTGATGAACTGCTGCGTCGCCGGGCTGCCCTCGGGCTTGAGACTGAAGTACGCCTCGCGGAAGTCGCCGCCCACGCGCAGACCGTCCGACGGCTGCACGAGCCCCCAAAGGAACCCGGCCGTGGACGCCGCCTCCTCCGAGGTATTGCCGTACCGCGAGCGCAGCAGCAGATCCCCCTGCGCTCGCCCGTAGGCCGTGAGCACGCCCGCACCGCCCGAGGGGTCCGTGTGGCATGGCGTGCAGCCCGTGTATCCATGCCGGATCATCCAGGGGTAGGCCTGCGCGCTGGACGAAATCGAGAGGACGAGCAGCGCGAACGCCGCCGACAGGGTCCACCCGAGCGCGCGCACGGCTGCCATTCGAAAGTAAGGGCCTCGCGAACGCCGCGCGGCCTAGCTTCCAGCGACCCGGAAGCTCGCCGTGACGTCCACGTCGGGCTTCACAGTGACCCCCAGGTAGGTGGGGACCTGGATTCCGTAGTCGTTCATGTTGATGTGGAACTTGCCGTGGGAGAGCAAGCCCGCGCCATCGGCCTTGGCGTCGTAGTGGACGGTGATCGGCTTGGTCTGCCCGTGCAGCTGCAGCGTCCCCGGCACGTCCGTCTCGACGCTCTCCCCGGCTGCGGGCACCTTCAGCGAGGCTCGCGACACCGTGAGCACCGCGCTCGGGTACTTGCCGACCTCCAGGTACTTCTCCTTCATGTGCTTGTCGCGAAGGCCGATTCCCGTCGACAGATTCCCCAGCGGAACCGTCAGGACGACGTTCCCGCCGCCGTCGGTCACGGCCAGCTCGGGGGTGGTACCCTCGATCTTCAAGCCCGCCGGGCCGGACGCCTGGAACGCCACCTTGGAATCCGACGGAGTCGACAGCGCGGCATGCCCGACGGCGCTGATGCTTACGATGATGGGACAGGCTGCGAGCAGCCAGAGGCGCTTGTTCATGGCGACCCTCCTTTCTCCGCGTTCGACGGAGAAAACGCTCGCCAATTACATGCGCACGGCAGATCGTGGCAAGCTTCGTTTCTGCAACAACCGAGCGCCAGGTTTGTCTTCGCGGGGGGGAGCGGTTGCGCGCCGGCCTGCGCAGATGATACGGCGTCCGGGCGGTGCGTCTCCGACTCCGCCGGAGCGCGGTCGAGACCCGAGGGAGTTGTGCCGATGGCGCCCAATAGCCGTTTCGTTCTTTGCGCTGCGGCCGCTGCCTGCGCGATGACGGCGACGACGCTCGCCTCGCGGGACGCCGCCGCCTTTTGCCGTACCGTGACGGCTGCCGTCCCCGCGGGCTACGACCCCGTTTCCCAGGGGTGCTTCGAAGCCCAGGGCGGAGCGGGCATCTTCCTCCTTTACTGGAAGAACCTCTGCGTTGGTTACAGCTTGCAGAAGGACGCCAGCCCCCTTCGCGGGATCACCCTCGCGCAGGCGCAGAGCATCGCCGGCGAGGCTTTTGCCCAATGGGGCGGCGCGGCATGCCCGGGCGGCGGCACGCCCTCGGTCCAGGCGTTCGACGAGGGTGCCGTCGATTGCGACAAGGTCGAATACAACTCCGCCGCCCCCAACCAGCACGTCATCATCTTCCGGGACGACGGCTGGCCCTACGACGACTCCAGCAACACGCTCGGCCTCACGACGGTCACGTACGACACGACCGACGGCGAGATCTACGACGCCGACATGGAGCTCAACTCGCGCGACTACGACCTGGTGGTGACGTCGCCGGCGCCGAGCGGCGCCTACGACCTCGCCAGCGTCATCACCCACGAAGCCGGGCACTTCCTCGGGCTCGCGCACTCCGCCGATGCGACGGCGGTCATGTACGCGCATTACCAACCCGGCGCCTCGACCCCAACGACCGACGACATCGAAGGCATCTGCACGATTTACCCACCGGGCGGTCAGCGCGCGACCAGCGCCGGGAACCTCGCCGGCGACAGCTGCGACCCCACGCCCCGGCACGGCTTCTCGACCCAGTGCGGCTCCGACATCGACGCCGGAGCGCTGGACGGGAGCGGCGGCACCACGACGGGCGGCAAGAGCGCGAAGTGCTCGATCGGGAAGGCCCCCGGGGCTAGAGGCGGAGCCTCGTGGCTGCTCGCGGGGACCGTCGTCGGCGGACTGCTCGTGCGCCGCGCGAGGCGCCGTGCGCGCGGCGCGTGCGCGCCCTCGCTCGCGGCATGGCGATCGGGCTGGCCGCCGGGACGGCTCTCGCGCTGACTTCCCGGGACGCGCGCGACAGCGTGTCGGTCGCCGCGCTCTTCGACGATCTCGTGCGCGCGTCCGGTGCCGTCGCGCCTCTCAGAAGCTGGCCCGCAGAAGCGCGCCCCCGCCACCGGGTACGGGCGCCGGGGTCACGACGATCGCCGACTCCATCGACGCGCCCTTCGCGTGCGGCCCGGTGAAGAAGACGACGAACGCCGCTGCCAGCGCGGCGCCGCCCGCGCCGAAGGCGATAATCGCGCCGGTCGTCGGACCGGAGTCCGGCGGCGGCGTGGCGCACCCCGAGCCGGCCGCCGGCGACTGGCTGTTGGACGCGAGCAGCGCGGCGCCCACCCCGATGCCAACGAGACCCGCTCCGGCGAGGCCGTACTCCACCCAGCGACGCCCTCCGTCCGCCGGCGCTTCGGGCGCGAGCTGGGGCTGCGCGGGAGCCGCCGGCTCCGCCGCGGGCACGGGCGCGGGGGCGGCGGGCGCCGCCGGTTCGGCGAGCTGCACGACGGCGATCGGCGCGGCCGCCTCCACGTGAGCGGTCACCGTGCGAGCCGCTTGCCCCGGCATCGCGAAGGCCACGACGTGGTCCCCGGGATCGATCGCGAGCGGAGCGTCCCAGGCAACGCGCGGAATGCCCGCGCCATCGACGTGCAGCTCCGCTCCGGCCGCAGCCGCCCCCGGCGGGACGTCGATGCGAAGCCGATTGATCTTCGGCTCGACCGTCTCGGCGCGGGTCCGCGCCAGCTCCTCGCGCTTCGCGTCGTTGTGCTCGCGCGCCAGCTTCTCGGCGGCGCGAAACTCCTGCCACGCGCTCGCCGTGCGCCCGATCCGCTCGTAACAATCCCCGAGGTGGAGCGCGATCCCCACGCCCGGCGACAGCTGCTGCGACTGCGCGAACTTGGTGCACGCTTCGGAGAACCGGCCGGCGTCGCGGAGGTGCTTCCCCTCCGTGAAGAGCGCGTCGGCTTGCGACTCGGCCGGGGCCTCCGCCCGCGCGCCCGGAGCCGCGCACAAGAGCGCCGCGACGGCGCCCAGGGCGACGAAGCGTGCGATCACTTCCGACCTCCGAACTCGTCGTCGTCGACGGGTTTCGCCGCGGCCGGAGCCTTCACGTCCGAGGCCGCCAGCTGCGGCGCAGCGGGCGCCGTCGACGCCGCGGGCGACGCCGAACTCGGCGGCGATGCCGGCGGAGCGGAGCGCTTCGGCACAGGCGGCGGCGCGCCCGCTTTGCGCGAGACTCTCTGCGCCGAAGCCGCGGCCGAAGGCATCGCTGCGGGAGGCGGGGCTGCCGGTGGGTCGAACGTCGCCGCCGTCGCCGTCGTCACGACCGGCGGAGCCGTGGGCGGCTCGCGCGCGGCGGCTCCCGCGGCGGCGGCCGTCGTCCCCCATTGCGTGTCGCGCGAGGCCAGCTCGGCCGCGGCGATGACGCCCGCGGCTACGGCCCCGAGCCCGGCGGCGCGCATCGTCTGGCGGGCCGGCGAAAGGGGCCGCTTGGACGGCAGCAGCCGCCCGGCCGGCGGCAGCGTCGCGCTCATCGGCGAAAGCGAGGTGGGCGCCGGCGCCGCAGCCGAAGGCGATACGGACCGATCGGGACGCGCCGAGTGCCCCGGGAACTTGCTTCGTTTCGTGTCCGGCGGAGGCGCGCTCGACGTGCCCAACTCGGCGCGGAGCTCTTGCAAGATGATCGTCGGCGCGACGGGAAGCGCCGGCACCGCGATGTCCACCGCGTGCTCGGAGGGCGGAGGCAGCGGGGCGGTCACCCGCGAGGGCGCGTCCGAGCTCTTCCCGACACCGCCGCGCTTCGTCGCCTCGCCCACGTCCGCCTTCGGCTCCGGGAGCTGCGCGGCGCTGGCGTCTTTTAGCTCGAGGAACTCGTCGGCCACGAACGCCGACCCCGCCTGCAGCGCGAGCTGCGTCTCGTTGTGACGGCGCAAGGCCACCGCATAGAGCGCATACAGGATCGCCGGGTACTCCTGCACGAGCGCCAGGAACTCGTCGCGTGGCAAGAAGAGCGTCGCCGTCCCTCGCACGGCGATCGAGTCGGCCGCCACCTTGCGGCAGAGCACGAGCTCGACCTCGCCGACCGTCTCCCCCGCCCCGAGCGTCGCGAGAACGACCGGCTCTCCGCCTTCCGACGCCACGACGGCGACCTCGCCGGATACGACGAGGTGCAACCCTCCGGCGTCTTCGCCGCTCGAGGCAAGCCGGTCTCCCCTGGCGTAAACGCGCGTCTCGAGCCGCTCGACGAGCGCCGCGCGCTCGATCGGCGGCATCGCCGCGATCACCGGCGAGGTCCAGCCGAGGTTCGACACGGTCTGCCGCCGGCAATGGGCCGCCAGCTCGGTCATCGCCTCCGGATGCCTCGCCGCAACCGCCTCGAGCGCGGCTCGCCTGGCGACGAGGAGAATGCACGGACGAATCGCCGTCACCGTCGCCGGCGAGGGCAGCTGCGAGAGCAGGGCGCTCTCCCCGAAGAACGCGCCACCGCCGAGCCGCGTCACCGACACCGGCAGCTTGCCCACGCCCGCGCCTTCGTTGGAACGACGAGAGATCTCGAGCTCACCGCGCGCGACGAAGTACGCCGCGTCCCCGGGTTGCCCCTCCTCGATGACGCGGTGCCCGGCGGGCACGGTCATGGCTTCGAACGCCCCCAGAAGGTCCCGGAGAGCCTCCTTCGACAGAGCGCTGAAGAGCGGGAGCGGCGAGAGCAAGGGCGGATCGCCTGCGCCCGCCCCCTCCTCGCTGGCGCGGCGGGCCATCTGAACGACTTGCACCGCCTTCGACGCGAGCGACGGACCCGTGAGGAACGGACTGAGAGGCTGGAAGTCGGCCGTGTCGTGGAGGAACGGCGCAGCCCCCGGCTGCAGCCGACGCGAGTCGCGACCGAAAACCCCGGCGAGCTCGTCGAGCTCGGGGGTCGCGTCGATCCCCAAGGCGCGGAGATCGTGCACGGCGGCCACGGCCAGCGGCAGGTCGCGCGCCTCGATGGCTCTCTGCACCGCGAGGCGAAGGCCGTCGATGGCCGCGCGCATTCGCCCCATGCGCTCGAGGAGGCGCGACGTCACGAGCAGCGCTGCAGGCGCCGCCGAGGTGCTCGAGTCCCGCTCGAGGGCGGCCGCACCCCAGCGCAGGGCGGCCTCGGTGTCATCGGCCATGAGCAACGTCAGGGCGTGATCGACAGGCGCTTCCGCACCGGGAAGCTGCGGCGGGAGAGATCGCGTCGGACGAGGAGCGGACATCGGTTTTTCCCGGGCAAAAGGTCGAGGGCGACCGAGGATGGAGGGCGCGCTAGCCTATGCGAGGCGGCCCTCGCCGTTTGTCGCAATTGTGCGAAACTCGCGGTGGCCGTACGGCGGCCTTCGGAGCCCGCGCACTTGCGCGATGGCGTGGCGGCGAATCCCCCCGGTTTCTCGTGCCCCAAAGGTAAAGGCGCGGGCCTGCGCGGGCCAACGGTCGCCCGGCAAAGTCGCAAGAAGTTGCGAGAAGATCACCGGATGGAAACACGGGACTCGTCGCCGGAGGCGGTACCTTTCGTTATTGTGAAGCTTCTGTTCGTCTTGACAGAGGCCGAGCCACCCCGCATGGTTTGCTCTCCCCGGTATGCTGGCCGCCTACGCACGCGCAAGTTCGCGAAACCATGTACTTGTAGGGTCCGGCCGGCCCGCTCGTTCTCTCCTGGCAGCGCTGTCCGTTCTCGCAGCGGCGGCGGCGCTTTTTGTCGCCGCCGTCCTTCTTCCCGGCTGCCGCAAGACGGCGGACGGACAGCCGGTCGTGCGGATCGGTTACTTCGCCAACTTGACGCACGCGCAGGCCGTCCTCGGCGTCGCCTCCGGCGACTACGCAAGGGCAGTTGCGCCGGCGAAGCTCGAGACGCGGCTCTTCAACGCCGGTCCGTCGCTCATCGAGGCTCTCTTCGCCGGCGAGATCGACATCGGCTACGTGGGGCCTGGCCCGGTCATCAGCGCCCAGGCCCGGAGCAAGGGCCAGGGAATTCGCGTCGTGGCAGGCGGAGCCGCCAACGGCGTGGCCCTCGTCGTTAGAAAAGACAGCGGCATCACTTCGCTCGCGCAGCTCGCGGGGAGGCGGCTCGCCACGCCGCAACTCGGCAACACCCAGGACATCTCGGCCAGGCATTACCTGTCGCAGGTCCTCGGGCACCGCGACCTGGGCAGCGTGACGCCGATCGACAACGCGCAGCAAGCGGCCCTCTTCTCGCGCAACGAGCTCGACGCGGCGTGGGTGCCGGAGCCGTGGGGCCAGGTGCTCATCGCGCAGACCGGCGCGACCCTCCTCGCCGAGGAGAAGGACCTCTGGCCCGAGAAGGAGTTCGTGCTCACGCTCGTCGTGACCACTCCCGAGTTTCTCGCCAAACACCCCGACAGCGTCGAGCGGCTCCTGCGCGCGCACCGCGTCTGGACGGAGCGGCTCGCGCGCGACCCGAGCACGTACGCCTCGCCGCTCGGCGATGCCCTCTTCGGGCTCACCGGCAAGCGCCTCGACGGCTCCATCCTGAAGGCCGCGCTCGGGCGTGTGAAGTTCACCGACGACCCGAACGGGTCGAGTCTCAAGGCGTTCGCGTCCTGGACGCACGACCTGGGCTTCGAGCGGTACGCGGTCGACATGAGCGACCTCGTCGACACGAAGATCCTGCAGCAACTCCTCGCCGAACGGCCGACCGCGGGTCGCGACCCCAACCCGTCGCTGCCTGGAGAGTCGAACGCGCGAGGGCCGTGACGGAGAGTGCGCGATGCATGTATCGGCGAACGCGAGGGAGACTGCGTGGGGCGTGGCTTTCTGGGCGGGGATCCTCGCCGCTTGGGAGGCCGCGTACCGCATCGTCGGCTGGAAGCCCTGGGTCTTTCCGTCGCCGGGCCACATCGCGGCATCGGCGCTCCTCCTGCTCGGCGAGCCGTCGCACCACGCGCTCCTCACCGCGCTCGTCGTCAGCGGCGGGCGACTCGTCGCCGGATTCGCGCTGAGCATCGTCCTGGGCCTCGCCCTCGGGATCGCGCTCTGGCGATTCCGGACCGTCGATCAGGCCCTCGGTGGCGCCTTTCTCGGATTGCAGACCCTCCCGAGCGTCAGCTGGGTGCCGCTCGCGGTGCTGACCTTCGGCCTCAACGAAACCGGAATCCTCTTCGTCCTGCTCATGGGCAGCGCGTTCGCGATGACCATCGCGTTCCGCGACGGCCTGCGGATGATCCCGCCCATCTACGAGAAGGCCGGGATGATGATGGGCGCTCGCGGCTGGACGCTCTACCGACGCGTCGTCATCCCCGCCAGCATGCCGGCGTTCGCGAGCACGCTGCGGCAGGGATTCTCCTTTGCCTGGCGCTCGCTCATGGGCGCGGAGCTCCTCTTCATGGTGCAGGCGAAGGGCGTCGGATATCTCCTTTACCAGGGACGCGAGTTCGCCGACGTCGCGCAAGTCGTCGCGGTGATGATCGCGATGGTGGGCGTCGGCGTGATCGTCGACCGGCTGGCGTTCGCGCCAATCGAGCGCCGCGTGCACGCGCGCTTCGGGCTGACGGTGGTCCACTAGGCGCTCAGCTGCGCGGCGCCGGTGACGGCGGATCGCGCTGGCGGGTCAGTGAGTCCAGCTCGGTTCCCGGCACGTTGCCACCCCGCCCACGACAGTCATCGATAGCCATCGACACGACCACCCCGTGTGGCGATATTCAACCCAGCGCAAGACCATCGCGTAGTTCATGGATACCGGTGGCGCGAGCGCAGTAGTTCCTCCGGTTCGCCCCGTCGATTCGCAGGGTGGGACCTGGTAGCGCAGCGGTCCAGGCCCGGGAGCATAGCGACGTCCGCAAGAGTCTCGACCGTTGGAGACGACGTCGCGAACCATCGCGTCGCTTACTCTCGTGGGGTCGGGGGCAGGGACGTTCGAAAGCCCGATCTGAACGATGGGCGTGCACCCGAGTGGCGTGACCCACAGCGTCAACCAGAACAGCTTGCTTCCGCGGAACATCCTCGCCTCCCGCAGCCGACGCCCTCGCTGGAAGCCTGATGCATCAACGCGCATGCCAGGGTTCGGGCAGGACTTCTTTCGGAGCGCGGGGCCGCTTTGCGCGCCGGCGCGCCCAGGCCGGTCAGGGAAATACTCCCGGCGACGGGAAGAATTCCGCCCGAGGCTCGGGGAAGCAACGGATCTCGACCGCAGGTACAGGTGCAAGACACGTTGGCATACAGCCTGCGTTTGGCCGTCGACGAACCTCGCCAAGCACGCACCCAATGACCGAGTCGGCACTGAGGAAGGTTCGCGAAGTTGTATGGGAGCCTGACGACGTCCGCCCCCCATCGGGATCGGTGGCCACGTCGGCGGCTCCGCCGCGGAGCCGTTCGTCACCCCGCACCGACCGGCGAATCGTGGCCCGGAGAGGTCGAAACATCGTCGTCCTGCAGATGGCTGAGGTATGGGCGTTCGAAGCATGCGGCCGCCACTACTTCGTGCACTCGATGCACGGACGATTCGGCGTCGACCTTTCCCTTCTCGATCTCGAGGGCCTGCTGGGGCCGGCTTTCCTTCGCGTGCATCGCAACTGGCTCGCGAAGCTCGCCGGGATTCGAGCGTACGAAGGGAAAGGGAGAGAGCACGAGCTGCGGATTGGAATGGGGTTCGGCACACATGACCGCTTCATTCGCGTTCCCGTTGCGCGAGATCTGGCCAGGGCCGTCCGCGCCCGCCTCATCGAAGGATGCGTCGGCATTCACGTCAACACGAGCCGACGACCGAGTGCTTCACGGCTGCCCGAGACGCCGGGATCTGCACCTATCGGGTCTCACACACGCTGAAGGTCCGGCTCGACGGTCGCACGCACGACCGCACGATATCTTGCGGCCGCGATGGCCCGCTGACTGTCACTTCAGATCGAGCAGCGGCATCGTCCCGTGGCCGTTCCCGAGAAAGATGATCTTGGCATTCGGCGAAACGCCGAGCGCGCGGAACGCCTCGATCTCCTGCCAACGCAGCATCATGTCCGTCAGGTGTTGCTCGACGAGCCTCTCGTAGTCGGACGTGGCCTGCGCCTCGATGCGCTTCGCTTCCGCCTTGCCTGTCGCGTCGATCTTGTCCGATTCGGCGCGCGACTCGGCGGCGATGCGCGCGCGGTCGGCTTCCGCCTTCTGCTCGATGAGCCTCTTTTGCGCCTCGCCCTCGGCCTGGGCGAGGAGAAACTTCATCTTCAGCGCCTGCTGCTCGGCCTGAAGCTTGTCGTTGATCGCTTGCTGGATCGTGTCCGGGAGGGTCACGTTGCGAATGAGAACGGCCTCGAGCACGACGTGGCGGCCCTCGATGGCCTTCTCCACGCCCTCGCGGATCTGGCGCTCGATGAGCTCGCGCTGCGTCGAGTAGATCTCCTCCGGCTGGTAACGGCCGACGACGCGCCGCGCTTGCGAGCGCAGCGTCGGCCCGAGGAGCACCTCGTAGTAGTTGACGCCGAGCTCGCGATCGAGCGCCACCGCTTCCTTGGACGCGATGTGGTAGCGGAGCGACGCGTCGAGCACGATGCGCAGCCCGTTGGCCGCGAGGACCTCGAGGCGCTCGTCCCGTTCTTGCGAGCGCGCGTCGTAAGCCGTCGCGTGGTCGAACCAGCCGATTCCCCAGTTGCCCTCGGGCAGGACTTCGTTGCGCGTGCCGTTGGGCGTCCATACGACGCCGACCTGGCCTGGACCCACGGTGGCGTAGGAGCACCCGGTGCCGAGGACGACGAACAGTACGCCTGCCAGCGATTTCATCGAGGGCCTCCGAACGTGACGGCGAGGGCGAGGCCCACGCCGAGCGTCTGCCTGAGCGTGCCCGAGATGGGAACGAGCCAGTCGTGCCCGCCGAGGTCGAGCAAGACGTGGTTCACGAGCGGGAGCGTCACCCCGACGCCCACCCCGGCGCCGAAGAAGACGTCGCCGAGCGCGAACGCGGGCCCGGCGTCGACCTCGGCGAAGGGCATCACCGGCAGCGGCGCCGAGTAGCGGAGGCCGGCCGTCGCGAGCTGAAGGGGCGACCGCGAGGACGACGGCGCGACCCCCAGGTCGTCGTATCGCAGGTGCAGCTCGAGCCCGCGCGCGAACGCGTACCCCGCTCGAACGCCGACCGTCCACGCTCCCTGCGCCGCGTCGGCACCGCCGGCGAGCATCGTCCCCCACCCGCCTTCCACCGCGAGAAGGACTCCGTCGGCCGGTCCGCCGCCGACGTGCCCGCCGGGAAGCCAGGAACCACTCGGACGGGCAAAGGTGGGCGCCACGAAGGGCACGGCCGCCATGGCGATGGTCGGGAGCGTGAGGGAAACCATCCGTCTTGTCCCAGCGCATCGGCGGCGAGATCAAGGCTCGTGCCGCACGTCACGACGCTCGGGGTCGCTCCACGAACGCGGCTCCCGCCGCGTGAACTGGGCGACCCCGATGGCGCCGCGACCCCAGCCGTCCGACCTGCCGGGAGAGTTTCCGGAGGCCTCCGGGAAAAAATCCGCGTCACCGCGCGCCGGGCGATGTGCCCCGGAGTCCCACCCGGCAAGAACCGGCGCTCACGGGGCCGAGACGACGTTCTCGTTCGAGTGCGCGAGACCGGCGCGATCACGGACGCCTGACACCGGCGCGAGCGCCGGAATCCCACTACGATGCGCGCGCACACGCGCGCGACGATGCTCGTCTTCCACCTCTCCGACCTGCACATGACGCGGCAGGGGACCGCGCAAAGCGTGGTGCTGGACAGACTCGTCGAAGCGCTGCGGAGCGAGCGCGAAGCGGCGCGCGACGCGCACGCGGCCATCGCGATCACGGGAGACGTCTTCGACTCCGCGACCGACGCGGCGACGCTCGTGGACGCGTTCCTTGAGCTCCATTCCCGGATGCTGGAGGCGCTCGGCCCGCAGACTCCGACCGTGGTCCTCCCGGGCAACCACGACCGCCGCCAGATGGGCCTCGTCGGGCCTCACCGCGAGGCGCTCTTCCAGTCGCTCGCCCGGGCGGCGAGACCGAGGCGCATCTTCGTGGCGGGCACACGCACGCCGTTCCTGGCGCAGATCGTTCCCCCCGAGCTCCACGGGTTGCCCGCTCACGTCGTGGCCTACGACTCGTCGTACTTGCCGCACGGCCTCCTCGGCGCGGGCGGCACCGTGCGCCTCGAGGACTTGCTGCACGTACACGCGCAGCTCCCCGACGACGACCGCCCGCTCCTCCTGCTGGTGCACCACCACCTGATCCCCACGCCGATCACGGACGTCAGCGCGGTCGATCACACGGGGGCGCCGCGCGCCGCGCGCTGGCTTTTGCGCGTGGCCGTTCCCGCCCTCGTCTCGAACGCCGACCGCGAGGAGCTCACGATGACCGCGCTCGGCGCGGGCACGGCGCTGTCCACGCTGCACACGTTCGGCCGACCGGTCATCCTCCTCCACGGCCACAAGCACGTGCCGACGGCGCGCGTTCTCCGGGGAATGACCTCCGCCTGCGGCGACCTCCTCCTCGCGTCCGCGGGGACCGCAGGCCGCCGCGAGCGCGTCCACGCCACGCGCGACCCGGACGCCGCGCGCCTCTGGCCGTCGTTCAACGTGATGGCGCTCGACGGCGAGGACGTGCGCATCGACTCCGTGTCGTTCTTCCCCAAGGGCACCAGCCCTAGGCCGTCGATCCGCCGCGCGCTCGCGCGGGCACGCCGCGCCGGGCGCAAGTGGGAGGTCGAGCCGCTCACGTTCCGCGTCTCCGATCCGTCGCCGCGCGTGAAGCGCGACGAGGCGCGATTCACGCTGTCGGCCACGCCGGAGCGGCCGGAGCGGTGGGACGTCGCTTGCGAGCGGACGATCGAGCTCGTGCCGGGGGCTCGCGTTCGGCGATACGTCGACTTCGTTCACTCGCTGCCGCCCGCGACGGCTCGAACGCACGCCGGCAGAAGGACCAACCGGCGCGTCGACCTCACCCCCGACGGGACGACGCACTACGCGATCCCCCAAGCGCTCTGTCGCACGCTCGCCGAGGGATCGCGCAGCTACGGCGTGGGGACGGCGTTCGAGTGGGTCGGCCTCCTCTGCCGGTACGGCGCCGCACGCGCCGCGCTGCGCCTCGACCGCGCCAACGTGGAGGGGATCCAGCCGTTCGCGAGCCTCACGGACCTGGCGACCGGCCGCGAGCACCCCATCCAAGTCACGACAACGGCGGACGAATGGACCGCGTCCGCCGGGGGCTGCGCGCCGCGCTCGCTGCTGCGCCTCTACTGGCCGCTGGAAGGCGAGTGACCCGCCTCGGGCAGGGGCCGCGGCCCGCACCTCTCCGCCCCCGTGAGTCCTAGCGCGGTCGACTCGCATCGGTTCTGGCGCACGCCGAGAGCACCGCCTCGTGCAAGGCGCCGTTGCTGGCGACGATCCCGCGGCGCAGGACGAGGTCCGGGTTGCCGTAGTCGATGGCCGCGCCGTCGAGATCGGTGAAGCGACCGCCGGCAGCCCGCAGGACCGCCTCGGGACCGCACGTGTCCCACCGCTTCGCGCCGCCGCCGTCGTGCACGTAGACCTCCGCCTCCCCGAGCACCAGCCGGGCAGTCTTCACCCCGACCGAGCCGCTCGGGACCACGTGGGCGAACCCGAGCCATTCGACGAGCGCGCCGACGAGAGGCGGGCGATGGGAGCGCGAGACGACGAGCGTCGACTTGCGCGGATCGCGCACGGCACTCACCGCGAGCGGACGCCGGACCGCTTGCGCGTCCTCCGCGAAGGCCGGGCCGCCCACCCGGCCGGCGATCGTCAACCGCTGGGCAGGCATCGCCACGACGCCCAGCGCGGCCTCGCCCGCGACGGCGAGTCCGATCATCACCGCGAACTCGCCGATGCGCTGGCTGAACTCCCGCGTCCCGTCGAGCGGGTCCACGAACCAGATCCGTTGCGACGAGACCAGCCGCTCGAGCTCCGCGACGCTCGAGGGCACGGCCTCCTCGGAGACGATCGCGTCGCCGGCGAAGGAAGCGGACAGCTCCGAGCAAACGAGCTCGTTCGATTCGCGGTCGGCGCGGGTCACCGGGTCGCCCGGGGCCTTCAGCTCGACGGTGAAGTCCGTCGCGTACACCTCGGTCACGCGACGTGCGGCGACTCGCGCGATGCGGATCACCTCCTCCAACTCGGGGTCGGAGCTCCTGGCCGAGCGAGCCATGCGCAACCAGGGCTGCATACCGTGCACCCCGTGCACCGCGAAGCAGATGCCCCGTGCACCGCGAAGGAGGAGGGTGCAGGAAATCGTGAGTCGGGCATGTGGCGTGCGTCCCCCGGTTGACGATCTCGAATACGAGAAAGGGAGCGCGACATGGCTGCGACGGAAGGGTTCGTCGTCTGGTTTACCGGCCTTTCCGGATCCGGAAAGTCGACGCTGGCGTCCATGCTGGCGTCCGAGCTCTCCCAGCGAGGCGTGCACGTCGAGCCGCTCGATGGAGATGTCGTGCGGATGAACCTCTCGAAGGGCCTGGGCTTCTCGCGCGAGGATCGGGACACGAACATCCGGCGCATCGGCTTCGTCGCCAAGCTGATCGCTCGCTCGGGGGCTTGCGCCATCACGGCCGCGATCAGCCCCTACGGGGAAATCCGTGACGAACAACGACGGGCGATCGGGCGCTTCTGCGAGGTCTACTGCGAGTGCCCCGTCGAGGTTCTGCAGCGTCGCGACGCCAAGGGGCTCTACGCTCGCGCCCTCGCGGGGGAGATCAAGGGCTTCACCGGCGTGGACGATCCGTACGAGCCGCCGACCTCGCCCGAGGTCGTCGTGCACACGGATCGCGAGTCGCCGCGCGAGAGCCTCGCGAAGATCCTGAGCAAGCTCGAATCGCTCGGGTTCCTGAGGCCACTGGATCGGCAGCTCGAGGCCGCGAAGAAGGGGCTCGTTCGCCCGCACGGGGGGGAGCTCGTCGACCGCACCGTCCGGGGCGAAGCCCGCGAGAGGCTCGCGGAGCGCGCCGCCCGCCTTCCGCGAGTCCGGCTCGACGAGCGCAGCGCGAGCGATCTCGAGCTGATCGCGAACGGTGCGTTCTCGCCGCTCCGAGGCTTCATGACGTCGCGCGATTACCTGCGTGTCGTGCGCGAGCGGCGGCTCGAGAGCGGAGCGGTGTGGCCGTTGCCGGTCACGCTCGCCGCTCCGGCGGACGCGGCCCGGCGGCTGCCGCTCGGTTCCGAGGTGGCGCTGGAGACAACCGACGGTCGTATCGTCGGCGTACTCGAGCTGAGCGATCGCTGGGTTCCGGACAAGGAGCTCGAAGCGCGCGAGGTGTACCGGACGACGGACGCGGGCCACCCCGGGGTGGGTTACCTCAGAGCGTGTTGAAAAACGCATTCAGCGCGCCAGTCGGCGGGTCATGAGCCC